>CAZNCM010000044.1:18090-23712 GCA_964571155.1 uncultured Lyngbya sp. | reverse complement strand
ACGGGTGTTGTCTCGGTTTGAACTCCCTCGACTAGCGGCTCGATTTCGAGAAGTTTGCTCTGTAGAACGATCAGAGGCGGTATTATTAGAGTCTGAGTTCCGATTGGCTTCTGTATTCTGTCCCTGATTTCGAGTCGTTGGTTGAACCGCAGTTTCTCTTGTCGTATTATTTGGTTCTGTACGGCGATCGCGATTTCTTCCAGCGGGTTGAATCCTCGGCTCACTTACTGTATTATTCGATTCAACCGAACGGCTTGGAGTTGTCAGTGAGGGTTGTACCGGAGTCGGAGTATTATTGACGGCTAAACCTGGGTTAACCCCGCCATCATAGCGATTTACTGCCGCTTGTAACCAAACCGCATCAATATCTGCTCCTTCACTACTTCCCCAGCGCCAACCGATATAAGTTGCACTCCGAGTGGTAATTACAGATGGAGATCCGCCGCTTCCTTGCCAAACGCCTGCGGTGTAGCTTTCTAAGCTAGACGGAATTAACACACCCCCATTCACACTTCCTTGACTTTCAAAAGAGGGAGACCATTCGGTTAAATCACGACAAATTTGTTCTCGACAACGATTTCTTTTTGCTTCCGGTTGAGCAGCACTACTTAATGGAAAAGCCCAATAGGAACCGAGTAATGTCCTCAAAAGTTGACGGGCTAAAGGAGTAGATTTCTGACCAATTGGCCCACTGGCGATTAGTTTTCCTCCTTGATTCACCCATTGTTGTATAATCTTAATCTGATCTGTTTTTAAATCTTCTACATTCGGCAAAAACAGAACTTGAATACCTGCTAAATCGTTAATACTGCGAATATTATCGAGATCAACAGTTGTATAATTAACTTGGCTTGATTTCAGCCGTCCTTCAATCTGGCTCCAATCGGTTGCACTGTCAGAGCGAACTACTCCCAACACTCCACCTGCCATTGCGGTTGATGAACGTAACACCCAGCAACTGATTAATGTACCCGCCAGAGTTCCGACTAAAGCTTGTGTGAAAAAAGATAGCGAGTGCTTCTGAATCATATCTGTTAATTTAATGCGTTAACGACGTTCCCTGCCTCACAGTTGCACGTTGGTCAAGCCCAATTTCTAGGGATGACCGTTCAAATTTGATGAGAATTAACCTGATTCGGTTAACTTCATCATAAAAAACACCCCAATACCATAAATCTTAGATAAATCTTCACTATTCTACAAGAGTTTGAGCTAGTGGGGAAGACACCGTATTCTAACTTGCTCTTTTTACTCAAAATGTTAAATCAGATAGTTTTTGAGAAATTGAGAGAATAATCCGATTTAAGAGAAGACACTGGTATTCAAGACTACAGTTTAACCTAGATTTCAAGATTCAGTAAAAAATAAGAATTAGACAATAGGAACTGATCAATGACAGCGTGCGCGAGAAGGTATACTCAATCAGTTTCTCCATTCTCAGCCCCCCATGCGTATCAGTTCAGGACTACACGAATAGACCTCGTTTTTATAAAGTATAATTGATCTTATAATATCGCTATGATTTTTTTGCGTTATGAGTTATTGCTTTAATCTCCAATGTTATAATCCCACAGATACAGCGAATAAAAATCAATTGATTTAAAAATAAGAATACTATTATTTCTTCTTTAATAAATAGGCTAAATAAATTATTAATTTCGACTTTTAATCTCCTGTGTAAAATGAGTCAATATTTAGGTTTAATATTGAAGTTAGCGCATCGGCAAGAGGGCGATTAATCAATTAATTGCCCTTACAAGTCCAGTTAACGGTTTACTGAAAAAGCAGAAATCCCCGACAAAATTCTCCGTCTGTTATTCCACATCTTCATTAATCGGATAACGATCCAGTAACTTTTTGGCATCCATTGCTTTTTGTTTAAAGCTACTATTCAAATGAGGAACATGAGGAATTTGGGAGAGAAAATCCAACGTTCTTCTAATCATTCTCACTAAATCCCCCTCATCCAAACTCGTATGTTCAACTAACTGTAACCAATCAACGCCTTGACCCCATTGTTCGATTATCGCACTCATATTTTGATGTTCCCAGCGTTCAGGTAACACCAAAAACTCCACTTGATAATGACTTTGAACTTTGATCAACATTTTCCGCAACCCCCAGAGTCTTTCTAAAGCAGACTGTACAGGTTCTGAGAGTTGATAATCTGTCCAGGTATCTGATCGCGAAATTTCAGTGACTAACGCCGCACAAGCCGCCGCTAATTGGGAGGGTTCCAACTCATAAAATTCCCCAGACATCAAGGCAATTCCCAACCATAATTCATTATCACCTCGCAAAGCTGCCGTTGCCTGACCTAAAACAGTGGGTTGTAATTCATCTAAGGCTTCAAACTGCTGTAAAATCAAAATCAAATCTAAAAATTTCTGCCAGTAATGACCTTGATTCGCCTCAATTTCGGCTTGTAATAACCGCACTTCATAATTGAGATCTGTCCACCGTTCTCGACGTTTTAACAACTTCTGCGGTTTACCCCATTCATACAATGGATGCGTTTCTAACTGTTCTTCAATCTCCCTGACTTGCTGCATTTGAAGCTGCACTTCTGGGGGAACTTCGGGCATCGGTATATCGGGAATTTGTTGGGCAATTGCTGCACTAAGAGGATCGCCTTTGCGTTTCTGACCCAACTTATAGGGAATATCGGGAATATCCATATAGTCTACTGCGGTTAACCGAGGTAAGTCGCCATGCAGCGCCACGACATCCGACGCCGCCACCACATACCAACGGTTATCTTGACCCAAACAGAGAAAATACGGGGCTTGACCGGGACTCGGGGTTTGGGCAACCAAGACGGCGGCTAAAGGGTGATCTTCGGGGTTTCTGGCATTGGGAGAAACGTGTTTCCCTCGAAGACTAACTAATACCGCAGAAACCAACGCCTGAGACATTCCTGCTGTGCGAGTTTCTTCAGCTTGATCTTGTAATACTTTTAATAAGCGTCTTTCTTCGCGTAGACGGGCTTGTAATTTCTCGTAGTTGGCGATCACCGTTTCGAGATCTTCTATGGTTTGATCTCCCTGTAAACCCAAATTGGCTTCAATATCAGCAAGTTCGGCTTTGAGTTGCTGCATCTCTATTTCTTGAGGTTGGAGTGAGGCGGTAGACAAATATTGACCAAAACTACGTTCAATTAATGCTTTCGCCTGTTCTAAGCTGTGGGTTTGCAGCAAGTTCAACACCATGCCATAACTCGGTGTAAACTGACTCACTAAGGGATCGGGTTCTGTGGTAGCTAAATAAGCGGCTTCTGTTGCCCCTTCAAAGGGGGTTTGTACGGTAACAACATGACCCAATAAGTCCATGCCTCGTCGTCCAGCCCGACCTGACATTTGCAAAAATTCTGACGGTTTTAGCAAACGTATTCCCTCGTCGGTGCGTTTGGAGAGGCTAGAAATTACCGTTGTTCGGGCGGGCATATTAATTCCAGCCGCAAGGGTTTCGGTGGCATAAACAACTTTAATTAATCCTAGAGTAAAAAGTTCCTCCACTAATACTTTCCATGTGGGTAATATTCCAGCATGGTGGGCGGCGATACCCAAATACAAGGGTTCAATACTACGAGAGGGAGAAACATCGGTATTGTGGGCGCAAAAGATATCGATTTTTTCTCTTAAAAGTGTGGCTTCTGCTTCATTGACTAGGGAAATAAAGCCCAGTTCGTGAACGGCATAGAAACATTCTTCAACGGCTAAATCACAGCCTCGGCGACTGAAGATAAAATAAATCGCCGGAAGCATTTCTTCTTCTTGCAGTTCATAGAGAACGTACAAGGTTTCAGGAACAAACAGAACTTTGACTAAACCTTCTCTAAATAATTCCGCTACAAATATTCTCCAAACCGGAGGAAGTTCTAAGTGATAAGTGGCAATTCCCCGACTCAGGGAGTCTAACGCTTTAAATTGTCTTAATTTGGGATTAGCATTTAAAAAGCTGTTGATGGCAGTATTTAAGCGATCGGCTTCACTCGAATTGACAAAAGAAAGACGTTCGATTTTCGGATCGGTAACGGCGCGATCGCAACCTTTACGACTAGAGATGAAGTAAATTGTCGGGAGAGTTCCTTGCTTTTGTAATTGCTTGAGGGCACTGGCCAAGCTTTGACCTTGTTGTTTGTGTTTATTGTGGAAACGAGAACGACGGTTATCAAATCGATTATTGCGTCGTTTTTTGGCTTCTAAGTGGCGGTTGATCTCGGTACCGGAGTCATTTAATAGAGGATACAGTCCTTGAGTGTTGCAAAAGTGAAATTGTAGGGGAACCGGGCGAAAGTTAGAATAGATCAGTTCTGTTGGCCCGTGAACTTTACACAACCAGTCGGTGAGTTGATCGCTGTTGGCGATGGTGGCTGAAAGGGCGAGGAGTTGAATTTCGGGAGGACAATAAATAATTGATTCTTCCCAAACGGTACCGCGAGTGCGATCGTTCATGTAGTGACATTCATCGAGGACAACCGCTTCGACGCCTTCGAGGGAAGTTCCTACTTCACCAATGGGTGTCCCATAAAGCATATTCCGAAAGATCTCGGTGGTCATCACGACGACGGCGGCTTCTCGGTTCATGGAGAGATCACCCGTCAGCAAGCCCACGTTCTCTACCCCAAACCGTTCTCGAAAGTCTCGTAATTTTTGATTAGACAGGGCTTTGAGGGGCGTGGTATAAAATACTCGTTTTCCCCGACTCAAAGCACGATAGATGGCATATTCCCCGATCAGTGTTTTTCCCGAACCTGTTGGGGCGCAAACCACCACAGATTTACCTGCATTTAAAGCATCGATCGCATCTTCCTGAAATGGATCGAGTTTAAAAGGAAAAAGGTTTTCGAGTTCGAGCGGTTGAGAATTTGGGGTAGAGTAGGACACTAGGATATTATTGAAATAATCACAGGACTGAGTTATCCTTCTTAACCTGAGTCAGTTCAGGCAATAAGGTCTTTATAATCAATTTTAAGCTTTTCTTTGAAAGGTGTTGAAATCTACTGGCTGATGAGGGACACCGGGCTGGCAACGAAGGCCAACTTTCGACGAAGGGAATATGGACGGTCATCAAATTGTCACATTAAACCGGAGTCTGTTTTACGATTTCCCTGACAATGAGATTAGCGTTTAACTGTCGCCTGCTCCCTGCCATATTCTAATGGTGGGGTCATTTTATGAGTTAATGTTGGGGAACGTCGGAATGGGTTGAGGGGACAGTTTTAGGATTGTCCCAGGGCTTCTGGGGTTAAGACTTGATTAAGTTTACCACTACGATATCCTTCCAAGTCTAAGGTGACGTAAACAAAACCAAATTCCTGAAAGATTTTGACGAGTTGCGACAAATCAGTCGTTAATACAAATTCCTTGATTTGATCGGGGGGAAGTTCGATACGAGCGGTATCTTTTTCTGAACGCACTCGTAAATTTTGCCATCCCAGTTGGCGTAAATAGACTTCTGCTCGTCCGACTCGTTGGAGTTTGGTCACAGTGATTTCTTCTCCGTAGGGAAAGCGAGAACTTAGACAGGGTTGAGCGGGTTTATTCCATCCTGATAAACCGAGTAATTTTGAGAGTTCTCGCACTTCGGCTTTACTGACTCCAACTTCAGCTAAAGGCGATC
>CAZNCM010000044.1:15693-18080 GCA_964571155.1 uncultured Lyngbya sp. | reverse complement strand
ATTCCCGGACGATAATCTCTTAAATCATCAGCATTGACGCCATCAACGATGTAAGGATATTTCCATTGTACCGCCAGAGGCTTCAATGTATCATGGAGTTCGCTTTTACAAAAGTAGCATCGATTGACCGGATTAGACGTATAGTTGGGATTTTCCATCTCATGAGTAGAGATTTCTTGATGAGGTATCCCAATTTCTGCGGCTTGTATTCGGGCGTCTTCTAAGTCTTCGGGGAGTAATGAGGGGGAAATTGCAGTCACCGCTAGGGCGCTATATCCAAGTACATCATAGGCGATTTTGGCGACTAAGGTGCTGTCTATTCCACCCGAGTAGGCGATTAATGCCTGTTCCATCTCCTTAAACAAAGATTGGAGTTGTTCTAACTTTTGGATAACCATTGCCTGCTTTAGATCTTATGTGGATTGTCCTGGTTTATAGTTTAAAAGATTTGTTAGAATTGTTCATCTGATTTGAGAAAGTTATGATTTTTAGCGTGGAGCAAGCTAGAGGCGGGTTGAAGAAATGCTGAACGGGGGCGAGTGATGCTCGGATTGAGTTCGGGATTGTTTTCCATCTGTTGAACCAGTAAAATATAAAGATCGATCCAGCAACTTAACAACACATGAATTAAGATAATTGTCACTAAGCTTGTCCGACTTAAAAGCGGTGGTGAGTTTTCCGGAGAGCGACTTTTAAACCCTTCCATCACGGCAATGAAAACCGCAGCAATTAAAGGCCATGCTTTGAGGGCGAGAGTTGGATCAGTGTCTTCTGTGAGTTGATAAATAAGTAAGGAGATAAAGGTGGCAATTACCCAGGGACTTAAGGGTAATTTTCCGATAATAAAAGGCGGTAGACTCGTTGCCCAACCTATACTAATGGTGATTAAAATCCAGCCAACAGCGGCAATGAAATCTTCACCTCCATCGAGGGCGAAGAAAGATAAAATCCAAATAACGATGCTGAATAAAAGCAGGGTTTTCCAATGAACGAATCGGGGCGGAACTGCCGGACTAATCATCATTTTTGCCCGATCCATATTTTTTTTAAAGTCCATAATTTTTAGAAGTAAAAGACACGAATTTTTAAGAAGACAAAGAGTAACGTTACAGTATAACTAATAGTATGAGCTTTAGTAACGATTTTAAATTGATTTCCCCATTGTGTGCTTCTTTCTAGATTTGAGGTTGATGTCGCTTGGTCTGAAACGCTGTTGTCGTTGTCAAAAACAAACATATCTAAGAAAAGCAAGCCAATCCACTTCACAAGCAAAAATAGCAAGAAATAAAATAAAGTCAGAACTATAACATCAGCAGCAAATTTTTGAAAGTCATCTAAGGTTAAATAAATAACGAGATGTCGAGCGGTATTGAACGGGAAAAAAGTTTGTAAAGAAGTAAAGACAATTGCACCAAAAACTTCGGCAAATAAATCAATAATTATTGCATATTTTACTCCCTGTTTAGGAGATATCTTAAAAGATTTTTGATAAACAAAAGACTCAATGGTAATGGTCATTAAAAGACGTAGTAATCTAAATAAAATTGCTCGACCTGCTAAGATAAATGGCTGCATACATCAAACCTTTTTCACTGAATGATTACAATCTTCGTTTTTCGGAAACCTCAGCCAGAGATCCAAAATCTCTACCTGTGGTTTTAGAGTCGTTGGACAACCTCAATTGATCATCGAGACTTCATCTTCTAATTTTTTCACGATGTTGCAGTTGTGAATTGATCGAATTTTGATCTAAATTAGATTCAAGCATTGTTACTTGATCCCAAAGACTGAAATAACTCCGGTCAATTGAGTTGAGGTGATTGCTCTGTACTGAACCGTTCTGTCGGCTTAAAGAGAACAGTCAACCTCTGAATCTCAATCTATCATGTTGATGTAAACTCGTAGATTAAACTTATCTCATTTTATTGACTTTGAGTACAAGGCAAGTAATGACCTGATTGAAATTTCCCTCACACTATGAATTATCCCATTCCAAAAAGTTTGACAGAAATGATGACTCTGAGTCAACAGCCTGTCAGTGAAGAACTGGTTGCTTCTGCGATCGCAGGTGTCATTCAAATTGCTCGTTCTCAGCATCTGTCTCTCGAAGATCTCAAAGCGGAAGTTCTCGCCGATGACTGTCTTCTCAGTTTAGAACAACGCTTGTGGTTAAGTGAATTAGTTGTCCTGGCTTGGAACGGCTTCTCTTGAGTCCTCAGTGACTCTCAGTGAACAGTATGACCCGTGTCCCTCTCCTCTACTGTTCACGCTTGACTAAGCCGATCAACGATCAATTGATTAAGTGAAAACCATCCATGAGTGTTGATGCAAAAACAATCGCTAAGGTTTTAGACGGTCAAATCGCGATTGATAAACGAACGCTACAA
>CAZNCM010000044.1:15422-15674 GCA_964571155.1 uncultured Lyngbya sp. | reverse complement strand
CTTTGCTTGCTTG
Organism: uncultured Lyngbya sp.; assembly: GCA_964571155.1. Lineage (GTDB taxonomy): Bacteria > Cyanobacteriota > Cyanobacteriia > Cyanobacteriales > Microcoleaceae > Capilliphycus. The sequence continues at coordinate 15,661 of CAZNCM010000044.1, read as the reverse complement.
AATTTAGGAAAAACTGGCAGGGGCTAAACTCCAATCTGGCCGTAAATCTTTCGCATCCCGCAGATAAGGATGATGAACTTCTGTTTGACTGGCGGGTAAATTGACATGAACCAAAAACCGAATACACCGTTCTAAACTTCCTGGAACGTGCATCTGTTGAACATCCAGTAAGGGAACATTATCCCACTGGGGACGTTGACGAGCATTAGCAGCCGGAAACGTAGCATCAAGATCGCGAG
>CAZNCM010000044.1:12570-15397 GCA_964571155.1 uncultured Lyngbya sp. | reverse complement strand
TTCGATAGAATTTTCCGAAACGGTTGTTGCTCCACGTATTGCTCGTACACGCCACTCCACGAAAAGTCCTCCAGTTTTCCTCAATTGTGCATTGTTGGTTGAAATGTTCAATGAGAACGTTTCATCTGAATCAATAGCATTTGCTATTTGACTCCAGTGTACTGCAATTTTAGGGTCGATATAACCATAACGGTAGACCACTGGTAGACAGCTCAAATTCTAGCCAACTTTTAGCCGATGCTAATCGGGAAGTGTCTAAATTGTTATTACTTAAGACTCGACTCACCAGAGATTTTGGTTTTTCCAAAGTATCGCATTCTGTTTTATCAGGGTCAAGGTTGACCAATTGTGCCGCCCAACACCGGGCTTCTTCTTCAGTCCCTAAACGATCAATTACGCCCAACTCTAAAGCCTGTTCTCCGGTAAAGATGCGACCATCTGCAAAGCTTCTGACTGCGGTTTCTTCTAAGTTACGAGACTCAGCAACGGTCATCACAAATTGATGATAACTGGTATCGATCAATTCCTGCAAAATTTGTTTTTCGGGATCGGTGAGTTGTCGATCAAACGCCAAAATATCTTTATAAGGGCCAGACTTGATCACCTTAAACGATACCCCAACTTTATCTAATAAACGTTCAATGTTGTTTCCCCGGATGATTACCCCAATACTTCCGGTAATGGTGCCTGGGTTCGCCATGATGTGTTGGGCGCCCATGCCAATATAAACTCCTCCAGAAGCGGAAATATTGCCAAAACTGGCGACAATTTTAAGTTTATCCTGTAACTTTTTCAGAGCGCTATAGATTTCTTGGGAATCTGCAACGGTTCCACCGGGACTATCTATCCGCAACAACAAAGCTGGATATTTCCGTTCTTCGATGGTTTTTAGGGCTTCAAGAACCCGTTTGCGAGTGTCACTTGCGATCACACCCGTAATTTCAATACGAGCGATTTGTTTGCGATATCGAGGTTTAAATGGCCAGATCATGTGTAATCCAGGAGAGGCTTTGTCTATTAAATAGAATCTTTTATCTTATCAGATTTTAGCATTTTTTTATGTAATTTTAGATACATGACCTGAAATTAAAAACTCAGTTTCGCAGAGGAACTGGATTTTAGGAAACGGGTAACTGTCAATTGTCTCCTCTCATTCTCGCCTGTCTGTCTTCCCTAGACATCATCTCCCTAACTCGTTATGATTGTAAAGATAATTTAACAAAACAAAAACAAACTCATCTTTGTTGTTAAAAATTTAGCAAAATATTTTGGAGAAAGCTGAATGCAGCTGAAACAGACCGATATTAAATTACCTTTTCAATCTCTATTTTTAATCGCCCCGTTTTTTCTGTGGGGAACCGCAATGGTTGCCATGAAGGGCGTACTGCCTCAGACTACTCCTTTGTTTGTAGCAGGTGTGCGTTTAGTTCCAGCGGGTTTACTCATACTACTCTTTACGACTCTACAAGGTAGACCTCAACCCAAAAGTTGGAAAGCGTGGCTATGGATCAGTATATTCGCTTTAGTCGATGGAGCATTATTTCAAGGATTTCTCGCCGAAGGACTGGTAAGAACGGGGGCGGGTTTAGGTTCAGTGATGATCGACTCTCAACCTCTGGCTGTAGCTATTTTATCCCTTTGGCTGTTTCAAGATCGAATTGGTTTTTGGGGTTGGCTTGGCTTGGTGATTGGTGTCGGTGGAATTAGTTTAATTGGCTTACCCGACGAACTCATTTTAAGCGGATTTAACCTCGAAACCGCAGGCATGGCATGGGGACTCGATCATTTATTCCAAAGCGGTGAATGGTTAATGCTACTCGCCTCTTTGTCAATGGCTGTCGGTACCGTGTTAGTGCGGTGGGTGTGTCGCCATTGTGATCCGGTTGTCGCCACAGGTTGGCACATGATCATCGGCGGTTTACCGCTATTTGCCCTTTCTGGCGGTTTAGAGTCCCAACAATGGATACACTTAGCAACTTCTGACTGGTTGGCTTTAGCTTACTCTACCGTGTTTGGAAGTGCGATCGCCTATGCTTTGTTCTTCTATTTTGCCTCTAGCGGTTCACTCACCAGTTTGAGTTCCTTAACCTTTTTGACACCTGTGTTTGCATTGTTATTTGGAAATCTGTTTTTAGGAGAAGTCCTTAGTCCGTTACAATCATTAGGGGTAGGTTTAACGTTGGTCAGTATTTACCTGGTCAACCAGCGCGACACCTTAGCAGAAAAGCTCAAATTCAATCGTTCTGAAGCTCAAGGGTTAAATTCCCCTAACATCATCGGAAGAAAAGCCGTTTGAGATCCCGGTTGAGGTGCGTCTGAGTCAACCCAAACCCAAGCTTTAATCAGGAGAAGCAACAAACCTATGAGAGTTGGTGCAAATTATCTGGGTGATGGTCGCTGTGAATTTATTGTTTGGGCGCCGTTACGACAACACGTTTCTGTTCAGATTTTAACTCCCCAAGAACGGCTTCTGCCGATGGAAAAAGATGACCAAGACTATTGGCGTCTCACCGCTACAGAGGTTTCCCCTGGAAGTCGTTATCAGTTTCAACTCGATGGGGAGATTACAAGGCCCGATCCGGCATCCCATTATCAACCGGATGATGTTCATAAACCTTCTGCGGTTGTCGATCATGGGGCATTTACTTGGACCGACAGCAACTGGCAGGTGATCCCGTTAGAAGATTTAATTATCTATGAACTTCATGTGGGAACATTCACCCCAGAAGGTACGTTTGAGGCAATAATTGATCGGATTCCAGACCTGTTGGAAATGGGCATCAACACCATTGAAATTATGCCTGTGGCGCAGTTTCCAGGGAGTCGT
>CAZNCM010000044.1:5311-12541 GCA_964571155.1 uncultured Lyngbya sp. | reverse complement strand
ACGGCGGCCCTGACGGGTTAAAACGGTTGGTGGATGCTTGCCATCAACGGGGAATGATGGTGGTTCTGGATGTGGTTTACAATCACTTTGGGCCGGAAGGGAATTATACATCGGAGTTTGGCCCGTATTTTACCGGGAAATATAACACGCCTTGGGGACGGGCGATTAATTTTGATGATGCTTATAGTCCGGGTGTGCGGAATTTCTTTATTGAAAATGTACTCTATTGGCTTGGTGATTATCACATTGATGGGTTGCGTTTAGATGCGGTTCATGCGATTTATGATTTCGGTGCCAAGCATATTTTAGAGGAAATGGCAGATGAAACAAAGGCGTTATCCGAACAGCTAGGACGTCCGTTTTATTTAATCGCCGAAAGTGACTTGAATGATGTCAGAATTATTAAACCGAAAGAGCAAGGTGGATATGGGTTAGATGGGCAGTGGAGTGATGATTTTCACCATTGCGTTCATACCTTACTGACTGGAGAAACCACAGGATATTATTTGGATTTTGGGAAGTGTGATCTACTCGCAAAAACGCTGAAAGAAGGATTTGCTTATTCTTGGAATTATTCGGCAAATCGTCAGCGCTATCATGGTAACTTTGCAGGCGATCGCCCCGCGTCTCAGTTTGTGGTTTGTATTCAAAATCATGATCAAGTTGGAAACCGGATGTTAGGGGAAAGAATCAGTCAACTTTCTTCTTTTGAAGCGTTAAAGTTGGGGGCAGCGACGCTACTTTTATCGCCGTTTGTGCCGATGTTATTTATGGGCGAAGAATACGGGGAAGAATCACCCTTTGCTTACTTTATTAGCCATTCTGATCCCGGCTTAGTTGAAGCGGTCAGAAAGGGACGAAAAGAGGAGTTTGAAGCCTTTCACGCCGAGGGAGAACCTCCAGATGCTCAAAGCCCGGAAACGTTCCAAGAATGTGTGTTAAAGTGGCATTTACGAACCGAAGGAAAACATAAAGTTCTGCTTGATTTTTATCGAGAACTGATTCAACTTCGACGACAAATTCCCGCCTTGAAAAATCTGAGTTTCCAGCATCAAGAAGTCCAAAGTTGGGAAACGGAAAAAATCCTCTCTATCCGCAGATGGAGTCAAGATAGTCAAGTTCTTTGTATACTGAATTTTAACTCTCAAGCGGTGACTTCTGATGCTATCAGTATAGAAGGAAATTGGCAGAAACGGTTAGATTCTGCAGATCAGCAATGGATGGGAAGTGGATCGAGTTTACCAGAGACTCTGAGTGCATCCCAACCGTTAACACTGTCTCCTGAAAGTTGTGTGGTTTATCAGAAGTGATGGGTCAAGACTCCTTCCTACGGGGAGGAAATGACAACCCTCCCCAAAAATGACTTATGATTAGATCACTTTAAACTCCTCTAAAACTTAAAAAAAAATATGCGGATTCCAGTTGCAACATATCGAATTCAGTTTACTCCAACTTTTGGGTTTGAGTCAGCCCTAAAAATTGTTTCTTATCTCCATGAACTCGGGATATCTGATTTATATGCGTCTCCGATTTTTAAAGCCAGAGAAGGGAGTACACATGGTTATGATGTAGTTGACCCTAACCAATTAAATCCTCAGTTGGGAACCCCAGAAGTCTTTGATCAGTTAATAGAAGAATTGCAAGATCGAGGGATGGGTTGGGTGCAAGATATTGTCCCGAATCACATGGCTTATGATAGTCAAAATAAGCTATTGATGGATATTCTCGAATATGGCCCCGATTCAGAATATTTTGAATTTTTTGAGATTGACTGGCAACACCCTTATAAAGATATCCGGGGTCGAGTTTTAACGCCTTTATTGGGAGATTTTTATGGAAAGTGTTTGGAAAATGGAGAACTCAAACTTTCTTACGATGAAGAAGGGTTAAGTATTAATTATTATAACTTAAAAGTTCCACTGAATATTGAATCCTACGCTCAGTTTATTAGTCACGAATTAGGAGAACTATCGAAAAAACTTGGCAGCCGAAACCCAGACGTGGTTAAGTTGTTGGGCGTTTTATATATGCTCAAAAATATTCCCGCAGAAACCTCTAATCAACAGCGTCGAGATCAAGCGTTGTTTGTGAAGGGGTTATTGTGGGAACTGTATCGAGACAATCCTGAAATCACCGTATTTATTGATCAAAACGTTGAATATTTCAATGGAAAAGTAGGTGATCCTGAAAGTTTTAATTTACTGGATAATTTATTATTAAATCAGTTTTATCGGCTTTCGTTTTGGAAGGTGGGCGCGGAAGAACTGAACTATCGTCGGTTTTTTACGATTAATGAGTTAATTTGTGTGCGGGTTGAAGACGCTAAAGTGTTCCAAAAAACCCATGATATGATTGAAAAACGGGTAGAATCGGGTCAATTTACAGGACTCAGGATTGATCATATCGATGGACTTTATAACCCCGTTCAATATCTGCGGTGGCTGCGAGATAAAGTTGGAGATATTTATATTACCGTTGAAAAAATCCTAGAACTGGATGAAAAATTACCTTCAAAATGGTTAGTTCAAGGAACATCGGGCTATGAATATTTGAACTATGTGAATGGACTATTTTGTGATACGTCTCAGGAGTCACGCTTCAGCCAGATTTACCGAGATGTTACTGGGTCAACGACACCCTACAACCAACTTATTGTTGATAATAAACGGTTAATTGCAGATAAAAACTTGGCGGGAGATGCAGATAACCTCGCTCATTTACTGAAGCGAATTTCAGGAGAATATCGTTATGGTCGTGATTTTACCTTGCTAGGTTTAAAGACGGCAATTATGGAAGTTTTAGTTCGTTTTCCAGTTTACCGAACTTATATTACAGAAGAAGGGGTGAGTGAAGAAGATCGTAAATATGTAAAAAAAGCGATTCAAGAAGCTAAAAGAAAACTTCCAGAACTGTTGAATGAGTTGAATTTAATTGAGAAGTTTTTATTACTCGATTATGACGACTTTCTCAGTGAAGAAAACAAACAGTTATGGTTACGTTTTGTGATGAAATTTCAACAGTTCTCTAGTCCGTTAACGGCGAAGGGAATTGAAGATACACTGTTTTATGTCTATTTCCGTTTCTTATCTTTAAATGAAGTAGGGGGTTCACCGCAACACTTTGGAATTAAACCCGCTACATTTAATGAGTTTAATAAACAACGACTGCAAAATTGGCCTCATGCCATGAGTGCATCTTCAACTCACGATACCAAACGCAGTGAAGATATGCGAGCGAGATTGAATGTTATCTCCGAAATTCCGGATGAGTGGGAAACTCAAGTCCGAAATTGGATGGAACTCAACCGTTCTAAGAAGACAGAAAGTGACGGAATATTGATTCCTGATAATAACGATGAATACTTCCTCTATCAAACGATCATTGGGGCTTTTCCCTGGTATGAAGAAGAATATCCGCAGTTTGTTGAACGGGTGAAAGAATATGTGGTGAAAGCAGTACGGGAAGCCAAAGTTCACACCGCTTGGTTACGTCCCGATACGGTTTATGAAGAAGGATTTATTTCTTTTGTTGAACAAGTGCTTGACTCCTCCGACGATAACAGTTTTTTATTTGAATTTCGAGCCTTTCAAGAAAAGATTGCTTTCTATGGAATGTTTAATTCTTTGTCTCAAACCCTGTTAAAAATGACAACTCCAGGGATACCTGACTTTTATCAAGGTACAGAACTTTGGGATTTAAGTTTAGTTGATCCCGATAATCGTCGTCCTGTTGATTTTGAACAACGACTGTCTTTTTTACAAGAAATTAAACGCCGTTGCAAAACCGGGATGATGAGTTTACTCGAAGACTTGATAGCGACTTGTGAAGATGGACGCTTGAAGTTATTTTGTATCGCCCGAGTCTTAGAAGTTCGTCAGCAATTTGTGGAATTATTTCAGTATGGAAATTATGTTCCTCTGAAAGTGATGGGTAAACATCAAGATCGAATTCTTGCATTTGCTCGTATTTACGAACAAGAGACAGCAATTATTGTCATTCCTCGGTTTTTGACAGGAGTTATTCAACCGGGAGTGTTTCCGACTGGAGAGGATGTTTGGGGAGATACAATGATTGAAATTCCCAATGGTTCTGAATCGGATTGGCATGAAGCAATTACTGATTTTCAAATTCCCGCCGCAAATATGATTCGAGTGGGGACGATTTTACAACATTTCCCTCTTGGTTTATTGGTGAAGTTTGATCCAGAATTAACTCACGAATAAATCTTTTAATTGGCAATCACAAACAGTTGAGGCGGGTTCTACATCAATGTATATTTTGCACAAATAACATTTACAAACCCGTCTTGATCAAACATCAAGAAATAATAGAAAATAGTTTTTGTTGGTTTCAATCCCTCATAGGGATTCTTGTTAATTGCAATGGGGATGATGTAATTGTAATATTAAATCTGGTTATATACTAGATCAATGAAAGATAGCGATCGCCATTATTGATAAATGCCGAGAAGAATCACCATAGTTCTTCATCTGAGTGTGGCTCAACTGTACTTTAAGACTATCTTCATCCAGTTCCATTAATTTTTCGATAACTTCATCAAGTTGACTCATGGTTTCTTTTAGTGATGAAGGTTGACAAAAGTACGATAGAAAGCTACTAGCCTGTCGGTTAGTTTTTGACCTTAGCCAAAAGTATAGGTTTCACTGGTTCAGGGTATAATTTACCTGTGCTAAAACAAATAGTCAGTTAAAAAGTAAGTCAAAAACTAAACCTAAAAGAGTAACATAAAAATAGAATATACCCACAATTTCCGGACTGAAGTTTTAGGAAGTTGCTCAATATATCTGTTGCGTTTGATGCCAAATAAGGAGAAAATTCAAAAATTACCGAACAATCGAAATGAATTAGATTTAATGAATAATATAAATTCTCAAAATTCGCTAAATCGACCTCATACAACCGTTATTCTGGCAATGAGTGCAGATGGTAAAATAGCGGATAAAAACCGTTCACCCGCTCGATTTGGTTCACCGACAGATACAACTCACTTAGAAACTCAAATTGCTAATGCGGATGGGGTTTTATTTGGGCGAGGAACTTTGGATACCTATGGTACAACCTTAAGTGTTTCTTCAGAAGAATTATTACAGCGACGTCAACAGCAAGGAAAATCTCCTCAACCGATTCAAATTGTCTGTTCAAGTTCTGGAAAAATCAATCCAAACTTACGATTTTTTAAGCAGTCTTTACCTCGATGGTTACTAACAACTTCCCCAGGATTAGAACAGATAAAACCCGATCAATCTGCTCATTTTCAACAAATTTTAATCGCTAAAATACTTTCCGAACACTCTAACTCAATTGACTGGAACGATGCTTTTCAACAATTTATGCACAGGGGACTCAAACGGCTAGCAGTTTTAGGGGGAGGTCAATTGGTGGGTTCATTAATTCAAATGGATTTAATTGATGAATTTTGGTTAACAGTTTGTCCTCTAATTCTCGGTGGTGTTGATGCACCGACTCCTGTCGAAGGAAAGGGATTTTTAGCGGATGTGTCTCCTCGTTTGCAGTTATTAGAAGTTAAACAGGTGGAACAAGAAATTTTTCTACATTATCAATTTGACCGAAAACAGAAAGCATAATTAAAGTTTATTTGACTACAGAAGTAGAGGCATTTCAGAATAAAACCTCTACTTTTTTAAAACTTTTATGGGCTTAATACCGCCATTCCTTTCTGAACAGCCGGACGTTTTTTCATTGTTTCTACCCAACGTTTTAAGTTTGGATGATCCTCTAAAGTCACTCCCAAAAACTCATAAGCCGCTACCCAAGGATAAGTAGAAATATCTGCGATTGAATACTCTCCGGCGATGAATTCTTGTTTTGCTAACTCTCCATCTAACACCCCAAATAACCGTAATGTTTCCTTCTCGTATCGTTCGATAGCATAGGGAATTTTTTCAGGCGCAAAGTTGCGAAAATGACTTAATTGACCAAACATCGGCCCGACACTTGCCATTTGAAACATCAGCCATTCAATCACTTTAATTCGTTCGGCAGTTTCACTAGGTAATAATTGACCTGTTTTTTCGGCTAAATAAATTAGAATTGCACCCGACTCAAATACGGTAATTCCTGTTTCTTTATCCACAATTGCGGGAATTTTGCTATTCGGATTAATCGCTACAAATTCTGGGGTAAATTGATCTCCTTTACTGATGTCAATTTTAATTGAATTGTATGGCAGTCCGACTTCCTCTAACATAATTGCAGGTTTACGTCCGTTGGGAGTTGTAAAGGTGTAAAGGTCAATCATTTTTTTATTTTGAATATTTGAATAGGTTGAATCAAAAACTTTAGATTCATAGGATGATCAATGCCCACCCTATAATAGAGTAATTAACCGATTAAACACTCGTTAATACTTTTGAATCATCGAGGAAAGGATAGTCTGTATAACCCCGTTGATCACCCCCATAAAATGTCGAGCGATCATACTCATTTAACGGTGCATTTAAAGCAAATCGTTTCGGTAAATCAGGATTAGAAATAAACAAGCGACCATAAGCCACTAAATCTGCATGATTTTGTTCTAAAGCAGCTTCTCCAGTTTCTCGGGTATACCCTCCAGCAGTGATAATTGTGCCTTGATAAATCGACCGAAAATGACTTGCACCTAACCCCTTTCCGTCGTCTTCAACCGTAACATTTCCTTGAATTCTGGGTTCGACAATATGTAAGTAAGCCAAGTTAAATGGATTTAATTTTGAGACAACATAATTAAATAAAGCTTCGGGATTAGAATCAAATACCGTCCCAAATGTACTACTTGGTGATAATCTCACCCCAACTTTATCTGTATCCCAAATACTCGTTACCGCTTCTACAACCTCCATTAAGAAACGCGCGCGATTTTCGATAGAACCGCCATATTGATCGGTGCGTTTGTTGGAACCATCGTGGAGAAACTGATCCAATAAATAACCATTCGCACTGTGAATTTCTACCCCGTTAAATCCAGCTTCTAGAGCATTTTTTGCAGCTTGACGATACTGTTCAACAATAACGGGAATTTCTTCAGTTTCTAACGCTCTTGGTGTGACAAAAGGTTGCTCTCCTGAAAAAGTATTTGCCATCCCTTCTGGTGCAATGGCGCTCGGTGCGACGTTGACCTCGGCCACGAACGCGCCGCCCTCCGCCGCCACGCTCGGCAGCCCGGCCGCCGGGTACACGACGGCGCTCGTCCCGACCGAGAGGAACACGTCG
>CAZNCM010000044.1:5094-5301 GCA_964571155.1 uncultured Lyngbya sp. | reverse complement strand
CGACCGACGTGCCAGAGTTGTAAGAATATTCTACCATTATTTTCATGTACCGCTTGAGTGACTTTTTTCCATCCTTGAATTTGTTCGGGTGAATGAATTCCGGGTGTATTAGGATAACCTAATCCTTGAGGTGAAATTTGAGTGGCTTCACTAATAATTAACCCCGCAGATGCTCGTTGAGTATAGTAAACCCCGTTCATTTCTTGA
>CAZNCM010000044.1:1571-5084 GCA_964571155.1 uncultured Lyngbya sp. | reverse complement strand
GCATCCGAGTTAAGGGTGCCATCACCATCCGGTTAGGAAGTTCATAAGCGCCAAGTTTAAACGGCTTTAACAAATTCAGATCGGTATTCATGGCTAATTCCTGGATAGATTGATGACAATTTTTGGAATTTTTGAGGAAGTGAGGAAGGCTAAAATCAGCCTTCCTTTAAATGAATTAACTCACAGAATTAGAAGTTGAAACTTGTTCGAGTAATTCCTTCAGTTGATTTGATAAGACAGACTGATCGACAACACCAGAAACTCGATAAACTTCTTCACCTTGACTGAAAAATAACAGGGTGGGAATAGCTTCAATTCGATAGTCAGTGGGGAGTTGTTCGTAATTGTCAACGTTTAATTTACTGATTTTCACAACTCCATCAAATTCTGCGGCTAATCCTTCGATAATCGGATTCATTACCCGGCAAGGGCCACACCACGGCGCCCAAAAGTCAACCACAACGGGTATTGTGCTTTTGAGAACTTCTTCTTCAAAGTTTTCATTGGTTAATGTGATGTATTTTGTTGGGTCTGACATGATTTGGATTCCTCCTCAAGTGATGTTTGGGGTATGGCGGTACCTTTCCCCATCTGAGGGTGATTATACGGCTACAGGAAGATTTTTCAATATGGCGAGAATTTTTTCTGGATCTAAACGTTGGGTATAATCCGCTTTGACAAACCCTTGAACTATCATTCCATTTTGATCGATTACATAGGTTGCCGGAAGGGGTAATTCAAAGGTTTCATTTCCATTATGGGCGGGTATATCAATCCCAAAGCTTTGGTAAATGGGGCGTAATTCTTCGGAAAGGGTAAACACTAATCCAAATTTTCTTGCAACTTGATTTCCGACATCACTTAAAACTTCAAAGGTGAGTTCGTTCTTTTCTATTGTTGAGAGAGAATAGTCAGGTTTTTGGGGAGAAATCGCCACTAACTTTGCATTCAATTGTTCGATTTTTGGTAAATATTTCTGTAGGGTTCGCAGTTCTAAATTACAATCAGGACACCATTCACCCCGATAAAAAGCAATTACAACTGGCCCGGATTTGAACAATTCTTTGAATTCGACTATTTCGCCGACTGCATTTGGAAGTTGAAAATTTGGGACTTGATCGCCGACTTTTAAAGCTTTTTCCACAAGACCTGATTTGACTAAATCTTCTGTTGCCTGATCCATGACTGCTTTGCTATCTTCTGAATGATTCGCTCGCAGTTTGTGCTGGATATTTTGCAGTTCTTGAGTCAAATTCATCGTTGATCTCCTTTTCTGGAATGATTATTCCAATTACTTTAAAAAAATAGAGTTCTCAGCCGTTACTCTCCTCAAGAGGGCAACTTTGACAACCAACGAACTTGTTTTTTGATATTTTTAGAATAACAATTCTGGAACGAATAGTCAAGTATTTTGATCAAATGTCCTCAATCCAAGACAGAGAGAAGGATTTGGACGATTTCTTCTAAGGCTTGGGGATCGGAGTTCACTTTGGAGATCACTCGTAACCCTTGTAAATTAGACGTCAAATAACGCGCTAAGGCGGGTAGATTCTTCTCGGCGGAGATTTCGCCTTTTTCCTGCGCCCGTAATAAAGCCTTATAGAAAGCCTGTTCAATGCGTTGGAGGTTTTTGGTGACTCGCTGGGCTGTATCGGCGTCATGGGGACAAAGTTCAACGGCGGTATTGGTGACAAAGCATCCCCGACGTTCGGTGTCTGCAACGATGCGATCAACTAAACTCTTAAAATGATCGATAATGGCTTGTTTTGATGCGCCTGGGGCTTCTAAACGGGCAATCGCAGAGCGAACAATGGTCTGATCATAGTGGGCGATCGCTTCGAGAAACAAAGATCGTTTATCCCCAAAGGTATCATACAGACTACCTCGATTGATTCCCATACTTTGAATCAAATCCTGGACAGAGGTTCCTTCATAGCCATAACGCCAAAACGTCTCCATTGCTTTTGCTAAAACTTCTCCGCGATTAAACTCCTTGTGCCTTGCCATGACTTGTATTTGGGATGAGACATGATTAATTTTATCATTTTTGGAATGATCAGTAAAATATTTGATTTAAAAACAAGAGCAAAAATCTGTTATGAAAGATACAGAAATTAGACTTAGAAAATCTCAGGAGTTGCAATGATGAAAAAGATAGAAGCCCTAATTCGTCCCGTCCAGTTTGAATCGGTGGTGACAGCTTTAGTGGAAGTTGGAGTTGTGGGTATGAGTGTCACGAATGTTCGGGGTTATGGTCGTCAGAAAGGTCAAACCGAATCTTATCGAGGAGTCAAACATAGCATTGAGTTTCATCCCAAAATAAAGCTAGAAATTGTCGTTGAAGATGAAGCTTGTGAGTTTGTTGTCGAAAAATTGGTGGAGGCGGCACAAACGGGTCAAATTGGTGATGGTAAGATCTTTATCCGATCTATTGAACATATCATTCGTACTCGTACAGGTGAAACCGACTTAGAAGCCCTTTAATTGGTGTTGAAAGATTGGAGAAGTGAGCAAGACAAACTATACTAGAGCTGTTGCTATTTATGCAATGGAGTTAGTAATGATATTAATGATGTTGAGAATTGTAGTTTTTGCATCAATCATGGTGTTGGGGTTGGGGAATTCATGGACTGAGGCGCAATCCCTAACGCCTATTTTATTAGTTCAAACTGAGACTGAATCAGAATTTCCCCTTCCTGAAACGGTTGAGAATTTAACGAAGCAACCGGGGGTAAGTGGAACAAATTCTGTTAACTTTCAAACGGATTTAAGTTTAACTGAAGCGATAGATTTTTATCGTCAAAGTCTGACGGAACAGGGACTCAAAGAACGAGAAATAAATACTGCGATTACTGATACGACTTTTAACCTCGTCTTTGAAGGCGCAGAAAATGGATTAACCGTCGTTGTGCAGGGGGTTGATTTAGGTGAACGGACTAATGTGAATATTCGCTATGAAAAGTTAGAGTAAAATCTGTTAATCATGTTTAGAATATCTGGGAAAATGGGTGCAGTTGGGCGCATGATTTGTTGGGATTTAATCTGAAGCAGTGCGGTCTTGGTGGTTTCCATCAAGGAGCAACTGCTGAACCCGAAGGGCACTCATGCAAATCTGTACCTCATGGAGCTGAGAAACGCTATATATGCTATATTAACATATCAAGTTTTATTGATTTTTTACTTAATGGAATTTTTAGTGTAAAATATTTGTGTAGAGGGTTATTTTAAAATCATTCTTTTTGAGGTGATGACAAAGTTCAGTAAAAACAGCAAATTTTTTTAGATCAAAAAGTTAGACCAATGCTGATTAAACCCTTGAATCAATGGATAAAAACAACTTTCAACGAGATTCCCCTTCGCACCGTGTTGATTGTGCCTTTTGTCCTGCAAATCTTGGGTACTGTGGGAGTAGTTGGTTATTTATCTTATCGCAGCGGACAGCAAGCGGTAGAAGAACTCACAAACCAACTAATGACAGAAATCGGCGATCGCATTACTCAAAATCTCGACGAT
>CAZNCM010000044.1:0-1496 GCA_964571155.1 uncultured Lyngbya sp. | reverse complement strand
GGTGGGTTCAATCTATATTGCAACCGAACAAAAAGACTTTTTTGTTGTTGCTAAACCCGAACCGGATTCTTTAGTGATACGAGAGTGGAATCGCCGCACGGGAGATCTAGAAAACTATATTGCTGATCTGCAAGGAAACCGCCTCTATTTACGAGATACTATTCCCAATTACGATCCCCACAACGATCCTCCCAGTCAGCCTTGGTATCCTAGAGCAAAAGCCGCAAAAAACGGCACTTGGCAAATAGTTTCTTCTGGCGTTAAACAAGAAGAATTAATCTTAGTTTTGGTTCATTCTTTACCCTTCTATAATTCCCAAGGTAATTTTCAAGGGGTTGTGGGTGCAACGGTTTTTTTAGATCGCATGGGTGAGTTTTTGCGTCAATTAAAGATTGGAAAAACTGGACAAGCTTTTATTGTGGATAACGAGGGATTTTTAATTGCCACTTCAACGGATGAATTACCCTTTAAGCAAACGAATTTTTCTCCTCAACTAGAGACTTCAAACCCTCAAAAATGGCGACTTTCTGTAGAAGATAGCCGCGACCCCGTGACTCAAGCGGTGGGAAAGTATGTGAGAGAGAAGTTGGGTAATTTAAACTCAATTAATCATGCCGCTAAATTTAAAATAGAAGAAAAAAATAAATGGTATTTTATCCAAGTTACATCCTATTCATTCGATGATGATTTGAACTGGTTTATTGTGATAACAGTGCCTGAATCAGAGTTTATGGAAAAAATAAAAACCAATGTTAAGAAAACCCTATTTTTGTCCATTTTAGCTGTATTAACTGCAACTTTAATTGCAATTTTAAAAGCAAAATTTGTTTTAAAATCTATTAAAAAGTTAAATTTAGCTACTCAAGAACTCGCCCAAAATAATCTCCTTCATCCTCTGGAAAAAACCAGGATTAAAGAAATAAATCAACTCACCGATTCTTTTGATCAGATGGCTGCTAAACTGAACTCATCATTTCAAGCTTTAAAATTGAGTGAACAGCGATTTTCAAGCTTACTTGATAATATTCCTATTGGCGTTAGTGTATTGGATCGAAACGGACAACATATTCTAATCAACAAAGTGGGTGAACAAATTTTAGGTCAAGGAATTAAAACCACTTCATACGACCAGCTATCAGAAGTTTATCAGGTTTATGTTGCGGGAACAAATCAACTCTATCCCACTGAAAAATTACCTGTATTTCGATCTTTAAAAGGGGAAAAAGTACAGGTGGATGATATGGAGGTTGAGGTTAACGGTCGTCGTATTCCGCTAGAGGTAACATCAATTCCAGGTCTCGATGAATGGGGAACAGTACATTACTCTATCATCGCGTTTCAAGACATCACAGAACGCCGCCAGATCGAACAACTTCAAAACAATTATCAACACCAACTTGAACAAGAAATTACAGAACGAACTCTAGCTTTAGAAAAAAGTGAAGAACGATTAAAATTAGTAATTGCTGCGATGGGAGAAGGAATTTGGGATTGGG
>CAZNCM010000043.1:0-24680 GCA_964571155.1 uncultured Lyngbya sp. | reverse complement strand
AGCGGTCGTTGAATTCAATATAGATATCGAGGGCGTTTTGGTAGTAGGTTTGGGCTTGTTCCCACTGTCGCTGTTCTTGGGCAACGGTTCCCAACTGGTGGTAGGTAGAGGCTTGAGAGTAGCGGTCGTTGAATTCAATATAGATATCGAGGGCGTTTTGGTAGTAGGTTTGGGCCTGTTCCCACTGTCGCTGTTCTTCGGCAACCCTTCCCAAGTTGTGGTAGATGGAAGCTTGCATTGACTGTTTTTGTTGTTCGGAGATGCCCTCAAGCTGTTGAGTCAGATTAATCACGTTTTCGTAAGACTTTTTGGCTTTTGGGTATTTTTGCGTCTCTAGGTAGCAGTTTGCTAACTGTCCCAAAACTATTACGATACCCAACCCGATTTCACCTGTACGCTTCTCATCCGGATAGGCAGTTTGGGCTTGGGCGACCCATTCTAATAACTTGAGATGAGTCTGAACATCTTTGGTTAAGTCGAGATAGGTACCCAAGCAATACACAATCGAAACAGAATCCTGCTGCTGCAAACAAATTTCTAAAGCGGTGTAGAGGTTTTCATATTCTAGACGACAGAAAGCGATTCCGATTTGTCGTTTTTCAGCCTCTTTTGAGTTCATCAATTGTTGATAAGTCCCTGCTAACACTCGATAGTGCTGTTTAAAGCCTTCTCGGAGTGCCTCACGAATAGCTGTATCTAATTCATTTAACTTGGTTTTCAGGAAGTAGGGAAATACAGGCTGAATGTTCAACAGATGAGGATGATCTTCGGACAGGGCAGAGAGTAATCCCCAGTTAATTGCTTCTTGTATCGCTGCGTCAAACTGTTCAAATTCGTAATTCTGAAACGGTTCTAATTGTTGGAGTTGCTTGGCATAGTTTGGCAGATCATTTTGGTCAATAAACCCACTAAAAGGGGCCAAACACAACAACAGCTTCTGGGCAGTGGGCGAGAGATTACTGTGAGAATATTCCACACATTTTAGGATGCTGGCGGTTTTCTCTTCATTCCCCGTATCTAAATCCACATCTGCGGCTTGCAATGCCGTTAAAATCTCTTGAGGAGACTGGTTTTTCAAGTTAGCAAGTACCACTTCCATTGCCAGAGGATATCCCGCCAATAGTTTCATTAACTTTTTAAAGGCATCATCTTCTTGAATCGTTTTAACATTCCCCGCAGCATAACGGTTGAGAATGCGTTCGGCGAGGACAGAACGGGCCTGTTTATCCAACCCTTGCAGGCGATAAATATTGGTTCTAAAGGTGTCATTCCGCAGCCAGTCTTCCCCACTGCGAGAACCGAGAACAATTCTCGTTTTGCCACCCGCCAAGCGGTTGAGAAAGTCTTTTAAGCGTTCCTGTTCGTTTGGCAGTAATGTATTCTGGATGGCGAGTTCCTGTCCGGTGACGGACTCCAGGTTATCCAAAATCAAAATATGGGGTTCGGCTTTCAGCTTTTTCACCAACTTCGGTATCTGGGCGTTGGGGTTCATCGCCTGAAATTTCGCCTGTTCATACTTGTCATAAACCTGTTTGCCAATTTCGTGTAAAATCTGGTCTACAGTCCACGCTCGTTGGTCGTAACCGAAATAAAACACGTTCTCTGCAAAATGGGTCGTTTGCCACCATTGCCGCAAGTGGTTTAACAGCGTTGTTTTCCCCGTTCCGCCCATCCCCCGCAACAGCAAAATATTGTGTCTTAGCAGGGCTTTTTCGATTTTGAGAATTTCCAAGTCTCGCCCCACAAAGCCATATTCAGGCGAGGGAAAACGGTATTGACTTCCGGTACGTTCCCAATACTGTTCTTCTTCGGCTGGCGTAAACTCCCGCAGGTTCAAGTCAACGGTTCGGTTGAAATAGACCACGGGCAACAGCCAATCTTCCAGTTCGATAATTTTGTTGTAGTAGGCTGGGCGTTCCTTGTCGTTGTAGAGTTCTCGCCGTCCCAAACGAATAGACTCTGTAATTTCCTTGCCGTCTAATAGATGCTGATACAATTGCTGCATCATTTTCTGGGCGGCCGACACGGTAACACTGTATCCCATAGCCACCACCATCTGCATTCCTGCTGCCATCAACCGACTTCCTAAACTGGTTTCTCGGTAGTCTTCGACATTCTCTATTTGTTTCCCTGACTGACAGGCGTTCAGCAAACACACCGGAATGCTTTTCCCTGTCAGCAACTCTGCAAACTCCGTCGCCTCCACCAAGTCTACTTTACCCGCTTCTTCTTGTTCAAACGCCAGAAACGCCTTTACCCCTTCAAAGGGTTTAATATCGCCCCGTCCGTAGCGTCCCTTATAAAAATACTGTTCCGGTTCGTTGGGCTGTTCAACCTGTTCGTAGGTCATTAACGCCCCGTGTCCGTCAAAATGAAGAATATGATAATATCCCGCCCCTTTTTCTTCCAAATGCTTCGAGAGGGCTTCGTAGGTTCCGGGGCGAAGTAACTCGACGTTTACGGGTAAGTGACTGTTTTCAATCACCTCAATTAAGGGTCGGGAAATGGTACGATAACCCACGTCTTGTTCTTCGTCTGGACGGGCGACCACCACCAACACGTTAATGTAGGGAAAAGATGCAACCGTCGCAGAGATAGCAACGGGTTCGCAGTATTTCCGCAACATAATACAGTCTACAGCCAGAGGGCGAGGCAGTTCTGGGTCTTTCAGCGCCTCCCAATGCAACGCCTGAAACTCCGGGCTGCGGTTCTCTATCTCGATCTGAACCTGAGTTAGTGTAGACTTGATTTTCTCATATTCTCGGATTGCTTGGCGATCGCAAAACACCTGTTCAAAGAGTTGTTCGCCGTAGGTTCTAACGCTGGTCGCTGCGGCTTCGGCTTTTTTGGTGTTCAGCGTCGGGTGTTGCAGCCATCCTTCAAAATACCACTCTAACCGACGTTCATCTTTGGGGGTAAAAGGATTTTTAATCGCGATGGGAATGCGGCTGTGTCCATCAAAGGAGAGTTCGGCTTTAAATCCAGTTTCGGTGGCTTGCAGTTCGCGAATGGTAACAACAGTCACAATTGCCCCTATTCTTAGGTGTTTCTATCTTCTTCCATTTCTATTCTATTCATTCCGCATAAGATTCAAGGTAAAATTACTAAAGTCTGAAACCAGGAAGTTGAAAATGACAGAGACTTGGTTCGAGAATTTACCCGTTATTGGCGAACTTCCACCCGAAGCCGTTATTGCAAAGTTACGGGAAATGGGAGATGAAAAAACTGCCCTAGAACTCGAAAATGCTAAGACTCCAGAGGGTCAGCCGATGACTTACGGGGGTGGATTATTTCAAAAGAAGATTTGGGAAGCGACCACTCACACTTTTGGTTATATTCCTCCTACGCCCCAAAGTCCCCAGGCAATACCGATTCAATCGGCAAATAATATTGCACCCGACAAAACCCTGAAAAATTCTCGAATTAAAATCACTTTAGATCGGCTGCGAGTTGCTGATTATCCCGGCGGTGGAACCCATTACATTTTATTTGATTTTTACGCTCAAAATCAAGTGTCTGAGAGCGTTGAACATTTACATTTTAATAATACCTATCGGGTGCGCGAGGGCGAACAGGCGGCTATTGTCGGTTATCCGATTTTTATTGGCTTAAATGTCGGAACAGAAGGGGTAGCGTTTAAATGTTTGACAGTTAATATTAAGAACCAAGAAGATGAAAATGCCCTCAGTTTTTTAGAGTCGGATGTCTTCAAAGCCGGATTAAAATTAGCGGAAACTGTTCAACCCGCGATCGCACCCTTATCAAACATGGCTTTAGGTTTAACCCATGCGATCGCCAACCGCCATAAAAATGTTGCCGTGCAAGATTTTTATATGGGTCTTGACTTTAGTAATATTGCCACCCGTGCGCGTTTAGCAGAAGGATCTTATCTGGCGGTACAAATTCCAGAAAGTCAGCAGAAATCATGGGAGTGGGACGACTGGTTATATGAGCAAAAAACGGGTCAAATTGTTAATGATTATGATCGAACTGAATTAATTCCTTACAATTACATTATTTTTAGTGTGAGTCGTTTTTCTTAATCTATTTAAAATATAAGCAATATTATTTAATTTGTAAAAATAAATTCATATTAGCCTCGCAGGGTTGTTTCGTTCTAGCCCTAAAATTTGATGTGTAGGGAGGCGGGGAATTTGAGTTTCTCATCCAGATGTACCAGGGGACAAATCCTACGAGTAGATTAGTCTAAACTCCAAAACTAAAAACCTTTATTGGTCTTGGGTTATACTGGGATGCTCCAATTGACTGCAAGGCAACAATTGGAAAGAGAATTAATTCTCCGGTGAAAGTCCCCTTTTAAAAACGAGTGTTGGCAAGAGTTCGGGAAGCCGTTTGGATGATTTATTTTAATGGTTTTTTTGATCAGGATAGGACTATTTCAGCTTCAATTATAAAGTTTTTCAAAGTTTAATTTTCTTAAAAATACTCTCAATTTAATCAAAATAAACATTAATAAAAAATGTTAAAAAGCAGCAAGCCTTCGTGCTGAAAGGTTATAACAGGATTGGAAATTTAGCAAACAACCGTAGACTCGTAGAAAGCAGCATATTTATGAACAATGCTTTAATGGTTCCCGTTCATTTGGATGCTTTGTATCTTAACAGCAATCGCCTTGTAGTAGAGGCAATGGCAGATTTTAGCCGCCTTCCTTATCAGGATAAGCGAGATGTAAATCCTAATATTGCCAATATCAGCGAGGAAATAGTTTCTCAGCCCTTTCAAAATCAAAATCTCTATCTGAAAGCCGGAATTCATTTACATTGGGCATTACCAGATGCTCTGACAAAAGGTGTTCAAACTCCTAAAGATCCTGATAATCCTCAGAATGGAGTGAAAACAGATTTTCCAGCAGTTCCTAATCGTTGGCTCGTTACACGCAGCTACAAAAAGAACGACATTGATAAGATTCAAGCACAGTGGGTAGTAGAGAGTGATTACCTCTATCCGGCTGACGAAGGAAGTCAAACGGGTAGTATTGTCTATCCGGTTCAAGACGCTAAACCTTTTCGCTATATGGGGCGCAAAATTCCTTTAGCGGATTGGCGAGAAGATTCTCAAGGAACGCAGGGCAATCGCTTAAAACTGCTAACTGCGGTAGGTTATGGAGAACCCACGTTTGCCGCTTTTTACCCCAACTGCCATAGCGTTTTTGGGTTTTATGATGATTACCTGCCTCAAAATCTTGATGGCTTACAGTATGAAGTTATTGGCTGGTATAGTGACGCAGAACAAGATTACTTAAAAGCATTCATTAAAAATTTCAGGCAGAATAACAATTCTAATCAGAGCAATGAACAAATTTTAGAAGCAATCCAGAAAGACTTGAAATGGGCGATTAAAGATGTTGATACACGATTACCCGAGCAGATGCTCTGCTATGCTCGTTTAACATTTGCACCTCAAAAAGAGATAAATAATTCCAACCGAGCAGCTTCTGTAGAAGTCGCCGTGGGCAATACCGGGACAGAAGCTTTATCTGCCTACTTGGGTCAAAAGATTGATAGGGATTATAAATCTATCATCGAAGACCAGTTAGAAGCTCTACACCTATCTTCTACCTTAGAACATCGGCAGTTGGACATGACTCCCAAAGTCAAGGAGGCAAGGCATGAGAAGGGCTTTAATGCCATTGCTGCGGGTACGCTGTGGACAATTAGCTCAGAAAGTGTAGGCATAACAACAGCTGATGCTCAGAATGCTCATAATCAGACAGAGTTTACTTTACCAGATGACATCGCTCATTTACTCAATCAGCTAAATCTCAATCAGCAGAAATATGACTGCGCCCTCCATGAGCTTGAGTCGATGCGTCGGCAGCTTTTTTCTGATTGGTACAAGTATATGCTGAGTACCTATCCCCCGCAAGGAAGCAGAGATCGGTATCCCGATATTGATGAAGTCAGATATTATATTGAGGTGAAGGGAATTGCTCCTTTGAACAAAAAGCTAAGTGCTATAGACAATTTAATTCTGTTACGGAATGAATCAATTAATAAATTAGGTCAGGCGATCGCCAATAAAAATATTGAGCAATGTAAACTAAATGTTAGCGATATCCTTGATTGGTCAAGATTCATTTTTAAATTAAAAAGTAATGAACAGCCAGTTCAGTACATTAAAAAAATCATCCCCAGTTTAGAGAAACAAATACAAAATTTTGATGAGAAAAATCAGGAAATAAAAACGAGTATTATTACTGATTTAAACAACATCTTGAATCAGAAAAACTTGTACAATGATGCTGCATTTGAGCAAGTTACACTCTCGATTGAAGCACAATTATTGCAAAAAAAACTACCCAAGTTGACTGAAGAAGAATGGGTACGCTTTAATCGGTTACTTGTGGAAGCATCTTTCCTACAGCTAATTGTAAAAGTTCCTGCCCCCTACATTCTTAAACAAATAACCAGTCCCCGTTACTGGCAACCAAAAGAACCTGTATTGTTAATAACGGGTGAAGCTGTGAAACCCTCCTCTAGACATGGGCAGGATGGACGCTTGCGGGCCGATGGTTGTCTGGAATGCCAAATTTTAGAGGATATCAGCCTCCCTCGTAATAAAGATAATGTTGTAATGATCTACGCAATTATCTATAAGAAAATTGTAGCAACAAAAGGGGAAGAAACTCTTGCTTTTAACGTTTGGGAACAACAACCTTGGCATCCTTTTTTATTGGAGTGGGAGGTGGAAGTTTTTCCAATTCGAGAGGGAAACAATCATACAAGTTATAACGGTAACTATGATAGTAAGTTTATTACTAATAATTACATCCTCAAGGAAAATGAACCTGACTTGTTTTTAAGTTACGGTAAGGGAGCCATTGTTAAAGCAGCTAATGTTTATAGTGGGCGGAGTATTTTAACTCCCCATGCGGGGATTAAGCTCAAAGAGCAGTTGGAAGTTTATCTAAAGAAACAAATCTTACCCAAGTATTACCAAAAGAATAATATTCCGAAGGAACAGCAAACAGATGACTATCTAAAGAATAATGATAATTGTCAAGCTCTCAAAAAATGGTATGAAGAAGCTTATACGTCAGAGCTAAATACAGCAGACAAAAAGGCTAAAAATCCAATTTATACAGCAATTTGTGCTGATGAAAAACTCCATCAGCTAGGTTGGGATAGTCTGGCTCAATCTGTAAATTGTTTGGCTCAATGTTTGGGAGGTTTTAATGAAGCCTTGCTGATGCACAAACAAACCCTACAGTTACCCATTGCTGACCCTTTGGGGTTTGCAGATTATCTGCCGTTTACAGAAGTAGTTCGTGATGCAGTACAGCAGAGTATTCGCAGTGCGCCAGAACCTTTGAATGATTTTAATCCGATTCGTTCTGGCGCGATGAAAATTTTGCGCTTGCGGTTGGTGGATAGTTTTGGACAGGTAAAAGATTTAGATGTCAGTCAGATTATTAGGACTGAACAGATGAGAACACTAGGAAGTCCTTATCTAATCTCTTTACCTCCTCGATTAGTACAACCAGCCCGTTTAAATTTCCGTTGGTTGTCAGCAGTTGAGGGCGAACAGGAAATGAATAGCCATCCGGCGACAACGCCTATTTGTGGCTGGATACTTCCGAATAATTTAGATAATAGCCTCGCTATCTACGATAACCAAGGTAAAGCTTTGGGGTCGATTCATTCTGTAAATCAACAAGCTCAATGGGAACCTGCACCAGGAGATAATGCCCTGGCAATTAATGATATTGAAAATACACATTTAAGCCGATTAGTCAACCATATTATCTCTAGTAATCATAATGGAGGTGGAACGTTTCTCCCAGATTTTATTACTGCTTTAGATAATGGTTTAGAGAATATTGACCCGGAAAACTTTGCCCAACATCAAGGTTTAGCATTGTTAATGGGACGACCTATTGCAGTGGTGCGGGCTTCTCTCAATCTGGAATTACAAGGACTTCCTACCCTTAACCAAGATTGGGATGTATTTTGGCGTGATTTAAGACGGAATACGAGGGACAGCGATGATTTTGAGAAAGTTGAAATTCCTGTTCGTTTAGGAGAATATCAGCAATTAAATGATGGTTTATTAGGCTATTGGCTGGAAGAAAACGAGAGTCTGAGCAAGGAGTTTTATGCTCCGCAAAGCGATATAGATGGAGTTAATAACCCTCGGATTAAACTTCATAATGCAAACAATGCTTGGCATATCGATCTCAATTTAGAAGAACCTCCACAAACGGTGACTATGTTGATCGATCCGAGGGGGAAAGTTCATGCTAGTTGCGGAATTTTACCGACGAAGGCGATCGATATTCCACCCGATCAATATAACAAGGCTTTGGAGAAGATTGAAATTACGTTTTTATCAACGCCTATTTTGACGGATTTAAACCAGGTTAATCTGTCTTTACCACAAGAGGAGGGTTATCAATGGTCGTGGTTAGAAAAGGAAAAAGGGCAATGGTCAACAATACCTGCCGATCGCATTGGTCAGGCTAATGCTAAGGCGGTTTTCTCTGGGAAACAGGCAATTCGAGAGGGTCGGTTAAAGTTGAGCCGAAAAGAAGAGCCACCAAATACAAATAATCCTACTGCTTAGTTTAATTCAAGATTCAGCCGTTAATTTATTTTAAGAAGGAGTATCAATCATGAGTAACAAAAACCAGGATTTAGTTTTACATCTCAAACTAGATACGATTATCCCTGATGGATCTCATAGAAAAGTTCGCAATGCTTTAAGTAAGAGTCCTTTAACTGAGAGTCAATACCCTGTTCGCGGCAATCCCCAAGTTGTGCCTGATGAACATTTTGGTAGTTGTTTCAGTTTTGATGGCAATGATGATGTTATTGAATTAACTCCTACAAGCATTCCAACTGGTAATGAAATAACTGTGAGCTTTTGGGCTAATGGAGGAAATAATTTACCCAATAAACATTCTATTATTTGGGCAAAAACTGCCAATAATTCAAGAGTTTTAAGTATTCATTTGCCTTGGACAGATGAAATGATTTATTTCGACTGTGGCGGTAATCCAAAAGATCAAGATTCAGACTATGATAGAATATACAAATCTACCCATGCAGATAATTCCCAAGATGCAGTCACCTATAAAGGGAAATGGAATCATTGGGCTTTCACCAAAGATGCTGTTAAGGGGGAGATGAAAATTTATCTCAATGGTGTTCTTTGGCATCATGATAAAAATAAAAAACAACCTATATTACCTGCTGTACAAGCCAGTATAGCTAAAGAATATCAAGGGGAAGTTGCTAATTTTCGGATTTATAAGAAGGCTTTATCTCCAGAAGAAATTAAACGGGATATGGATGACGATCTAAGTGCGATCGCTGCTTTTAATATCGCCTATCCCCTTGATTTTGACTTATATTCAGGGGATGATAAAGAGTCAGTTATATTTAGTGAAAATGATACTAAGGGAGAAGAACTTGTTTTTGAAATTCGCAACAATACAGAACAAGCGATTACTTTACCTGCAAAAAGTGGAGGAGTCAGTCAAGATAATTATCATTTTGAATTAAGATTTAGACCCGATACGTTATCTCCTAAATCTTTACAGCAATTGGCTTTAGCCTCCCTAGAGAATTGGAGTATGAGTTCTCCAGTTACTCAAACGGATGGGATAGTTTCTCTCTATTTCTTAACGACCAAGACGACAGCTTTAGAAGCCAATGGTACTATTACTTTAACCCTCCAAAATATCAGTGCTTCAACCGAGGGGGGCGCAAGAACAACTAGAGTTGAATTTTTATGTCCAGCGTTTACCTATCAGGGAGAAACCTTAACTCATTATTATCGAGAAAAGACTCTCAGCATCATTAGTCATCGCGGGAAAAAGAATATTCCGCTTCATGTGAGTTTTGTGGAGTCTAATCGGATTTTGAATGATGGCAAAACACAAAATGAGTTAATTCTGCGAATTGTTAATGTCTTAAAGGATAAAGCTATTCCTTTAATTCCAGACAGTAAGGGGGATGAGGCTTCTAAGTTTATTATCTCTTTTGATGTTGATTTTGACTGGGGTTTGGGAACCAAAAGTCAGGTACAAGGAATAGAGATTCAAGGGAAAGATTGGCAACTGGCTAAGAGATATATCGAAGACTGGAAGATTGTTAAAGAAACTGAAGGAGAGTCAACGACTTGGACAATAACTAATCAAAATGAAGAAAATGTTGAGTTGCGACCGGAACAGGGTATCCAATTAACAATTAGCAATATTATTTCTTCTCTTCCTTCTGGTCAGACAAATCTGTATATACGTTATGAAAATATTCCGGGGTATTGGGATGGAACGTTTGTTTGCACCATAGAGAAAACACCCATTTTATATAAGGAAGGTAATGTTGGTATTGGTATAGCAGACCCTGGTAGTTATAAGTTGAATGTGGAGGGAGGTGATACTCGTTTAGGTGGGTCACTATACTTGGGAGGGGATTTAAAAATTAGTGGTAATGAAACAGATGTTTTGGTTCAGAACTATCCAATAGAGTTGTGTAGTACACCTATTGGAGACAGTAAAGGTTCTTACATCAAAATTGCCGATATTCATAAAGAAATCTCAATATTTAGAACCAATAGTTTTGGATTTGAAGCATTTATTTTTTCGGCTGATGGAACTTACAAAAAACAACAAGTTTTCTATCAAAAAATGCTGGGAACAGAAGGAGACAAAGGATGGAATGGTTTGGCTAATTGGATCAATAAAAATTCTGCTGATGGCGATCTAGTGGCAATAATTTCCCAGCTGACTTATGAGGGAACTAAGGTTGTTCCTATTCCAAGTGGAGAATTTGCCGCGCAATTTTTCAAGAGTATAGGTGCATTGAAAGCCTTGAAGATTGTCGATCATACTCCCTATGTGTTGTTGTTTGTAAAAGGTCGTTATGGAGTAATGGAATGTTTAGCAGAAACGAGTGATACAAGAACCCAAATAATTACTAACCATGACCATCTTTATCCTAAGTTAGAGGTAAAGGGGGATTTAAAAGTAGTCAATGGAGCTATTACAATCAACCAAACAACAATAACTGAAAAACAGCTACAGGACTTAATCAAACTCCTGAACAAGTAAAACAAAATCACAAAATTGCCGATTGTGTTTATACAACAATGGAGATGAAACTATGGCTTTGTAATTATAAATTCATCATATTGCGATCACAAGTAACAATGCAACAGCCTACCTTCTAATGAACCCAAGGAATTTGACCAGCAACTTAAAAAGCGATCACACCCTGTTCCACCCCTAAAAAGGAAACTAAAAAGTGATAACAAACAAACCTTACCATTCTTCAAAATTCATTAATCAATTAACAAGTAGGTCAAATCATGGGAAACTTCCAAGCATTTAAAACCGAAACAGACGAGCGAGTTGAGTTTAAAGACAATGTTATTAGTGTCATTGCAAATGATGTCACACAACCGCCTAACATAACAAATTACTATCAAGCGATACTCAAGGCAGCTTTAACAACTTTTAAGCTCAAAGCCGAACCAACTCCTACAAGGGACGATTCGATAGTTTCGCAGTTTGAGAATTCAATGAAAGACTTATGGAAAGAGGACTGCAATTTCGATAATTGCCTAATTGGGTATATCTTAAAAGACACTCATCTTTCTAAAGATATTGACACACTTTTAGCTCGAATAGCTGATGAAGAAAATAAATACTACTGGAAATGGCTTGAAGGGGGCAATGAGGTAATAGATAGTGCTGACAATCAAACAATACTGAACCGATTACGCATTGTAAATGCAAATTTGCTCAATAAAATTTTTGTAAGATTTGTTAATGATACAGGTAGCAAACTAGGAGGAGAACACTGGATAAAAAATGAAAAACCCCTTCAGGATCAAACCTTAATCGTACCAGCTATTGCTATCAGCCCAGAGAATTCTTATACAAATGGCACTGACTTATATTACGGTGTTTATGTAAATCCTAACGCTAGACTGCTTTTTCTGGATAATAGTGAAGATACCCAAAAATATAAATACGGAAAAAAAGATGGTTCTATTTATGAAATAAAGCTAACTTACATATATAACGACAATGATACCAAAAATATTACTGTTGGTGATACTACAGAGGAATCTAAGGCTGAATATTTTTTAGGAGTAGGACATGAGCAATATCGTTATTTGAAGGAATTAAAAGCTCAAATCAACAAGTTGGCTACAAAGGAGAAGAGTAATGTAACTTCAACTACAAAAAAAGTCTTTGCTGTTAAAAAAGAGGAGAGCTTGTTGAAAAACGACCAAAACAAAAACAGAATTCATTTCAAATTGCCTAGTAATGAGGATGATACTAAAAGAAATGACGATGAAACAAAAAGAGTTAAAGAATTAGCACATCAGGCAGCGTGCGAGCTACCCAAGGGGAACTATCACTGTTTTTACCACGATAACGGGGGAACTTTAATGGGGCATATTTCCGCCGTAAATATAGGCGAGGGAGGGCGTGGAAGTAGTGGCTATCCTATGCGTGCCGATAAGGTGAATGAGGTAAACTATAGATGGTTAATTGATTTGCCTAACGGAAATCCAAATTTTCCCTTAGCAAAATTATGGAGTTATTTGTTTGAATTAAATCCAGACTTTCTAGTAACGTTAGCTAATCCTCCAGCAATTCAAAAAAACCGCACAACTAACACACCTGATGCTTTCTATCCTACTAATTGGCCTTACGACAAAGGAGCCGAATTTACGCATCCTGTCACTGGTATAAATAGTTTTATTCAATATTATAAAACATTTAATCCGTCAGCAACTAAGAGAAATAATCCTAGCCAAAACCCATTTCCGCCTCGCATTACGAATCCGAACATTGCTGGTTATGATTACAAATTTGAGATCAAAACAATTGAAATATCTGTAAAGTTAGACAATACTGGCTACCGAGTCTGGAAAAAGTTCAACGCTAGTGGACAAGACCTCACTTTAGGTTTCAACGAAAACGAACGAGTAGATGCGGGTAAAACGATGGCAGAAGCCCTGAGTGATTTTCATGTATATCCTAGCATGAAAGCCAGTGGTATCACGCCTAAAATAACTGATTCTAAATTGTCAGCCACCTCCTTTGCCAAATATGTAGTAGGACAGCTTAATGATGAAGCTGTTAAGGTACAATGGCGCAAAGATAATAAACTGAATGCAGATGCTGTTGTTAACGCTTCTAGTTTAAGAACCGATCAAGAATGGTGTCACCTATTTGGTCATGGGGATGGCGGTCCAGAAGAATTGGGTAACTTTGTTTCTGGTAGTAAACACTGCAACACTGAACAACTGGCGATTGAAACTGGTCAACGTCGCGTCAGTCAAAATGATGATTTTAAAACAGAACAAAGTAAATTAAAAGCCCGAATTACGGCTTATTTGATACCTAATGTGGGTACATGGGTAACAGGAAGAACTTATACGCAAGACGAATTAAATAAAACTTTATTGACTTCTATTACAGATGTTACGGTAAAAGATAAACAAAGCGAATTCTTTGAAAAAGTTCCTGATGTATCCCCGGATCAACATAGATTAAAATTAAAAAAAGATGGTTCTGATCAGATAGATGAGGATGCTCTTAGAACAGCTTTTAAAGCCTTGTCAGATGAAATTAGTAATCCTGCTAGTGATGCAAATAAAAAGAAACAGCTTTTCCAATTTCGGCACAATTTAGAAATAAAATTTTTCATGTATCTGCCAATAGCCCGTTGGATGCGCTACAAGCTTTATTATGATGGGCTAAAGGTGTTTGACCACATCTACGATGCTCAAAGTGAAAGTATAAACTTACATGAATGCCAGATCCTTGATTACATGGTAGAAAGAGCGTTGTATATAGCAATGGGTAAAGAGGCTGAGTACAAGCAAAAAATTAAAAGCCGTGTAGAAAAACTGATGCCTAGCGCGGAAGAAGCGGGAATTATCGACACAGTTTTAGAGTTAGATAAAAAACTATATGAAATATTCAATAGTTTGAATTTAATAGACAGTTTTGCACAACAAATAGTAACGGAAATCTTCGCAATAAAGACAATTCTAGGAAAGCCAGTTCCTGATTTTAAAGGCATAAAGCTAGATCAACTAGAGACAAATTACAACCAGCTAGAAGCAAGGCTTACAACGGCCAATACTGACATTCAAAGCCAAAGAGATATTTACACTAAAATTGTAGAAGATTTTAACAAGATGACCGTAGAACAGCGAAATCAAAGCCAACTTAAATTGATTATTACAGACACAGGTTTGGGGGGGAAAATTCAGTATTTGAAGACAAAGGTTGAGGAAATGCAGACAACTCAAAAAACTATAGCAACGAAAATTGAGAATATGAAAACAGAACTTGCGAAGTCCAACCCTGATAAAAATGCAATGGAAGTTGACGAAATTGAGGAACAAGCCAAAGTAGTTAAGAGACAGCGTGAAGAAATAAAAAAAGAACAGGTAATTTTAGATGTTCCTAGACCCCTGAAAAGAGCAAGAAGTATGTATTTAAATAATCAGAAGCTGTAAATCAATCTATCCAATTTCAAAAACTTACTTATATGAGCAATCCCAACCTTCAATCTATCAAAAACAAACTCAACTTAGGTCATTTAACACTGGATCAAGATACAATCGGTCTAGCTTTAGCCAATCAACTTCAACAAGCTTTTTCAGGAGAAATATTACAACTTGAGGAAGTACAGCAACCCATTGCGGAAACGGATGATTCCCTATATTTTCAAGCAAGAATACCTTCATTACTGGGGGTAAGACTGCAAGCTGTTGAGGGCATCTTTTTTGTATATAATGAGCAGTTAGAATACCTACTAAAAGCCACACTCCCGAAAGTTTGGGATTTTTCCTGGTCTTATCCAGACCTTCCTGATTATACTAATTTTGGCAACTTAGATCCAGAAGCGGGCAATCAACCCTCACTTTTTTACGACTTACGATTTCCAGATCATAAGCCGATGGTGCTGGTTTTTTCTTCCCACAATTTTCAGAAAGATCAAACCCCAAAATCCTATCTCACATCACTCGATGCCACCTTAAACGTTAGTAAAATTCATCAGGGGTTAAATTTTGTTTCAGAGATAGCACTTTCCCAGATGCCGCTTTTGACTGCACTTATGGACTTTGCGGGTTATAAAGATTCATCTTTACCTTTTTATGGATATCTAAATCAACAACCTGAATATGAAGAAATACGCTTAGAGATAGAACTAAATTTTACTAAAACCTATGAAGATATTTTCAGTTTTGGGATTTCTTCACTTGTCTTGCATACCAGTACTTCTCTTTATGCTAACTATATAGGATCGGGGATTAGCTTTTTAGGAGGAGTTAGCATAGGAAGCTCACACACACCTAAAAACGTAGAGATAGTCTGGCCCGTGGGGAGTACACAACTCATCGTCGAAAATGCAGAACCTATTCCTTTTCCCGGTTTTGATACTTTTACTAACTTATTAAGTGGTCATTTACCCAACAATAGCGATACCTTTCCTCTGGCAATAAACTCATTAAGTACCCTAGAAATTCGTGAATTATCCCTACACTTATCCCTAAGTCCACTGAGGGTATCTAATATTGTCTTAAGTATCGGTCCAACAGCAAACTGGAATCAACTCTTATTAGGAAAAGCATTAACAATTGAAGATTTATTATTACGATGGGAAGTTAGTCCCGGAGATCCGACTCCTATTCGTTTTTATATCCTATCTGCTTTTAATGTGGGAGGGGGTTTAGTAAACGCTTCAGCCGTCTTTCCCGACTTTGCTTTTTATGGTGAACTTGGCTTATATCAAACCATCGCCCTAGAACAAATCATTGAGGAAATAATCCCCAATGCTCAACTACCACACATCTCGATATTAGACCTTGCGATAAGTGCTGATATCAAACAAGGGTTATACGCCTTTGAAATAGAGATGGCTAGTGATTGGGAGTTGAACTTGGGAGGAACTTCCATCTTACCCCTTAAATATTTACATCTAGAGATAGAAAAGAATCTTGGTGGTAGCTTTGCTACAATTAACAGTGTTCTGAATATTGCTGGGGTAGATTTGATTCTGCTGGCGACTAATGCCAACGAAAGTGGGGGTTGGACTTTTGCCGGAAGTACCAGACCCGGACAGCAAATTCCGATTGGGTTATTAATAGAAGATTTAGCAACAACCTTTGGAAGAAAAGATACAGATGGAGATTTCCCCAAAGCAATTGAGGGATTAGTTGTTGAAAATATAGCAACTTACTTCAATACTGAAACTAAGAATTTTTACTTTACCTGTGAATCTATATTAGAGATCGAGGAAGAAATAATTGATGTAATTCTTAAAATTAATATTGTTCGACAAACTGATGGCTCCTATAAAAAACACTTTGATGGACATATCATCATTGGCAGCTTAAAATTTGCCCTCATTTTCGATACTGATCAAACCTCTACCAAATTCCTCGCTGCTTACCACGACGAACAAACTGTCAAAATCAAAGACCTGATTGGTTATATCGATCCCGGACTCAAAAATGAGATTCCCGAAGGGCTAGAAATCAGCCTAAAAGATGCCCTGTTTGCCTATTCTACAAAGAAAATACAAGAAACATCTGTCAGCAATTTTCTCTTTGGTTTAAATATTGGCGGTGGAATTAACCTATCCAACCTGCCCTTAGTCGGACGAGAGTTTCCCCCGAATCAAACGATTAAAATTTCCCTACAAGTCTTGGTAACTAAAGCTAATTTCACCGCAACAGAACTACAAACTTTCAACACTTTATATACCGAAGGTGGCATTCAACTACCCACCACCGATATTAACCAACGTCTAGACCTTATCCCATCAATTCAACTCGGAAACGAAATCCAACAATTAGAACTCCCCATCACTATCAATAAACAGACGGGTCAAATAGAAGGAACAACCCCCGCACGAAATAATAACCTTCCTCCTTCAGTTGTCACCCCTTCCTCCAGTCCCACCCAGATTAGTGATAGCACTAAATACTTTCCCCTCCAAAAAAGCTTTGGTCCCGTCCACTTTCAAAGAATTGGTCTGAAATACCAAGACTCAAAAATCTGGGTTTTGCTAGATGCCAGTCTTAGCCTCGCCGGACTTTCCCTCTCCCTCGACGGACTTTCCGTTAACTCCCCCCTCAGCCAATTTGACCCCCAATTTGACCTCAAAGGCATCGGCATCGATTACAAAGGCGGAGAAAGCTTAGAAATCGGCGGCGCATTCCTCAGAACTACCCGAAACGGCATAGACGAATACAACGGTGCCGCCATCATCAAATTTAACGTCAAAGCCAAAGCCCTCACCCTTTCTGCCATTGGGTCCTATACTTATTTCGACAATCATCCCTCCCTCTTTATCTACGCCCTCCTCGACTATCCCTTGGGCGGTCCATCCTTCTTCTTCGTCACCGGACTAGCAGCAGGTTTCGGCTATAACCGCGCCCTCAAAATCCCCACCATTGACCAAGTTGCCAGCTTCCCCCTCGTCGCCGAAGCCGTTAACCCTCCTGCTGGTTCTAACTTAGACCAAGCCGCCCGACTGACAGAAGAACTCAAAAAACTCCGAGACTATATCCCCCCCGAAACCGGACAAATATTCCTCGCTATCGGTGTTAAATTCACTTCCTTTAAACTGATTGATGCCTTCGTTCTGCTAACCGTCGCCTTTGGTCATCGTTTTGAACTCAACATCCTTGGTTTAGCCACCCTCATCGCCCCCCCAGATGTCGGCGCTGGCATACCCCCCGTTGCCCAAGTACAATTAGCCCTCAAAGCCAGTTTTCTCCCCGCCGAAGGTTTCCTCGGCATTATCGCCCAACTCACCCCAAACTCCTATATTCTCTCCCAAGCCTGTCACCTCACCGGAGGCTTCGCCTTTTATAGCTGGTTTGCCCCTAGCGAACATGAAGGAGATTTCGTCCTCACCCTTGGCGGCTACCATCCCCTGTTTAAAGTTCCCAATCATTATCCCAAAGTTCCTCCCCTTGGACTCAACTGGCAAGTCAGCCCAGAACTTTACATCAAAGCCGATGCCTACTTCGCCCTTACCCCCTCCGCGTTGATGGTAGGAGGAAACCTGCAAGCCACCTGGAACAGTGGCCCCCTCAGAGCTTGGTTTAACGCCAAAGCCGACTTTATCATCGCCTGGAAACCCTATTTCTACGATATTTCTATCTATGTCAATATGGGAGTTTCCTATACCTATCACGTCTTTGGCACTCACCATATTACTGTTGAGCTAGGGGCAGATTTACACATCTGGGGCCCGGAATTTACAGGTATTGCCCATATTCATCTTTGGATTGTCTCATTTGATGTGCGCTTTGGTAACAGTGCTGCCCAAGCCCCCACCCCCATTGACTGGAAAACCTTCAAAAGTTCCTTCCTCCCTGCTGATAGTGACATCTGTAGCATTGCGGTTAAAGAGGGTTTAGTCAGGAAAGTTAATCAAGACGATAAATTAGATTTAGGTATTATCAATCCCAAAGACTTCTGTTTAGTAACCAATTCAGTAATTCCCGCCAAAAATGCTGTTTATCAACCCTCAGCAAGCTCACCCTTAGAAATCAAAACCGATGGAGCTAATCTTGAATTCGGTATAGCTTCTATGGCAATCAAGTCTCAGGATTTAAACTCATCAAAATTGATTATTACTATAAACAGAGATAATATCCCTCTCACATCACAAGAATTCCAAGAAGAATTTGCCTGTACTCCCATCTTCAAAAAAGTTCCCACCGGACTTTGGGGTGAATCCTTAACCCCCAACTTGAATGGCAATCAATTCGTTGAAAATACTCTGGCTGGCTTAGAAATCAGACCTAAAAATAGTCAGAAACCTGGCGAAACTCATCCCATTGACCGCAGTCAGTTACAAGGTATCCCTGAATTGATTAATAACGCCTACCAATGGGAACCTATTAAAACTTTTGATGAAGATGAAGAGAAAGACAAAAAGAAAAAGATCCAGAATACTATCTTAGATAACTCAGTCAAAACAGCCAGAGACAATTTATTGAAAACGCTGGATTTAGACATTGAGACAATTGATATCAGCGAAAAAATTGCTGAGGAATTTTTGGCTTCACCCAAAATTGGCTCTTTAGTTTAGTAATGATTAAATAAGGAAGATATGACAGACACAACTACAACCGAACCCACACAACTTGAATTTATTCAATACCATAAACCCGATTTAAAAGCTGGTGACTATGAGATTACCGTTCAACAGCAAATTGAAGGCAAAGGAATCCCGAATAACGATTTTCAGATTACCCGAACCTTTTCAGTTTCAGGAGAACGCTTTGAACTAAAACCCACAGATATTCATGCTGTCTTCCCGCCAAATGGTAGCTTAGGCGAACATTCCAACGTTCTACCTCATATTATTCTCAATCGCAGTACCCTGCCTTGGGAACGTCAAGCTGATGCCCATAATAATGATATAACTTGGTTAGCATTACTCTTATTTGAGGAAGAAGAAAAACCCGAACCAAAAATTATCACCTTGCGAAAATTAAAGCAAATTCCTGATGAGATTAAGTTAGATGAGCAAGACAAACTCAATACATTTTTGAACTCTGATAAGTCTAAACTTGACAAAATTTGGTTACTTAACAAAGATTTAACAGAAACCGAGTTATTAATTAAATCAGAAACGGAGCCAAATATATACTTTCCCAACTTTGAGAAAGAAACAGGACAACATTGGGACGACAAAGTAACTGTGATTGATGTAGCCAAAGATTTATTAGAAAAAATATTACCCACAAAAGACGATTTAGAATACCTCGCTCATGTGCGTCAAGGAACAGATGATGCAGGTAAGTTAGTCGGAGATGAACTAGCAGTCATTATTGGCAACAGACTCCCTAAAAAAGGCAGTATTAGTACCGTCCACCTTGTTTCAATAGAAGGACGTTATAACGCTAACGACTTCAACTTTCAAGAAGCAAAAAATATTGATTATATTCGTTTAGTCAGTCTCAAAAGTTGGAGTTTTGCCTGTGTCGATGAAAAACAAAGCTTTAAAGGATTACTGACTCATATCAACCGAGAACCCAGTACCCTAAGATTACCCAAGATTGACAATCCTGACGCTGAACAATATCTGTCAATGGGCTACATTCCCCTACCCCATTTTTTAAGACAGGGAAGTAAAACATTCTCCTGGTATCATAGCCCCTTAATCCCCGGAAAAAACTCTACCGATACCATCACCTTACCCATCCGTGCCGCCGATGAGCTAGTCTGCTACAATCCCAATAATGGTATTTTCGATGTTTCCTATGCAGCAGCTTGGGAACTAGGTCGTTTACTGGCATTACAAAGTAAAAATTTCTCCATCAGTCTCTACAACTGGAAACGCAGTCATAGACAGTTTCTTGAACGCTTTGAAGCAGCCATTGACAGTCATTTACCCTTTCATAATATTTCCAATGAAATTGAACTCCCCAGTGAAGTCTCATCTTGGTTTGAAAGCTTAAGTCTTCTTAAAGGTATTCCCTTTAATTACTTAGTCGCCGACGAACAGATGTTACCTGTCGAATCCATCCGTTTCTTCTGGGTCGATCCTTTATGGATAGAATGCTTATTAGATGGGGCATTTAGTATTGGCAGAGTCACTACATCAGAACATACTAACGATCTTAAGCACAAAAAAAATAAGACAAGTCCTGCCGTTAATCCTCACGAAATAGTAACAGGTTTTTTACTGCGTTCAGATGTAGTAGCGGGTTGGCCTGGTTTACTTGTTGATGGTTATGATGTAAAAGATGATTCTATTTATGATCAAAATAAACTGGAATTGCTAAGAATGGATAGATTATCAAAAAATGTATTAATTTGCTTATTTGCAGGAGAAATTAAAACAGTGAATATTCACCAAAAACCAGAAACTTTACATTTCGGATTGGACTCAGATGATGGGGGCAAAAAAGTTGACGATATTCCTTGGAAAGATCGAGAAAAAAGAGTTATCAATATCAATACACTCGCTAATCTGATCAAAGATCAAATGGACAACAGCACCACATTTACCTCTGCCCAATTTGCTTTAGAGATGATCGAAGGCGTAGAGAAGGTTAGATTCATAGGAATCTAGGATTCTGACTAATTGTAGCGACCTGCAATCATCAATTGCTACGGATCAACCACGCGAAAATCTTAATGATTTTTTCGGTTATTTCTTTTGAGTGTTTGGCTTTGACCAAATAAGTTCCTTGCTTGTTTAAATCCAATGGATAAGGTTGATTTGTCTTTGGCGATGGCATCGATAAAACAACTTTTTCATCCAACAGGTTAACCACTTCTAACTCTACTCTTGGATAAAAACCAAACAGCGTGATTTGAGGAGGATATCCTTCTAGCCATCCTCTCTGTTTTGGAACTCTCAATCCCCCGGAAAAGCTAATCGATAATTTAACTGTTGGTTGTAAAGCGTCTTTGAGGCTTTGATTTTCAATAAATACTCCATCCCAAGCTTCAGATAGAACGGTTCTTCGGTACTTATTATGCTAAATTATTAGCAAATACTGTAAACTAAGAAAGTATGAAACGAGAACTGACTCAAATTCTCAATTTGCCCGGAGTAATAGTCAAATCTAAAAAAGAGATTGAAAAAACTCTGATTTTAGATGTAGAAGCTAGCTCAAACACAGGTTGCTGTCCAGGTTGTCAAAAAGTGAGTAATCGTCTTCACCGTCTTGATGCGCTACCCATTGCGCCGTACAACGGCGCAGGGTCGCACCGCAAAACCATTGGCATTTAGTTAAAGACCTTCCTTGGGCTGAAAAAGAAGTATTTTTAAGAGTAAATCGACGACAGTTCAAATGTGATTATTGTTTAAAGCCCTTCAGTGAGGAATTGAGTTTTGTTAAGAAAAGACAAAAATATACGAAAAGATATGCTCGATTAGTTACTGAAGAAGTGCTCAATAGTAACTTACTGAATGTAGCGAAGAGACATAACTTAACTGAAGAAGAAGTAGACTCAATGATTAATCAAGTGAGTCGAGAGATTTTTCCAATTAGTTTGAAGAACTTAAAGAGGTTAGGAATAGATGAGATTACCTTTGCATCAAGAATTGAATTCAGAAAGAATTGAGCAAAAAAAAAGTGCTGAGTCTCTGAAAGCCAAAGCAAGGGAAAAGCTATTTACCAATTTGAAAGGCAGTAAGTACATTTTATTGAAAAGAAAAGAGAATTTAAAAGAAGAACAAAAAGAAAAACTAGATACTCTCAAGAAAGCCTCGGCAATGCTGGCAGTAATGCACGAACTCAAAGAAGAGTTTACAAAAATATTTGACCAGAGTAAAGATCTGGGAGAAGGAACTTTTAAGCTGATAGAATGGATAATTAAGGCTCAACCATTTTTTCCGAAGTTTGTCCGCACTCTCAAAAAATGGTTTGTCGAAATTGTAGGTCCTGTTTGAAAAGAAAACTACGAATGCTGTTGTGGAAGGGATTAATAATCGATTGAAAGTATTAAAACGTTGTGGATTCGGGTTTAAAAATTTCGATAATTTTAAGATAAGAGCCTTGTTGTTTTGGCACTTAAGTGATAATTTAGCATAACAAGTACCGAAGAACCTGTTTTATATGTATGTATAACCTGAAGGGTATGTTTATTGCATTTATTTTTAATTTGTAGCCCCTTCTCTAGTATTTATAACTTCATAGTTTTTTCGGAAACTATTAGTGATTATGCGGCTTTTTAAAGCCAGATAATTAATGTCAATTTTGGGAAAGCCTTTAAATTCAAATATTGGCTTAGAGTAACCCACCTCAAAACCTTCCAAAAATGCCGCATTGTCCGATAAATTTTTATGGGGTAAACATCCTAAGCTTTTGATTAGATTTACCCCAAGTAATTTGATGATTATTGGTTAACGGAACGTCCGAATTTGTGTTTCGTGAATCCATCCTCTCTCGCCGCAAACATTGGTCATATACCACCCGTTTTGAGGTTCAACATAAATCGATACAACCTGCATATCTTCCAGAGTACATTTCACACTTCCACCCGGAGAAGAACGGACGTTAGAAGGAGGGTCAAATACTAAAACAAAACCCATATCTTCCATCGGTCGTATATGTCGAGCGGAACAAACGACTTTTAACATATTACGAGTGGCTTGAGACTGGGGAGAATATTCTTGGCCATCGACTTCCCAAATTCCTCGACCGCAATGGGCGCCGGCATTAATTCGTTCATTTCCGAGATAATAAGTAAATCCAGACCACCAACTCGCCCCTCCCCCATTCCGTTGAATTGATTGAGTATCGAGTCTGACCAACTGACCGCCAGAAGCCTCTCCTAACGTCAACATTTCGGCGTGGACGGGTTGGCAAAATAAACTGGAAATCAAAGCAACAGCTAAACCAGAAAGTACAGAAGCTTTCATTTTCAATCTCCTGGATTAATGAACGTAAAATCAAGTTAAACAATAGTCAGAATAAACTTAAAGATGCAGTCGATAATCGTCTCAAATCCTGTCATAAAAATTGGAAATAACGGCTAATCTTGGAAGCAATAAAAGTGTTAATGGTGGCAGCGGGTATCGGATTGAGGATACTCTACTTTCAAGCTTAAACGAACCGCCCAAGATGGTCAACAGTAGACTTACTGAACTTTTTAAATTTTACCTGCATTCTATTTCTAGTTAATTTCCGTAATTTTACGGATTCATTAATAATCAAAAGCATTACAAATCTGCACAACTTCACCCGACGAAAAATCCAATTTCCCTCCAATAATGGCCGTGTTTTCTAATGGATAGCTGTTAACTCTCAAAATCCGAAGGACAAAAACTCGTAAAATACGACTATACGGGTCGGCGATCGCAGATATGGGAATAGACAGGCAACCTCTAAAAGCGCAATATAGGATTGATGCGCTAACACGACTGCCCTTGGAGCCATTGGAATACTGTCAAAGATGGGTTGAATTGTCCCCCGAAGAACGGGGATATCGAAAGGCTTGTGTCGAATCTCTGGCGGTAGCTACGGGGTTGAGTCCCAGAACCATCGAGAATTGGGGCAAAAACTTCGAGAAACGGCCCGATCACGTCACTCATACCCTACGTTTAGCCGATATGCTCAACCAAGTCCGTAAAATTGTCTTACCCCCCGATTATCCCCAAACTTAAATTGGTCGTACTTCACGAGTAAAACCCTTGAATTGAATCCTGAGATTACCTAACCTAGACATTGCAAACCCAAGGGTAAATCTCGTTGGATCGTCATCGCTTTGATCGCATTCGCAACTTACCATTAGAACCTTTAGACTATTGCCACCGTTGGGTTCAGCCCGATCCCAACCGCAGTTATCGCAAAGCCTGCATTCACGCGATCGCCCAAGCAACTGGACTCAGCCCCCACACTATCAAAGACTGGGGACACAACTTTCACCGTCGTCCCGTCTATGTGTTGCGTTTGCTGCGATACGCCGACTTAATCAACCAATTCCGTCAATTGCAAACTCAAGGTATTGTTACCCTACCCCCCAACTTTCCCCAAGAATAATTGATCGTGAGTCACGACCAACTCAATGCTAAACCCCTTGTTTTCTCTATCCCTTCAACTTTAGGCTGGAAGTTGGACAGTTTTTATTTGAAAAGGCGATCGCATGAATTCTCTATCAAACTACGACCTCACCAAAGAACCGTTACTCGACCTACTAC
>CAZNCM010000042.1:24757-25009 GCA_964571155.1 uncultured Lyngbya sp. | reverse complement strand
TTTTTGGACAGATACAACGAATAGTGTAGCTAATGTTATTAATTTTAAAACGTCTTCTAAATAACTGGAGTTTGGTGAAGCAGCTAGACTGATTTTACGATCAAAAAACATTCGCAAAACAACATCTATATTTACCGATCACAAATTATTTTCCTCATCAGACTGACTTCAGTTTATTAAATTTTTTACAGGGTGTCTTTCTCCTTTTTAAATAGCCTCACTGCTAATAAATGTGGGGTTAATAGCTTCTGT
>CAZNCM010000042.1:21335-24710 GCA_964571155.1 uncultured Lyngbya sp. | reverse complement strand
AGCTTTATTATCTCACCTCAAGCCAATTTTATTGCAGAAGTTACACAAATCTTAACTCAATATTCTCAAGTCAACGCCATACATTTTGTATTTCACGGAAAAGATCATACCCTACAATTTGGTCAGATTAATCTCACTCCAAAAACCCTTGAAACCTATGCACCCTTACTCAAACAATGGCATAAATTTTTGACTCCTGATGCCGATATTCTCCTGTACGGATGTAACGTTGCTAAAACTCCGAAAGGTCAAGAACTTGTTCATCAGTTCAGTCAACTCACTCAAACCAATATTGCGGCTTCCACTCACTTAATCGGAAAGGCTGAACTTGGCGGATCATGGGACTTGGATTATCAAACAAAACCCGTTAAAACACCCATTTTATTCCCTCAAAAAACACAAGAATTCTATCCGTTTGTCCTTGCCACTTTTGATGTAGATCAACCTACAGACGATGGAACAGGAAATTTACCCGGAACCTTAAGTTGGGCAATACAACAAGCCAATGAAACAGCCGGAGATGATACCATTAATTTCAATACCAATGTCCGATTAAATTTAGACCCTAGCCTCAAACGAATTCAGCCGTTAATTGATAGCAACATCAACTTTATTGGCAATAATAAAACGATTAGCGGTGACAACGATAACGATGGAGTGATAGACCTCAACGGCGAAGACCGTCCTTTATTATTCATCAACTCGGGAGTGGTCAGCTTTGAAAATCTCATCCTCACAGGTGGAGTCGCCAAAGGCGGAAATAGCCTGTTTGGTGGTGGAGGTGCCGGACTTGGGGGAGGGTTGTTGATTAACTCCGGCGACGTCACCCTCGACAACGTTACCTTTGAGGAAAACTACGCAATTGGAGGAGATGTCAACTCTGGGGGTTATGCTGGCGGGGGTCTTTCTGGTGATAGCATCAACTT
The DNA here is from genome assembly GCA_964571155.1 of uncultured Lyngbya sp. Classification (GTDB taxonomy): domain Bacteria; phylum Cyanobacteriota; class Cyanobacteriia; order Cyanobacteriales; family Microcoleaceae; genus Capilliphycus. Next base: position 23,784 of record CAZNCM010000042.1, on the reverse strand, counting down.
TACTGGAGGCGGCTTATTTGCAGATGGCCCTGCTGACAATGGCAGTGGTTTAGGCGAAAATGGTGACTTTGGTGAGGGTGGTGGCTTCGGCTACAACGCCAACGGTGGAAATGGCGGTTTTGGCGCTGGCGGAGGACGGGGGAGTATCACTCCGGGTCAAGGCGGTTTCGGCGCTGGAGACGGAAACAAGTTTGCTGGAGGTGGAGGCGCAGGTTTGGGGGGTGCGTTATTTATCCGCGAAGGAACTCTAACCATTCAAAACAGCACTTTTAGTAAAAATAGCGCCCAAGGCGGTGAAGGTCGAGACGGTTCAGAAGCCGGTCAAGGTTTAGGTGGGGCGATTTTTGTTCCTGACGATACGACTAACTTGCCTAATTTGCCCACATTATTGTTATCGAATGTGACGTTTAGCGACAACACGGCAAGCAATGATACAAATAGCGAGAGTAATAATGATAACATCTACGGTGTTTTCACAGAACCAGTTATCGAAAATCCAGTCCCAGAAAATCAACCCCCGACGTTTACTAACCGGTTTAATCTCTACGACAACTTAGCAGTTACTCCTGATGATTCCACAGCTACAACAAACGGTTCATGGTTGGCTTTTGGTAATCTTTTTCCGGGTAGCGTTACGCCCACAGTTAATGGAGATTTTACCACATTAGATAGCACATCTGAGTTAGATTTATTTGCAGGTTATAGTAACTATAATCTGATGTCAGATGACTTGGTAAACACTGCTTTTCCGACTCTTGATCTCGATAGCGGTTATACTCTTAGCTTTGTCACGCAAGTCATTTCTGAAGATAATACAGATAGTGATAAAAACGCAGATGCTAAACGTGATCGGGCTGGGTTTAACGTTACTGTTATTAGTAGTGACGGCAAAAATGGGATTGAATTAGGGTTTGAAAAGGATCAAATTTGGGCGAAGGAAGACGGAACAACTCAAGATGATCCTTCTGCTGAACCAAACCCGAATGAACCTAACACTTTTGATCGCACTTTATTTACTCAAGCAGAAAGCGTCACATTTGACACAACTAATCGTTTAGTTCAATATGATCTAACTATTCTTGGTGAAACTTATACCCTTTCTGTGGATGGGAATTCTATTCTATCGGGTCAATTAAGAGATTACACTGCATTTAATGATCGTCCCGATCCTTACGAATTACCTAACTTTATTTTCTTGGGTGATAATACCACATTAGCGCAAGCCAAAGTTCAACTCGGAGAAATTTCTGTTACTACAGCAGCCAACGATACAGATTATTCGTTTGAGTTAGTCGAAAATGCAGCCAATGGATTAGTAATTGGTCAAGTTTCGGCGACCGATCCAGATGGAGATAATCTCACCTACAATATTACGACTGGGAATGATAGCGGCATTTTTGCAATTAATTCTGATACTGGAGAAATTAGCCTTGCTAACAACAATAGTTTAGATTTTGACACTGAACCAACTGCATATTCTCTAACCGTTGAAGTGAGTGATGGTTCCTTAACTGATACGATTGATGTTGCAGTTAATTTAACCAATGTCAATGAAACTCCCCAGTTTAGCAGTCAAGCAATTACTGATGCGATTGAAGATAGTTTATACACCTACAATATTAATACAACTGATCCCGAAGGTGATGTTTTAACGATTGATTCGTTAATGATACCAGACTGGTTGACCTTAACTGATAATGGTGATGGAACAGCAAGTTTAATGGGAATTCCAACTAACGATCAGGTTGGAAATCAAACGGTAAAAATCGAGGTTAGTGATGGAGAGTTATCAGAAGTTCAGGAGTTTGTAATCGCAGTTAGTAATACGAATGACTCCCCCACAATTAGCGGAACTCCACTAACGAGTATTGATGAAAATACTCCTTATCTTTATCAACCCATCGCCAATGATATTGATGGAGATGATCTCACTTTTGTGATCGAAAATTTACCTAAATGGGCAACATTTAACTCCGAAACGGGTGAACTTTCAGGAACTCCGACTGAGGTAGATATCGGGACAAATTCAGATATTATTATTCGGGTCAGTGATGGTTTAGAAACTGTGAGTTTAGCTGCATTTGACTTAACTGTTAATCACGTTGTAGATTCACAAGTTCCAGAGACAGAAGAAGACCCAGAACCCGAAATTAACGATGATTCTGACGAGGAAAATCCTCAACCTAACGAAGACCCAGAACCCGAAATTAACGATGATTCTGACGAGGAAAATCCTCAACCTAACGAAGACCCAGAACCCGAAGTTAATGATGATTCTGACGAGCAAACCGACCAAACCGATGAAGAATCTGAACCCGATGTTAGTGATGATTCCAACAATCAAACCGACCAAACCGATGAAGAATCTGAACCCGATGTTAGTGATGATTCCAACAATCAAACCGACCAAACCGATGAAGAATCTGAACCCGATGTTAATGATGATTCC
>CAZNCM010000042.1:15645-21235 GCA_964571155.1 uncultured Lyngbya sp. | reverse complement strand
CAATCAAACCGACCAAACCGATGAAGAATCTGAACCCGATGTTAATGATGATTCCGATGATCAAACTTCCGATAATTCGGATTCAGATGAATCTGAAACACCTGATAACTCAAACTCAGGAGATAATACAAATACTGATAACTCGGATTCAGAAAATGGGAATAACGGAAATACAAACAGTCCAATTCAGGGAGGCGTAGACACCGGAAATCCAGTTGATCTCAATTCAAACCCTGATAATTCTGATACACAAAATAACAACAATAGACCCGAAAACCAGAACGAAACCGATCAAGAAACAGCCATTCCTCGGATAGAAAATTTTGATTCATCTTCAATCTATGATCCGACAAACTTCATCTCATTCATTGAGTTTCCGAGTCTAAGACCCAACTTAATCCGAAATGAACGTAGTCGAGAAGCGACCTCCCAAGCAGACAATCTCGAAGCAACTTCTGAAAATCAAAAAGTGTTTGGTTTGGAAGGAGATGACAATATTTACGGAACATCTTCATCCTTGGAAATCTTCGGAAATAAGGGAAATGACTACATCGAAGGTCAAGCCAGTAGCGAAACCATTTACGGAGGAGAAAATAACGATCAAATTAAGGGTGAAAATGGCAATGACACCCTGTTTGGTGACAAAGATAACGATATCATTACAGGTGAAAATGGCGATGATATTATCTACGGAAACACCGGAAATGATACCCTAGAAGGTGCTGAAGGTAACGATACTTTATATAGCGGTCAAGATAATGATCTTGCAAAAGGGGGTGTCGATAATGATCTCGTTTTTGGAGATATTGGAGATGATATTGTTGAAGGAAACGAAGGAAATGACACTCTTTACGGAAACCAAGGAGTTGATACAATTTCTGGTAATGATGGCGATGACTTGATTTATGGGGGTCAGAGAAATGACTTACTCGATGGAAACAACGGTTCAGATACCCTTTTCGGTGATTTTGGAGATGATACCCTCGATGGCGGCGCCGGAGATGATAGTCTCGTTGGAGGGAATGGAAATGATTGGTTAGTTGGCGCCTCTGGAAATGATACGTTAACAGGTGGAGAAGGTGGCGATCGCTTCTATATTTCCAGCAGTTTCGACAGTAATTTTATCACAGACTTTGCTGATAGTGTCGATAAAATTGCCTTGACTGGAGGTTTAACTTTTGACCAATTAGAGATTACCTCAGACAACGGTTCAACCCTGATTAAACTCGCAGACAGTCAAACCGAATTAGCAACATTGTTAGGCGTTGATAGCAATCTAATTACCTCCGATGACTTCCTAATTGGATAATCATTGATTCTCTATTCTCTATCCTCCCAAACACTGGGGGGATATTTTTTGTCGGGACGCAAGATTGTCGCCCCAAACGGGTAAACCTTTCTACTGCTGTTGATTAAATGTCATTACTTTATTTGTTCTAGACTGGATAGTTTCTCGAAACTTGTTCGATATTGAATCCTCTTTTAATTTCTCCAAATGTTCTATATCTTGATTCACCGTATGTAATCCTTGTTGAACTTCTTTTGATTTAAGATCTAATTTTTGTGCGGTCAAATGATGCTTTTTTGCGACTTCCAATTCTTTCATACGCTTGTTTATTCTGTGATTTTTTATATTCGCCAAACGACGTTCTGCTTCCCCCAAGTTCGTATAAGCAACTGCATCTTTCGGGTTATTCGCAATGCGATCGCGATAGCAGTCAATCTTACTTTCTAGGTTTTTTATTGTATCAGAATCGGCCGGAATATAAACCAGGAAACCGCTACAATTGAGAGTGACAGGGTCGTGTCCTCCTTCCCCCAGATGCATGAAAAAAATAATTGCAGCTGCGATCGCACCAATTAGGGTTGTAATTCCTCCTAAGGCAGAAATTAAATTTTGCTTACTCTCAACTTTTTTTAAAAACTGTTTAAGTCTTTGTACTGGGCTTTGATTGCTGGGTGAGGGTTGTTGAGTCATGGGTCTGTTGTTAAGTTAGGTTAACGTATTTTATTCATCAAACCTACAGCTTAGAATACCTCAACAGTTAGTCCTTTGCAAGCGCTATTATGGGGTTCTTAAATCAAACTTCACATCAAATAAACTTGTTAGAGTTTACAACTCATCTTGACAATACAAATCACCCCATGATAACTTGAATTATTCAACAATATTTTTAAATTATCTATGAACAGTTGTATCTTTTCATTCTTTTCGGGTGCGGGATTTTTAGACTTAGGATTTGAAAAAAGCGGCTTTAAAATAGCCTGTGTAAGCGATATTAATCCAACTTTTATAAAAGCTTATCATCATTCTAGAAAATGCCTTAAATTAGCCGAGCCAGAATATGGCTACCACAGCGGAGAAAATGCTGATATTGTTCAACTAACCGAAGCAAAAAAAGCATTGCATCTTTGGGAATTAGTTCAAGATGCTCGAAAACAATCCGAACTAATCGGATTTATCGGGGGGCCTCCCTGTCCCGACTTTTCCGTAGGGGGAAAAAATAGAGGTAAAAATGGAGAAAATGGCAGATTATCCGACACCTACATTGAATTAATTATACAACAAAAACCGGATTTTTTCTTGTTTGAAAACGTGAAAGGACTTTATCGAACTCAAAAACACAAAATATTCTTTGAATTTCTGAAAGACAAGCTGATTAAAAGCGGATATGTGCTGACAGAAAGACTAATTAACGCTTTAGAGTACGGCGTTCCCCAAGATAGAGATAGAATTATCTTAATTGGCTTTAGAAAAAATATAATTACCGATTTGGGTATCAAGATTAAAAACGCCGATTTTTTACCCGAAGGAATCTTTCCCTGGGAACAATATATGAGTTACTCAAAAACCGATATTTTCAACTACTCCTGGCCGACAATTAGCCCCTTTCAAGAAAATTCAGTTCTCCCCTGTCCCGATGGAATTCCTAAACAGTTAACCGTCGAGAATTGGTTTATAAAAAATGACGTGCTGAACCATCCAAACGCCTAAAATCACTTTCAACCCCGAGCGGGAATTAAAAGAATTATATCGGTTGACGAAGGGGATGACTCGAAAAAATCCTACAAACGACTTCACCGTTGGCGCTATTCTCCGACAGCTTGCTATGGAAATAATGAAGTTCATTTGCATCCCTATAAAGTTCGGAGGCTTTCGGTTGCCGAAACCTTAGCCATTCAATCTTTACCAAAAGAATATGCGCTTCCCCAAGAATTATCTTTAAGTAGTCTATTTAAAATGATTGGAAACGGCGTTCCCTACTTGGCTTCCAAGGGAATTGCTACAACGATTAAAGAATTTTTAACGGGATATAGTCAGCAGACATCAAAACAACTAGAACTTTCAACTAGAACTTTTAACTAGAACTTTCAACTAGAACTTTCAATAAAAATATTAACTCGCTGCTAAAAATACAGGATTTCTTACACTCCTCTGCTGAACATTGATTATAACCGCTAAAATTTAAAAATAAGTTCTCAAATTCAAACATTCACAATGACTCAAACATCTGCTGTAGACTTTCAAGACGAATTTGATATTGTAGTTGTCGGGGGCGGACATTCCGGTTGCGAAGCCGCCCTCGCCTCGGCGCGTCTGGGATGTCGCACCCTGATGTTGACCCTAAACCTCGATAAAATAGCGTGGCAACCCTGCAACCCCGCCGTCGGGGCTCCCGCCAAGTCCCAACTCACCCACGAAGTGGACGCATTGGGGGGCGAAATTGGCAAAATGGCCGACCGCACCTACCTACAAAAGCGCCTGTTGAACAACTCTCGCGGCCCCGCAGTCTGGGCATTACGCGCCCAAACCGACAAGCGGGAATATGCTGCGGTGATGCGAAATATTGTTGAAAATCAAGAAAATCTTGCCATCCGCGAAGGCATGGTCACGGATGTTGTATTGGGTGCAAATGATGAAATTATTGGAGTAAAAACTTATTTTGATGTTGCGTTTAAATGCAAGGCGGTTATTCTGACAACCGGAACATTTTTGGGCGGCGTTATTTGGGTGGGAAATAAATCGATGTCCGCCGGACGTGCGGGGGAATTTGCTGCGGTTGGTTTAACAGAAACGCTGAATAAATTAGGCTTTGAAACCGGACGGTTAAAAACAGGAACTCCCGCCCGAGTTGACAAACGTTCGGTAAATTATAGTCAGTTAGAACCGCAACCGGGAGATGAAGAAGTCCGCTGGTTTAGTTTTGACCCGGAGGTGTGGGTTGAACGGGAACAAATGTGCTGTTATCTGACAAGAACCACCGTAGAAACTCACCGAATTATTCGGGAAAATTTGCATTTATCCCCCGTTTATGGTGGTTGGGTGGAAGCGAAAGGGCCGCGCTATTGTCCGAGTATTGAAGATAAAATTGTGCGGTTTGCCGATAAAGAAAGCCACCAAATTTTTATCGAACCGGAAGGTCGAAATATTCCCGAGTTGTACATTCAAGGATTTTCTACGGGTTTACCGGAAAGACTGCAAGTAGAAATGTTGCGGAGTTTACCCGGTTTAGAAAAGTGTACGATGTTGCGTCCAGCTTATGCGGTTGAATACGATTATTTACCCGCAACTCAATGTTATCCGACGCTGATGACCAAGAAAATTGAAGGGCTATTTTGTGCGGGTCAAATTAACGGTACAACCGGTTACGAAGAAGCCGCAGCCCAGGGAATTGTTGCCGGAATTAATGCGGTTAGATTTGCGCGAAATCAAGAGATGATTGTTTTCCCCCGCGAAGGCAGTTATCTCGGCACTTTAATCGATGATTTGTGTACAAAAGATTTGCGCGAACCCTATCGAATGTTAACCAGTCGTTCGGAATATCGGCTGTTATTGCGTTCGGATAATGCAGACCAACGGTTAACGCCATTGGGTCGAGAAATTGGCTTAATTGATGACCGGCGCTGGCAACTTTTTGAACGCAAACAGGCGAATATTATCGCCGAAAAAGAACGCTTGCATTCGACCCGAATTAAAGAGCGGGATGAAGTCGCGGTTGCTATTGTTTCCGACACGCAACAGAAAATTAAAGGTTCAATTACTTTGGCGGATTTGTTGCGGCGTCCGGGATTTCATTACGTTGATTTGGAACGGTATAATTTGGGAAATCCCGATATCGATTCTGTAGAAAAAGAAGGTGCAGAAATAGAGGTTAAATATTCCGGTTATCTGCAACGCCAACAAAATCAAATCGACCAAATTAGCCGCCACGCCAATCGCAAATTACCCGAAAATATTAACTATATGGCGATTGAAACGTTGTCAATGGAATCTCGGGAAAAGTTAACCAAAGTCAAACCGTTAACGATTGGTCAAGCGTCCAGAATTGGCGGTGTAAATCCTGCGGATGTTAATGCGTTGTTGATTTATCTAGAAATCCAAAATCGTCAACAAACATTAACGGTGGGGAAATAACAAAAATGGGTGTGTTTAACTGCGGTTAACGCACCCAACTAGAACGCTTCGCGTTAGGCAAAAGGCAAGAGGCAAAAGTCAGGAAAAAACTGAGTCTAGTAATAGTTTTTGCAATTCTTCCTTTCCGCGCATTTGTGGGTATACGACTCGCGAACTGCTATAAATTTTAAGAAG
>CAZNCM010000042.1:15057-15635 GCA_964571155.1 uncultured Lyngbya sp. | reverse complement strand
TGAATAAAACGCCAGTTATTCCCGCTTCCAACTTAACCCTTTACGATGTGGAAACTCGATTTAATCTTGAGTTTTTGCAAGAAGATAGCTTCTTTCTAACTTGGTTGGATGAAATACCCGAACTTACCCCCGAAGAAAAACGGCGTTTGGATAGAGTAAAACAGCAATATCTCTACCTCGCCAAACGGGAAATGTTGGAGGAAGTTGTTAAAATTGTTGTGGTTTCGCCGTTGCTTGACCTCGCCGGATTTTTCAATTCTCCCTTTTCTATTGCTGCGGAAAGAGACATTCAAATTGATGACGAAGTTAACGGGGATAGTATTCGCGGAAAAATCGATTTTTTGGTGTTGCAGGGAGAATTTTGGATTGCTGTTATTGAAACAAAAAGAACCAAAGCGGATGTGATGGTCGCACTTCCCCAAATTCTCGTTTACATGGTGGCGAGTCCCAACCTAGAAAAACCCGTTTTTGGATTGATGATTAACGGTCGAGAAGCGGTTTTTATCAAACTGAGTCGTGAAAATAAAGCCGAATACAGCTTATCCAAATCCTTTTCAATTTCCAACCCCGGAAATGAA
>CAZNCM010000042.1:11237-15047 GCA_964571155.1 uncultured Lyngbya sp. | reverse complement strand
CATTAAAAATGAATTTTATGATGTTCTCAGGGGATTGAAAAAAATCGGTCAATCGTTAATCTGAACACATATTCCATATCCATTTTATCCAACTTCTCACCGTTTGAAAACGTCTATTTTTGGTTTTATCACCATAATTTAAGCTTGACATTATCTCGCTGACTTTATCTTTTTGAGGGATTTCTCCGGTTTGAAGCGTCATTTCAAAGGTTTTGTAGAAAACGGGATATTTTAGAATCCTTTGAATGAGTGAAAGAATCTTTTGCTTGTGCTTCTTATTCATTAGACTTCTTCCTTCCTCCGTCAAACAAAAAGTAATCTCTTTACTATCAGAAGTTTTAATTTTATCCACCAAACCCAAGTATCTACCCGCATCAGTATAATAGTTGGTTTGTCTACCTGCAAATTGATACTTTGTTGTAATTTCATCTTTGGTTAAATCATTCTCATAAAGCAGCGTCAATAAATCTACAACCCGGTTAAAATCATCCGCTTGCGGAAATGTAACATCCCGTTCACAGACAACTTTAACAGAGTTAAATACTTCTGATATATCGTCTCTGGTGATTTCTTCTGGACCGATGATATAATTTTTCTGCTGAATTAACCGGATAGAGTTGTAATCTGATAAATTCTCGAAATCGTACAAAAAGAAGCTGAATTGATTGGTTGAATTTGAAAACGTCATCAAAGCAACCAACACTTTTTTATGAACTTTACTCGACCAAAGCCGATAAGGATAATATAGTTGTCTGATTAAAAAATCCTCAACACCATACATTTTGGCTTCAACGATGAGAAAATATTCTTCAGTTTCAAATCCCGCATCTATTTCACACTGAGAGTTATTAACCTCCAGTAAATAAGGAGAGTTACTCGATAAACTGTTAATCGAAAAATCAAAACTACCCGCAGACATCCGACCCGAAACCGTCTGAAAAACTTTATCGATTTCTGTGTCTAAAATATCCGCAATTATCCCCGAATGAAAAGCACAGCTTATCGCCAAACTTTCAGAAGATAAGGTTTCATAGTCCAAGCTTTCAATATAACTCGGAAACGTTACCGGAATCGGTTCGATTTCAGAATTGTAATTCACTCTAAAATAAGTCTCAAAATATCCGATAACATACCGAGAGCGAGAAATTGGAAGGATAGACAGTGAATTTTTTTGAAATATTCGGGGTAAATTAACGTGATGGTCAAATTTTGCCATTAACCGACTTTCTCGGAATTGATTAATAGTTCCGGCGTCAATTTCAAAGCTACCCCGTTCGGAAATATTTTCTAGAACTTGATATTGTTCAAATATCTTTTCCCATGCGATATCGTTTTTAGTTAAGTTTTTTTTGCTGGAATCACTCATAATTTTTTACCAAAATCTCATCAACCCTACCCCGTTTTTTTGCATTAGAATTAATCGCCCGAATTGCAGAAACTTTAAATTGTCTATAATCATTGTACAAATCAACAATAAAATCCGTATAAGCATTACTCAACAACACATAGCACCCTCTTTTATCCAACTCATCAACAGTATTTTTTAACCGTTCCTGTTCGCTGCGGTTAAACCCATTAATATCATAACCCGTAAAAGAAGCGGTATCGGAAACTGGGTCGTAGGGAGGGTCAAAATAAATAAAATCTCCTTTTCTAGCCGTTTCAACCGCTTTTTCAAAGTCATCATTGAGAATTTTAACCTGATTTTTGTTCAGATAACTACTCACCGCTCGCAACACCGCATCATCTAAAATATTGGGGTTTTTGTACCGACCAAAAGGAACGTTAAACTGTCCGCGAGAATTCACCCGAAACAGTCCGTTATAACAAGTTTTGTTCAAATAAATAATTCTTGACGCTCGTTGAACCGGGGTTTTCTTCTCAAAGCTTCTTTTTCGGTCTAATTCCCTCATTTTATAGTAGTAATCTTCTTGATTTTTATGTCTTCCCAAATCTTCTATCAATTCATCAACAGAATCTCTAATCATTCTATAACAGTTAATCAGTTCTCCGTTACTGTCATTAATTACAGCATTTTTTGGTTGCAAATCAAATAAAAAAGCGCCCCCACCCACAAAAGGTTCATAATAGGTTTTGTATTTTTTGGGAAGATGTTCTTTCAAGACGTTAAGTAATTGTCTCTTTCCTCCCGCCCACTTCAAAAAGGGCCTAACTAACGGATTGTTCGAGGATGAAACTCTATTTTGTAATTGTTTTTCAGCAGATGACATTTTTATTCAGAAGTAACAGCTTTAAAATTATAGAGGATTTTTTCGTCAATGTCACGGATACAAAATAATATTAACTTGAATTTCCTGATGCAATCAAACGTTAAAATAATTCAAGAATTAATCACCCTTTCTACAACACTCATCAAAGCATTATTAGATGGACTCATTTGCTCACTCCGTAAATTTACGCAGAGTCCCTGAAAATTTAGCACGACCAAAATTTCAAAAGTTCCGCAAAATTGCTGTGGGTTTTCCTGAAAAAATTGTCTATCTTGGATATAGAGTTTCCAAGATTCCAATGCCAGTTAGCACTTCCGACATACCTATTCTCATCCGTACCCTTAGACAACGACTCGGCTTGTCACAGAGGAAATTAGGAGAGAAGCTGGGGGTTGTATTTCAAACCGTCAATAACTGGGAAAATGGTCGCACAAAGCCTACTCGTATGGCGATGATGCTGATTAAACAAGAGCTGGAACAGATGGGTGAGGAAGGAACAGACTTATTAGATCAGTATTTTTGTGAGTAACTCAAACCCAAAAAACTTGCATCTAGTCAGTCCAGGTTAGATTTGATTACAAGACTACTACAAAACGTTATTTTATAAGTTGAGGTTAGCCATCATGTTAGTATTTACTGGAAGATTAGCTTTATTCTGTTCTCTCTTAGTTTTAAGAGTCATCGAATCACTATTAAGTTTGACCATTAGAGCGATTCTATTTTCCTTGGGTTTGGCTTGGAAAAACTTCAGTCTTTTAATTGTTAATTTTCAATCTTCGTTTCTTCATAGTAAAGCGGATATTTAGTGCTAATCCCTGACAAACTTCAATAGATATATCCCCTCACTCATCAACTTTGATCTGATTGTTGATCATCTTTTCGGGGCGCCGCGTTGGCGCCTCTATTTTTTTGTCCTCAAGTCAATCGGGACTCCTGAACTCCTTTATTTTTTGTAGATTTCAATCCTCTTGCGACGAACAGCGATCGCGATTATAAGTAAGATAGAGTATCCTGCTTATATTTACCTTGAGCTGTTGTGATGAGTCGTCGTCTGTTTTTTCCCGTCTCTGTGTTATCTATTGCTCTATGTGTCAACTTGAGCGCCTGTTCTCCTCAAACTGCCCAAAACCAAGCAACCCCAGGCGATACAGACAGTTTAAAAATGTTGTATTGGCAAGCCCCAACCATTCTCAACCCTCATCTCGCCACGGGGTTCAAAGACTTTGACGCCGCCCGTATTGTTTACGAACCCTTAGCCAGTTACGATCAAAATGATCAACTCATTCCCTTTTTAGCCGCAGAAATTCCCACCGTAGAAAATGGTGGAATTGCTAAAGATGGAAAATCTGTGACTTGGAAACTCAAACAAAATGTCAAGTGGGCTGATGGTGAACCGTTTACCGCAGAAGATGTGGTTTTTACCTATGATTTTATTAGCAATCCTGATGTGGCTTCGGCAAGTTTAGAGTATTATTCAACAATTGAAAAAGTTGAAGCTATTGATGATTATACCGTAAAAATTACTTTTAAAGATGTTAATCCGGGTTGGTCGGTGCCGTTTACAGGTCAAAATGGGATG
>CAZNCM010000042.1:9416-11227 GCA_964571155.1 uncultured Lyngbya sp. | reverse complement strand
ATCAAACACCCATTGGAACTGGGCCTTATCAAGTGGTTGAATTTAAGCCCGGAGATATTATTATTTATGAACCCAATTCTAATTATTGGGATGAAGGAAAACCTTATTTTAACAGAATTGAACTCAAAGGCGGGGGTGATGCGGTGTCAGCAGCAAGAGCGGTACTGCAAACCGGAGATGCTGATTATGCTTATAATTTACAAGTGGAAGCGAATATTTTAAAACAGTTAGAAGCAGCAGGAAAAGGAAAAGTGGTGACAAATTTTGGGCCGTATGTTGAACGAATTATGATTAATTTTACCGATCCAAACCAAGCCACAGCCGACGGAGAACGTTCGAGTGTGAAGTTTCCTCATCCCTTTTTGAGTGACCAAAAGGTTCGTCAGGCGTTTAATTTAGCAGTTGATCGTGATACGATTTCCAATCAACTTTACGGCCCAACTGGTCGCCCAAGCCCTCAACTTTTAGTCGCGCCCAAAATCTATAAATCCGAAAAAATCAGCTCTGAGTTTAACTTAGAAAAGGCTGCAAATTTGTTAGATGAAGCCGGTTGGAAAGATAGCAATAGCAACGGAATTCGTGATAAAAATGGTGTAGAAATGCAGGTTGTCTTTCAAACTTCTGTGAATCCAGTCCGACAAAAAACACAAGAAATAGTCAAACAAGCCTTAGAATCAATCGGAGTTGGAGTCGAACTCAAAAGCATTGATGCGAGTGTATTCTTTTCGGGAGATCCCGCCAATACGGATACATTAAATCATTTCTATGCCGATTTACAAATGTTTAATACAGGCAATGATAGTCCCGATCCTCAAGCCCATATGAAATGGTGGACTTGTGAAGAAATTGCTCAAAAATCTAATAATTGGCAAAAACCAAACTATGCTCGGTATTGTAACCCCAAATATGATCAACTCTGGCAACAGGCGAGTACGGAACTAGACCCCAAAAAACGAGCGGAACTCTTTCAACAGATGGATGAACTCTTACAAGCAGATATCGCCGTAATTCCGATTGTTGATCGGGCTAATACTCAAGGCGTTAGTAATCGTTTAACTGGAGTTGAACCGTCACCGTGGGATGCGAACACTTGGGATATTAAAAATTGGCAACGTTCAAGCAATTGAAGTTCCATCTTCCCATTTTCCTCATATAATAAAAGGACGCAAGCAATAGCGCCCCTACAGTACACCACAGGAAGGTTGATCAAGTTCTCAAAAATAAAGATAGACTCATTTAAGGATAAAAACTCAACTTCGGGAGTCCCAAAGTTTCATCCCAACCCATCATTAAGTTAAGACATTGTACACCTTGTCCAGCTTGACCTTTAATTAAATTATCAATCACCGACATTACAATCACTCGATTTGTGCGTTGATCAACTTCCACTCCCAAATAACAAAGATTCGTTCCACACGCCCATTTGAGGATAAGTTCCACTCGGTAACACTTTCACCCAAGGAGAATTCCGATAAAAAGCGGTATAGATAGTGATCAAATCTTCCCGAACTAATCCCGGATCTCGAAGCGTTGCATAAACCGTTGCTAAAATTCCTCGCGCCATCGGAATTAAATGGGGTGTAAATTGAACTTTAAGATCATGTCCAGCAAGATCACTACAAATCTGTTCAATTTCTGGAGTATGGCGATGATGTCCTGCGACTCCATAAGCTGAAATTGCATTATCGGCTTCTGCGTGTAAAAGATTAGTTTTCGCCTGACGTCCGCCCCCAGAAGTCCCTGATTTAGCATCAATAATCGCGCTATCTGTAGCAATCAATCCTTGCTTTAATAACGGAGATAATGCCAAT
>CAZNCM010000042.1:7536-9348 GCA_964571155.1 uncultured Lyngbya sp. | reverse complement strand
CTCGCCGTTACATAACAACCCGGACAACCAATTAATTGGGCTTGAGAAATGCGATCGCGATAGAGTTCTGGCAAACCATAAACCGCCGTCGAAGCAATTTCTTTATCATCCCGTTCGCTACCATACCATTTTTTATAGGTATCGAGGTTAAAAAAGCGATAATCAGCCGAAAGATCAAGAACTTTGCATCCCTTTTCCAAGAGTTGAGGCGCCATCTTCAAAGCTAAACCATTGGGGAGAGATAAAAACACAACTTGACACTGACTTGCAATATGATCTAAGTCAATGGGTTCCACCATCAAATCAATACAGTGACTCAAGTGAGGATATAAAGTATAAAAAGGCTTTCCGGCGCTGCTATCTCCTCCAAGATAAACAATTTTCACATTGGGATGATCTTGTAGCAGGCGTACAAGTTGGACACCACCATAACCGGAAGCCCCAACTATCCCCACCGATACCTGTTCTGCATCTCCCATATTTTCTAACTCCTGTGTGATGTGAGACAACAATAACCTAGTTTTTGACGCATTGTAGTATCAAACTGTTATATGATGCCGTATTCTGTTCAAGTTTGGGAACAACTTCCCCAAATCACTCAGTAGTCAGACCAATCCAACGGATTCGAGTATTCTCTTGAAGTCCCCCTGGGGAGGATGTTAGAGATTGAATCCCATCTGTTGTAGGGTTTGACGCAGACGTTCGGCTTCAGTCGGATCGCTTTTTTGATGGAGGGCGACCGCCGTTTTCAAAGCTTCTAAACCACTCAACACTTTACCTGCACTTAAAAGGGCGACTCCCAAATTCTGATAAGCTTCCGCATAGTTTGGATCGAGTTGAATCGCTTTTTGATAGGCGGCGATCGCTTCGGCATAGTCTCCCATTGCTCTGAGAGTCATCCCTAAGTTATAGTATCCTTGGACAAAATTCGGATCAATTTGTAATGTCATTTCATAGGCGGCTTTGGCTTCTAGCAAATGTCCGGTATCTTTTAATAAATTACCCAAATTATTATAAGCACCGAGTTTCAGTTGCGGAAGAATATTAGCCTTGATCGCCATTTCATAGTAATGTTTAGCTTCAGCCAGATTTTGTTTCTTGCGATGGGCAATTCCGAGATGATAATGAAGTTCATAAAACAGAGAATCATCCGCCTCTGCTTCCTCATATTTTGAATATAAATTGAGTTGTTTGAGTCCTTTGGTTAGCAACTGTAAGCCCTTGGCAATCTCTCCCATATCCACATATAATGCTCCCAATTTACTCGCCACATAGGGATCACTGGGTTGTTCGGCGAGATAGGATTGCATGGCTTGTTTCGCAATTTGTTGTTTATTGCGTCGGGCGATCGCCGAAGCTTGATATCCTTCGTGCAAAATCGCCACATCTGCTAAAGAGCCAATCTTCCAGCGACATTCCTGTTTTAAAAGCTGGTTCACACTATCATCAATCAGAGCATGATAAGGACGATTGAACTGGATTTTAGGATGATTTCTAAACAGTCTAGAAATTAACGAATACGGAGATTGAGATGCTCCAATTTCTTGTCTAACTAAGTTCACCACTAAACAGTCTTCCTGAGTGATTGCTTGCTGAATTTGAGGAACAATACTTGAGACTAACCTTTCATCGGCATCCAGGACTAAAATCCACTCTCCCGTCACATATTTTAAAGCAAAATTACGAGCCGCCGCAAAGTCATCACACCAGTCAAAATAATAAACTTGCGCCCCCCATTCTTTGGCAATTTCCGTGGTTCTATCGGTTGAACCTGTATCGAGTACCACCATCTCATCGACGACACCCTTAACA
>CAZNCM010000042.1:2914-7513 GCA_964571155.1 uncultured Lyngbya sp. | reverse complement strand
TTTGCAGACATTGCGCTAAATTCTGCTCTTCATTTCTCACAATCATGCAAAAACTCAAACTCATAGACTCACGTTACCTTGACTTCAGTTGTGGACTCAATACACAATACTCTAGCCTCTTTTCAATTTATTCTTTGACTAAAAAGAGACAATACATTCGGTCATAAAAAACCCCCACTACTATACATAACGTAATGGGGGCATCTGTTGTTGAGTCATAGATGACAGATACTCAAACTTTTTTGATCAATAATCGCTGTTAAAGCTCTATCTTTAGATAGTAGAACATTACTCCGGTAAGACCATCACCTTATCAATCAC
The DNA here is from genome assembly GCA_964571155.1 of uncultured Lyngbya sp. Classification (GTDB taxonomy): domain Bacteria; phylum Cyanobacteriota; class Cyanobacteriia; order Cyanobacteriales; family Microcoleaceae; genus Capilliphycus. The sequence continues at coordinate 7,192 of CAZNCM010000042.1, read as the reverse complement.
ATGAACCACTCCATTATTCGCCGGAATATCGGCATCAATCACGTTTGCATCTCCAACCATTACCCCATCAGACTCGACATCAACATTCACCGAACTTCCTTCAACGGTTTGTACTTCCCCAGACGATAATTCTTCTGATGTTACCTCACCCGGAATCACATGATACTTCAACAAATTTGTGAGTTGTTCCCTATTCTCCGGTTTCATTAACATTTCCAGCATTCCACTGGGTAAATTTGCAAATGCTTCATCCGTCGGTGCAAAAATCGTAAATGGCCCACCTTCTTTGAGTTGATCGAGTAATCCTGTTGCTTTTAATACTGTTGCGAGTGTGGTGAAGCGAGAATCTGACAAAAGAACGCCGATAATATCTCCACTAATAGAGTCTCTAATTTGACCGGGGAGATTTTCAAAACTTTGAGTGAGGATCAATTCTTGGCTTTTTTCTGCGGCTACCGCTTGATTTAAAGTTGTAAATCCTGGCACATTTATAATTGTAATTGCTACAGCGATCGCTCCAATTCTACTCACTGTTTTAGACTGCTGAAAATGATGTTGAGTTTTCATTGTATTCTCCTAATTTTCAAAATTAAATTGATCAAGTAGATAATAAAACCCCGTAACTCTCTCTAGCATTACGGGGTTTTTACCTTTTTATACCTAAAACTTGTAACTTCAACTATTGAGGTAAAATCACCTTATCTATCACATGAATGACACCGTTACTCGCCGGAACATCTGCTTTAACCACGTTGGCTTCATCGACCATCACGCCAGAATCAACCTTCACCGTCACAGAACTTCCTTGAACAGTTTTGACTTGTCCAGACTCTAGTTCACCCGAGGTGACTCGACCCGGAACAACATGATAAGTCAAAATCGCAATTAATTGATCTCTATTCTCCGGCTGGAGTAATTCTTCTAAAGTGCCTTCGGGTAAAGCCCGAAACGCTTCATCTGTGGGGGCAAATACGGTAAATGGCCCGTCTCCCTTGAGAGTATCAATTAAACCCGCCGCTTCTAACGCCTGTGCCAAAATAGTGAACTGACCTGCACTGGTTGCCGTTTCGACAATATCTCCAGCCGCCGCTTGAGTTTGTCCGCTTTGAGACGTTTGACCACTTGTTGGCCCGCCCCCGGCCTGGGCGACTTCAGGTAAACCGATGAGAGTGCTTGCAGCGATGACACCCACCAAAGCAACAGTCTTGAATCCCTTGAAACGATGGAAAGTCGTCATAAATAACTCCGCTTCTTTTGTAAAGATTTATCAAAGCAATATTTAAGATTGTTCACAAAATATCAACAAATGTCAAGCTAATTCATACAAACTTTTCCTAACTCTATCTTTTGAGAGAGTCAAGAATAAATCCAAATTTTACTTTAGACTTTGTTTCCTATTAATTGGTTCAAATAAATTTAATCAAAAAGGATAAATTCTCTCGTTAGAGAGAACCCTCCCTCAATTTGCATCTATTTTTCGTTTTTTTTGGTAATGATTGGGCTTAAAGTTGAGTCTCAGGCGGGTTAGGTTCTGTAACTGAATTTACCGTTGAACCGTTGCCAAACTGATAACTCAATACCTCAATCACCGAACCTTCAGACGGCAAATTTCCAGGTTGAAAAGTAACTGTATCACTCGCTACTCTCTGCACAGGAGTTTCCCCCATCACTTCGATAAAATTCTCTATCGGGACCAGATCACAAGTTGCCGGATCAGCCGCTAAAGTTTTGTAGTGCATGGGAATCACCACTTTAGGATTGAGGGTTTTGATGATTTGTTTGGCTTCTTCCGGAGTGTAGGACTTCGGGCCACCTCCAACGGGAACAAACATCACATCTGGACGACCAATGAGAATCCGTTCCTTGGCCCGGCGAGTCCGCCGAGATGCAAAATTTTGATTCCGCCTTGTTTCCACATCCACGCCACATTCGTCCCAAACCGACGCCCTTGTTGACGATCTTTAATCGTCCGAATTCCTTGAATTTGAGAGCCGTTAAACTGATAAACTCCGGGTTCGTAGAGTAACGCCGGATTTCCTGAAAATCCATCAATAGACCCTTCATCGAGTAAGCGACTACTGATCAAAACCAAATCAGTATTCAGCTTCGGGTCACGATATCCCGCAGTACAGCCAATTTGACGGAAAGGGTTGATCAAAACTCGTAAACCCCCACCCGTAAACAGATAACAAGTATGACCCAGCCAGCGTACCGTTAAGCCACCATTGGAATTGGGAGTTTGAGCAATCACCGATCGCGATCGCGAGATTCCAAGAGTTGTAAAACTGGCTAACGCACCTGTTTGCAGCAGACAGATAAATTTTCGCCGTTTCATAAAAAGCGAGGATCAAAAATCAAGGACAAACAGAAAGCAATGAGCTAAATTTCCGACAGAGATCGCAGGAAGTTTTTGAGAAGCTGTTTACCACTGGTGGTTAAAATGCTCTCTGGATGAAACTGGACGCCTTGCAGATGAGGATAGTTCCGATGTCGGACAGCCATAATCGTACCATCGTCTATCCAAGCCGTAATCTCCAACACCTCCGGGCAAGTTTGACGGTCAATCACTAAACTATGATAGCGAGTCGCGCTCAAAGGATTTTCTAAGCCTTGAAAAACCCCCTGTCCGGTGTGATGAACTGTAGAGGTTTTACCGTGCATTAGTTCCGGTGCAGAGACGATTTTCCCTCCAAACACCTGACCTAGACTTTGATGACCTAAACACACCCCCAAAATCGGTAATTGAGGGCCTAAGCGTTCGATGAGTTCCAGGGAAATTCCTGCATCTTCAGGACGACCTGGCCCCGGAGAAATCACCACACCCTGGGGTTGAATTTGGTTAATTTGATCGACGGTAATTTGATCGTTGCGAACCACGCGAACCTCAGAAGCAACGGGGAACTCTGCACCCAGTTCACCTAAATACTGAACGATGTTGTAGGTGAAGCTGTCATAATTATCAATTACAATAATCAAGACTATACTCCTACTGTTACTAGCCCCAATTGCACCAAGAGCGGAGGTATGAGCAACATCATCGCGACTAACAACGCGGCGATCGCAAAGATTAACACCGCTCCGGCGGCACAGTCTTTGGCAATTTTTGCGAGTTCGTGGTAGGACTGACCAACGGTTAAATCAACAACCGATTCAATTGCTGTATTTAATAGTTCCATTGCCATCACCGCTCCAATTGTTAAACCAATCACCGCTAATTTTACCGAAGACAGGTGCAAAAAAAAGCCCAAGCCGATGGCGAGGGCACCGATAACAGTATGAATGCGAAAATTGCGTTGAGTTTTGTAGGCGTAGGTAATGCCTGTCCAAGCGTATCGAAAACTCACCAACAGATTAGAAGCAACCGTCCAAGAGGAACTAGAGCGGCTCTGGCTCGAACTCAGGGGAGGCTCAGGAGCCGTATTCATCTTGGCGGAACGATGTTGAGAAACCGAAAGCAATCGGGCTTGGAATGGTGCTACGGAAGGTTCATTTAGATTCATTAGTCATATATCCTTCAAGGGGTACTGTTGAGATATTCAAATAAATTTTGCTATCGATGTTTGAAGAAATTTAACACGTTGCCAGAAATTTAACACGGATCTTGATCGGTTTTTACGGATTGAGAGCCGTTTTTCGGGTTTCATGTCGAGCCAGAGTTTATCTTTAGTAAAATTTTCATCATTAAATACTATCCAAATACACTCCTCTCTAACACAGGCTTCAGACGTTTCTTCCTTGATTGACAACGGGAGTCCGTGAATATTCTACTAAATTGACATTTTCGATAGCAGTCTTATTCACTTCTATACCGACTGATTGCAGCATGATCGCCTGCTGATCAAGCATTTGGATCAGTGTCTTCTCATCAGGATGATCCCAACCCAAAAGATGCAAGAATCCATGAGCCGCCAGCCATCCAAGTTCAATCTTCAAAGAATGTCCCTGTTGTTGGGCTTGTCGAGCTGCCATTTCCACAGAAATCACCAGATCACCCAGATAAAGAGATTGAGATGCGAACATCTCCGAGTCTGGAAGTTGAGGGCAACTCTCCTCTAATGTAGCAAAGGCTAAGACATCTGTCGGTGTATCTAGGGAACGATATTGGGCGTTGAGTTGTTGGATTTCCGTATTCTCCGTCAGACGTAGGCTTAACTCGTAACTTCTAACTTGCGGAATATTCGGATTCAGCAGAGAGAACCATTGAGTGAACCATTGTTCCCAAGTTTGAGGGGAAATGGGACAGGAGAGATTTTCCACAGATCCATCGACGGGTGACTT
>CAZNCM010000042.1:0-2808 GCA_964571155.1 uncultured Lyngbya sp. | reverse complement strand
GCGGTTTCTGACTCCTCACTCAACCAGAAACAGTCTTGAACATTAACTTCTAGTAAAACTTGACTCATGGATTCGCACACCGATGCTCGCTGATTCTGTCGCAATTATAAGAAATCAGGAGGGGAAATTGTCGAAAAAATTGATCAAATTAACATTCTAAATTTGTTGCTCAATTTTCCCCTATTGATGCTTTCCCCTGACCTCATTCGGGATCACGTCTCGTTATCGGGTGATATAAGATACACCGACTAGAAAACCCAACAGCGTGATTGCGGTTAACGAAAAGTGAAATAAAGACTTACCGCCTTTTCTCACCATATTTCGCATTGCCAGTTTGACATAACTCGGTTGCGGTTCGGTTGTTTTTAGAGTCTCAACAGCATCAGGGGTTTGAGTCGGGGTAGAAGATGGAGAAGGTGTAGAACTCATATCAAAATTGATGATTATTTTAGCGAAGGGTTGATCAAGACATCTGATTAGGATACTAGCAAAGTTAACAGTTTTCTCTTTCGTTTGCTAGTTCCTGTTTCCGAAAATACCGAACACTGGAATTAAAAATTACTTCTCGGTTTCCACTAATTCCGTATTAATCTCGTTGATCGGTTTCCGTTTAAGTTCAACAGACTCTGATCGCGGAAGTAAATCAAAGACTTTGCGAAATTGATCGTCTACTTTCTCATAGGCGACTAAACCGACTTCATCTAAAACGACTTCACCCGATTGATCGATTAAAACCGTTTGAGGGACAAAACCTCGATAATAGTGGGCGGGATCACTTGTGTCTTCTGGGGTTTCGAGGGGAATTGCATCTACATTCACCGGAATAAAATCCGCCGCTCTCCCGTAAAATTCTTGAAGCTGCGAAACAGTGGTCGAAAATTGTTTACAGTCACGGCTATCATCGAGGAAAAAGACGAGTAACGCGGGTTTTGAACGTTTGAAAGATTCCGCTAGGGTGACTCGGGGCGGAACTAAAGAACCATTTCCCCCATACAAGGCGAAAATATTCCCATCAAAGCGATCGTCATCGATATTCGCCCAAGCAGGGGAAACCGCCATCAGAAGCCCCAGACTCAGCGTTAGACAGAGGACGGTAAGGCGAGTCAAAAAAGTTCGCCCTTGACGGCTTAGAAGCGGTTTGAACATTCGAGAAACAGGTTTGAAAACAATCATCAATTCGTTGATAGCCAGTAAAGAATCGTGGGCTTATACTATTGTTAGATTTTCTTTGATGATTGTAAAGGCGCGATCGCATTTTATCCGCCTGGGTTCGCTGGGTTGTTCTCTGTGTATCTGTTTTCAGTTTCAGTCAGTTTTTCACCACACACTTTCAGCAAGGGTTTGTGACTTTCTGACAACTTTTTTGACAATTAACCCCTTCGGACTAAATTTTATGAACACTGCAACGGTTTTACACCTCAAAGGTGAATTTGAAAGTTTGTTGGACTCGATGCAAGCATTCTGTGAAAAGCCCCACGCTGTTGAACCGCAGACTCTCGAACAAATTAAAGGATTTTACAGTAAACTTCTCTGGATTAATAGTCCCCTCGAAAATGAGCGGAAAAATCATCAAGCCTTTGGTGAATTGGATAAAATGGAGTTGATGTTTGCCAATGAATTCGAGCAAAATGCTTGGTATCAACGCCGAGAAAAGCTAGAGAAAATGATGGATCGAATGATCGAACACAGTTCGCTGTTGATACTGCTTTGCCAAATTATTCAGTTTGATCCTTCTCAAAAAACCTTTGATTTAGTTCTGCAATTGCTTCGCAAGATTGTTTCGTTTATCCAGAAAGAACTTGCAAGTTTTGAAAACCAAGATAGTCATTTCAACGACTCGATTGAAGATTTTGGGCGTTTGCAAACCGCTCTGAACACATTTGTTAGTCAAGCCGATCAAGTTAAAGGAGAACAAGCGATAAAATTAATTGATGAACTCAAATTAAAAGTTGAGCATTATCAGTTATTCACTCAAGAAAAATTGGAAAAATTTCTTCCGCAAGAAGCCGAGGTTAAACCCCAAAAACAATTAGAATCAAAACACCAGCAAGCTGAAGATATTCAACAGCAAATCAGCGACTTAAAACGCCAACATCAAGAACAACTTCAAAACCGAGAAGCCGAACTTTCAGTTAAATATAAAGAACAAATTCGCCAACGAGAAGCCGAACTTTCACTTCAACATCAAGAACAACTTGAAAAATCTGAAAGTCAATTAAAACATCAACATCAAGAACAACTTAAACGGCGAGAAACTGAACTTTTAGCCCAAATTAACCAACTGCAAAAACAAATAACCCAATTAAAAAGTCAAAATCAACAACAACTTCAGCAACGAGAAACTGAACTTTTAACTCAAAATCAACAACTGCAAAAACAAATCAGTGAATTAAAACTTCAACATCAACAACAACTTCAACAACGAGAAGCCGAACTTAAAAGTCAATATCAAGAACAACTTCAGCAACGAGAAACTGAACTTTTAGCCCAAAATCAACAACTGCAAAAACAAATCAGTGAGTTAAAACATCAACATCAACAACAACTTCAAAAACAAGAGGAGAATACACTAAAAATTAACCAACTTCAACAACATATCACCAAATTAAGAACTCAGGAAGCCGAAAAAATAAAGCAAACAGAAGCCGAACTTTCACTTCAACATCAACAACAACTTACCAATTATGAAAGTCAGTTAAAACTCAAACATCAAGAACAACTTAAACGCCAAGAAGCCGAACTTAAAAGTCAATATCAACAACAACTTCAGCAACGAGAAACTGAACTTTTAACTCAAAATCAACAACT
>CAZNCM010000041.1:24955-25187 GCA_964571155.1 uncultured Lyngbya sp. | reverse complement strand
CTGCATTAGGTTTGTTTTACTCTCGGCGTGCTTTGGATAATCCTCAGTACATTGGAGAAGCGGTCGTGCGACTGTTGGCGAAAATCCCGACGATGGTCGCTGCTTTTCAACTGATGCGGAAGGGAAATGACGCGGTGCAACCGAGAGATGATCTCGATTATTCGGCAAATTTTCTCTATATGCTCAATGAACGAGAACCCCATCCGCTAGCGGCTAAGGTGTTTGATGTCTG
>CAZNCM010000041.1:16783-24945 GCA_964571155.1 uncultured Lyngbya sp. | reverse complement strand
TTCATGCTGAACATACCATCAATGCTTCGACTTTTTCGGCCATGGTGACGGCTTCGACCTTAACTGATCCTTATGCAGTGGTGGCGTCTGCGGTGGGAACGTTGGCCGGGCCTTTGCATGGCGGGGCAAATGAAGAAGTCTTGTTTATGTTGGAAGACATTGGTTCGGTGGAGAATGTTAGACCTTACCTGGATGGACTTTTAGAACGGAAAGCTAAAATCATGGGGTTTGGCCATCGGGTCTACAAAGTCAAAGATCCTCGCGCGACTATCTTGCAAAAGTTGGCCGAAGAATTATTTGAGCAGTTTGGCCATGACAAATATTATGAAATTGCGGTGGAACTTGAAGCGGCGGTTCAAGACAAACTGGGACTTAAGGGCATCTATCCCAATGTAGATTTTTACTCGGGTTTAGTCTATCGCAAGTTAGGGATTCCGACGGATTTATTTACTCCGATTTTTGCGATCGCTCGGGTGGCGGGATGGTTGGCGCATTGGAAGGAACAACTCGGTAAAAATCGCATTTACCGTCCCACTCAAATCTATACGGGTTCTCACGGTGAACCTTACATTCCGATTGATGAACGGGCGGTGCCTCTCGGCGATCCACTCGAACAAGAGGGAAACTAGAGAAAGTCAGGTGAAATGAGGTGAAATGATCATTTCTCCTCCGGAAAAAACCGCTCAAATTTTTCGTCGGTGTTAATTTGGCTGCGGTCGAACGCTATACTGAGTCTAGAGTAAGGTTTAAAGAATCTTTACAAACAAGGACAGATTAACGCTCGTTTGATAGAGCGATGTCAAAATGTTGTGGATAATTGAAGTTTGAGTCTGGATAAATGAACCCAGGAATTGACTTACAAGGAAGTTTTGTCCAAGCCTTGATGGATGTTGGTATACCTCCCGGTGCTGCTAAACTCATCTGGATGCCCTTACCAATGGGATTAATGTTGGTGGCGGCAACAGTGGGTGTACTCGGTTCGGTTTGGTTAGAACGAAAAATCTCCGCCGCCGCCCAACAACGGATCGGCCCGGAATTTATTGGGCCATTGGGAACGTTGGCTCCGGTCGCTGATGGGTTGAAGTTGCTATTTAAGGAAGATATTGTTCCGGCTTTGGCTGACCCCTGGCTTTTTACCTTGGGGCCAATCATTGTGGCGATTCCCGTGTTTCTGTCCTACCTGATCGTCCCGTTTGGGCAAAATCTGATCATTAGCGACTTGGGAACTGCAATTTTTCTGTGGATTGCCCTATCGAGCATACAACCCATTGGCTTGCTGATGTCCGGTTATGCTTCTAACAATAAATACTCGCTCTTGGGCGGGTTACGAGCGGCCGCCCAATCGATTAGTTATGAAATCCCTCTGGCTTTAGCGGTTTTGGCGATTGTGATGATGTCCAATAGCCTCAGCACCATTGATATCGTTGAACAACAATCCGGTTACGGTATCCTGGGCTGGAATATTTGGCGCCAACCCGTGGGTTTTCTGATTTTTTGGATCGCCGCTTTAGCAGAATGTGAACGTCTACCCTTTGATTTACCGGAAGCCGAAGAAGAATTGGTGGCTGGATATCAAACTGAATATACTGGGATGAAGTTCGCCCTGTACTATTTGGCTTCTTATGTGAATTTGCTGCTATCGTCGCTGTTGGTAGCGGTACTGTATTTGGGCGGTTGGGATTTTCCTATTCCAGTTGAGGCGATCGCCGGTTGGTTAAATCTCAGTGAAACGACACCCTGGTTACAGGTAATTACAGGTTCTTTGGGGATTACCATGACCCTGATCAAAGCCTATGTGTTAGTCTTTACTGCCATTCTATTGCGTTGGACATTACCTCGGGTCCGGATTGACCAATTGTTGAATCTCGGTTGGAAGTTTTTGCTTCCAGTCGCGTTGGTGAATTTACTCCTCACTGCCGCCTTAAAATTAGCTTTCCCGATCGCATTTGGGGGATAATTGACGCTAATTTTAAAGACGTGAGAAAGCGAAGGCCGGAAAGACTGAAAGTTTGAGGAGATTTAGCGTTTCCTTGGTTCTTCTGTCCTTTGCCCTCACCAGAACCATTGAATTTGGGGGTCAACGTTGAGTCTAATCCTGACTAAAAAATTGCGATCACTATATTGTTAAAACTTGAGAGAGAATCCCATGTTAAAGTTTCTAAATCAAGTCACAGACTACGCCAAAGACACTTTTCAAGCCGCTAAATATATTGGTCAAGGGTTATCTGTAACTTTTGATCATATGCGTCGCCGTCCGATTACGGTTCAGTATCCTTACGAAAAATTGATTCCTTCTGAACGGTTTAGAGGTCGGATTCATTTTGAGTTTGATAAGTGTATTTCTTGTGAAGTTTGTGTGCGGGTTTGTCCGATTAACTTGCCTGTTGTAGACTGGGAGTTTAATAAGGAAAATAAGAAAAAACAACTGAAGCACTACAGTATCGACTTCGGGGTTTGTATTTTCTGCGGAAACTGTGTAGAATACTGCCCGACAAACTGTTTATCGATGACAGAAGAATACGAGTTGGCAGCCTATGATCGCCATGAGTTGAACTATGATAATGTTGCACTCGGACGTCTACCTTACAAGGTGACTAATGATCCGATGGTGACTCCGATGCGAGAACTGGCCTATCTACCGAAGGGAGTGATGGACCCTCACGATCTTCCGAAGACTGCACGTCGGTCTGGTTTGCGTCCCGAAGAAATTCTGGAACAAATGGAAGAACAACAAGAATCAAAAGATGAGAATTAGGCAGTTCTCAAGAGAAGATAGGCAATGGATCAGTTTCGCTTGTCTTCTCTATTTTTCCATTGTCAATTCAGCACAGAAATAAGGAAAAAAGAATTGTGAATTTAGCCGAAGGGGTTCAAATTATATCGTTTGGTCTGCTCACCGTGATGATGTTGGGAGCAGCTTTAGGAGTAGTTTTGCTCGAAAATATTGTCTACTCTGCCTTTTTGTTGGGCGGGGTATTTATGAGTATGGCAGGGCTGTATCTTCTCCTCAATGCAGATTTTGTAGCAGCAGCCCAAGTTCTGATTTATGTCGGTTCGGTGAATGTTTTAATCCTATTTGGGATTATGTTGGTGAACAAGCAGGAAAGCTTTAAAGTTTTGCCAAATTCTTGGGTTCGCAAAGGGGCGACAGCTTTGGTTTGTTCAGGGTTATTTGCCCTACTGAGTACGATGGTTTTGTCTACTCCCTGGATGTCGCAAGCGACTGTTACTGTTCCCCCCGAAGAAAGTTCAATTATGATTATTGGACAGCACTTTTTTAGTGACTTCTTGTTACCTTTTGAGTTGGCTTCTGTATTTTTGTTAATGGCAATGGTCGGTGCGATTATTTTGGCCCGTCGAGATTTTATTCCCGATTTAATCCCCGAAGAAAAAATTCAAACTCCGGGTTGGACTTTACAAGAACGTCCGCGCGAATTGCTTTCTGTTTCGAGTCAACAATCTTCTTCTGAACGTTAAGATTTTTGTGGATTTCCCCGACTCAACAGAGAGAAATTACTATTTTTAACTCAGTAATAAGTTAGGAGAGACAAGCCATTCATGGAATTACAGTTAGAGTATTTTTTGGTCGTTGCCGCCGCTTTATTCTGTATTGGAATTTATGGTTTAATTACCAGCAGAAATGCGGTTCGAGTCTTGATGTCAATTGAGTTACTGTTAAATGCGGTTAACTTGAATTTGATGGGATTTTCTAATTATTTAGATGGAAACGAAATCAAAGGTCAAGTGTTTACCGTGTTTGTGATTACAGTGGCAGCAGCAGAAGCGGCTGTCGGTTTGGCAATTGTATTAACCATTTATCGGAACCGCAATACGGTTGATATGGAAGAATTTAACTTGTTGAAGTGGTAAACGTGTAAATTTCCCAATCTTTCTTTATAAATTGCCAGAGATTGAAATCTCTGTCTAATAGATGAAGTCCTCTTAAGAGGACTTTTGTTTTTAGGCGGGGAATTTATTCCCTCCCTTTTTTAGAAATCAATTTTACATTTAGGTTGCCATTGATATTGACTCAGCTTGATTTTCCCGTCTGAAGTCAAGATTATTCCTTCTTCTTCGAGAAGTGTTTTCTGAAGATAGTCAGTCCCCTGGCGTAACGTAGAGTGAGAAATCTCGCCTTTAGCGTTAATCACCCGATGCCAAGGAATATCAGAAGATTGAATATCAACTCGATACAACGCATAGCCAACCAAACGCGCTTTTCCGGCTAAATTTGCCAACTCTGCAACTTGTCCGTAAGTCGCAACTTTCCCAACCGGGATTTGACGAACTATATCATAAATTTTATCATAGGTAGACATAAATACTTGAAGTTTTTATTGATTTTATCTTGACTTTAATTGTCGCAAAAAATCGGAGATTTCGCCAACCAACCATTCTTTTTCTCTTAGGCTTAGTTTGAAACCAAACTCATGTTTTTTTACACCTTCAAATAGAGCGACATTAGTCGATGCTTTTCGACCCTTTTTGATTCCCATATAATTAACAGTGATTCGACCTAAATCTGCTGTTTTTCCCCGTATTTTATGAGAAAAAATAAAACATTTACAGCGAATTAAAAACTCATTTTTATAGATTTGGATATGAGTTTTACCGACATAAATCCAAAAGAGATAAGCGATAAAATAGAAACCTATACTTACCAAAAAAATTGCAAAAATACTGACAACAGGCACACCTATCAAAAGATTAGAAGGATTTACAACAAGATCGGGTAATAAAGTAATCCATCTCAGGAATGACACAGACATAATTACATTCCAAGTCAAGGCAAAAATCCATAAATCTAGATCCTTGGCTTGAAAACCGAGAGGTGGAATATCAATGGTTAAGCTTCTGGATGTTTTTTTAATTTTAACTCGACTTCCTGTAGGTTTTTTATGAACAGATTGAACAATAGAGTCGGCATAATCGATTATCTCCGAGTTATTTTGAAGTGCATTGAAAGCTTGGGTTGCCGACTGAAAGCGATCCTCAAACATCGGTTCTAACATTATTTCTAACCAATGGGCAAATTCAGATGAGATTCGTACACAAGAACGAAAATTTATGTTCATTCGCTTTTGAGGAAGTTCATCGGGGGAACGGTGGGTTAATAGGTACAACAAAGTACCGCCCAAACTGTACAAATCAGAGGCAAAATAAGCCTTTCCTCGCAACTGTTCCGGGGGCATATATCCAACCGTTCCGACGAACGTTCCGCTGAAAGAAATTGTATTGTGATAGATATCTTGAACCGCCCCAAAATCCACCAAAAATATTTCCCCGTCAGCCTGTCGGATAATATTTTGGGGTTTGATATCCCGATGAATAATAGACGGGTTGAGTTGATGTAAGTAGCTAAGAATCTCTAAAATTTTTATCGCTATTTGCTTAATTTCCACTTCAGTTGGATGCCAACCTCTTGCAACCCAAGCGGCTAAAGAGTCTCCAGAAACCAATTCTCGAATTAAATAAAAATGTCGATCTTCTTCTGTATCAAGGTGAAAATAATCAAGATATTTGGGAATTCCCGGATGATGTAAAGTGGCGAGAACTTTAGCTTCCCGTTCAAATAATTCTAATATTTTCCAATCTTTGGCTTGTCGCAAGGAAACGGCTTTAACGGCGACTCGTTGATAATTTGTCAGATCTTCGGCTTCGTAGGTGATTCCCATTCCGCCTTCACCCAATGGGGTGACAATGCGATACCGTTGGGCGATGATGTCGTTGGGTTGATGTAGAGTCATGTTTACCATTACCACACTACCTACATCGTTACCTATATCTGGCGGTTAGTAACTTATGCACTTTTTTTTTACTCAGTAGACATAAATTATTTCTCTAAATAGGAAAGAGTAGGATAAGTAATCAGGTTTAACTCCAGCCAATTTTAACCGCAATAAACAGGAAAAACATCGCCCCTAAAAACAGAAAAACCATTAACGGCATAATCCAACGTAACCAAATTTCATAGGGAATTTTAGCGATAGAAAGAACCCCCATTGTCACGCCACTGGTGGGGATAATCAGATTATTTAAACCATCTCCCATTTGAAAGGCTAAGACTGCGGTTTGTCGGGAAATTCCGAGTAAATCACTCAAGGGTGCCATAATAGGCATGGTTAATGCTGCTTGCCCTGAACCTGAAGGAACAAAGAAGTTTAAAATCGCTTGAAACCAAAACATTGCTTGTACCGAAATCACCGCAGGTAAACTTTCAACCGTTTGGGTAATTTGAAATAAAATAGTATCGATAATTTTCCCTTCTGTAGCAACAATTAAAATCCCCTTACAAAATCCGACAATTAAACAAGCCATCATCATTTCTTTTGCCCCCTCGACAAAAGCGTTGGTGGTTTGAGAAAGAGAAAGTCCACCCATTAATGACGAAAAAATTCCTAACCCCAAGAATAATCCGGCGATTTCGGTAATATACCATCCTTGAGTCGTGACTCCCCAAGCTAAGATTAAAATAGTCAATAAAAACAGGATTAAAATGATAATTCTATTCAGAGTTAGGGGATAGTCTCTAACTTTTACTTCTGATATTTTTGTCGTTTTCAGAGAATATAAAAGACTATTTTCCCGATTAACATCTTGACGATAAATATACCACAAAATATAAGCGATCGCCATCAGAGAAAATACAGCCCAAACCAACAGCCTGTAACGAATTCCACTAAATAGTGGAACTTGAGCAATGCCTTGAGCAACTCCAACGGTAAACGGGTTTAAAAAGGCTCCAGCAAAGCCGACACCCGCCCCCACAAAAGGAATAGCAACTCCGGTGATTGTATCATAACCTAAAGCTTGCGCTAAGGGAATTGTGATTAATACAAAAACTAAAACTTCTTCACTCATACCAAAACTCGCCCCACAGAAAGAAAAGGCGAGAATTAATATTGGAATAATTAGCCATTTATACGCCGGATTTCTAACAGTTAAACGAACTAATTTTTCTAATCCTGCATCGATAGAACCTGTGGCGTTGACCAGACCAAATGCACCCCCAACAAAAAAAATAAAAGCAATCACTTCAGCCGCCGAAACAAATCCTTTTATGGGAGCAATAAAAAAGCTAAAAATACTTTGAGGGGAAGGATCGACAACTTGATAAGAACCCGGAACAACAAGACTACGATTTCCGACAATTTCTCGCACGTATTCTCCGGCTGGAATAATCCAAGTTAGAACAATAATCAGAAGAAGAATACTCGCAGAAATTACCAGCGTATCTGGTAGTTTGAATTTGATCATGGGATAAGATTTACAGTTTAGGTGGAATTGTTTCTTCGGAGAATTCAGGCTTTAAGTCTCGTTCCATTAACGCTTCTACAGCCTCTTGGGGAGAAATTTGATTATTTAATAATTGATAAACCTGCCAAGAAATTGGAACATTAATCTGTTCTCGGCGAGCAATTTCAATTAAAACATTAGTTGTATTAACCCCTTCTGCTGTACTCCCTAAATCTAATAAAACCTGTTCTAAAGTTTTACCTTGAGCGAGTCCATAACCCACCCGATAATTGCGACTTAAATCACTACTACAGGTTGTTAACATATCTCCTAACCCCGATAACCCAAAAAAGGTTTCTGTTTGTCCACCAAGATGTGTTCCAATTCTAATAATTTCGGGTAAAGCACGGGTTAATAATCCGGCTTTAGCATTCATTCCTAAGTGTAAACCATCACAAACTCCCGCAGCGATCGCCATCACATTTTTGAGAGTTCCGCCTAACTCTGTTCCCACCGGATCAGAACTGGTATAGACTCGAAACCGTTTAGAAGAAAACACTTGCTGCACGATTTTTGCTGCATTAATATTTTTACTAGCAACTACAGTAGTCGCGGGTAATTCTTGTTCAATTTCTTTAGATAGATTGGGGCCAGAAAGCACAACAATCGGATGATCAGCACATCGACTCGACCAAATTTGTGAAGGGGTAAACGTTGTATCTTTATCCAGACCTTTTGTTGCCGTAACAATCGGAATATTCTCTTTTAATTTTAGGCTTTGAATTTGAGTTGAAGTTGGGGAAACTCCGGGCATAGAAACCGCAGAAAGCACTAAATCTACATCCGCAACCACTTCCTCTATCGAATTCCCTAAACGAGGCGACCAAATCCGAACTTGATGACCCTTATACCGAGCTAAACCTGCG
>CAZNCM010000041.1:15979-16773 GCA_964571155.1 uncultured Lyngbya sp. | reverse complement strand
CAGATCCCCAAGCACCTGCCCCTAAAATCGCTAATATTTTGGGCGGAGAATTCAAAGATGAATTGAGATTTTCTGAAGTCATTGTATTGAGATTAGATGGCATCATAAATTCACCAATAGAAAAGCAGGATTTAATGATTGAGTTAAATCTAAAATATACCTTATATATACAGAACTCGCAGTAAAGGCAATGCTATCAAAGAGAAGAACTAAAATGGGGATCGCACTGATCACCGCTTTATCCAATCTAGGGTAAGTACAGAATTAAATTTTATTTAAGCCAAACAATGAGCTATCAACCCATTCAAAATTACGGCATTATTGGCAATATGTACACCACCGCCTTGGTGGGACGCAATGGCTCGATAGACTGGTTTTGTTTTCCAAATCACGACTCCCCGAGTGTATTTGCATCAATTTTAGATAAAGACAAAGGCGGATATTTTAAGATTGTCCCTGCCGTTCCTGATGTTACTCAAAAACAACTTTACTGGCCGGAAAGTAATATTCTCGTTACCCGTTTTTTAACCTCCGATGGTGTGGGTGAAATTATCGATTTTATGCCTGTTGGTTTAGGAGAAGACGAAATTGGCTATCATTCCCTAGTCCGAGAAGTGCGAGTCGTTCGCGGTAGCATGACCTTTATTGCTGAATGTGAACCCGCTTTCAACTACTGTCGCGATGAACACGAAATCGACATCACCCCCAAAGGGGCCTGTTTTTACTCCTCAACTCTGAATTTGGGACTCGCTACCGATATTCCCCTGGAACCGAAAAATAAGGGTGTCTGTGCA
>CAZNCM010000041.1:2755-15969 GCA_964571155.1 uncultured Lyngbya sp. | reverse complement strand
GAAGCGGGAGAAATTGCCGTCTTTGTCTTACAAGGAACTGAATCTGGGGCGGGTTGTGGTTTACCAATTAAGCCTTCCCAAGCCACAGAATTATTTAAGCATACGGTCAACTATTGGCGAAACTGGCTATCTAAATGTACTTATCGTGGACGTTGGCGGGAGATGGTCGAACGTTCGGCATTACTCTTAAAACTCCTGACTTTTGAACCGACGGGCGCGATTATTGCTGCTCCAACCTGTAGTTTACCAGAAGGGATTGGCGGTGAACGAAACTGGGATTATCGTTATACGTGGATACGAGATGGAGCCTTTACATTATATGGCTTGATGCGAATTGGCTTCACCGAAGAAGCAGAGAAATTCATGGGATGGATAGAAGATCGGTGTAAAGAACTCAATCCTGATGGTACGCTACAAATTGTTTATGGGATTGATGGTCGTCATGTTCTGACTGAAGAAACCCTCGATCATTTAGAAGGATATCGTCAATCAAGTCCAGTTCGGATTGGGAATGAAGCCTACACCCAACGGCAGTTAGATATCTACGGCGAATTGATGGATTCGGTTTATTTGTACAATAAATATGGTACTCCGATTTCCTATGAACTGTGGTCGCAACTGCGAAAACTCATTAACTGGGTTTGCGATAACTGGCACATGAAAGACCAGGGAATTTGGGAAATGCGGGGCGATGAACAAGCTTTTGTCTATTCTCGTTTGATGTGTTGGGTTGCTCTAGATCGGGCGATACGACTGGCTGACAAACGTTCTTTTCCCGCTGAACGTCAACGTTGGTTAGATATTCGCGACAAAATCTATGAAGAAATCATGGAAAAAGGTTGGAACGAAGAACGACAATCTTTTATGCAATATTACGGCAGTGAGACCCTCGATGCTGCAAATTTAATGATGCCGTTAGTGTTTTTCCTCTCTCCGACTGATCCGCGAATGTTAAGCACTCTCGATGCGATGAATAAACCCCCAGAACAAGGAGGATTGGTTTCCGATAATCTCGTTTATCGTTACAACGTTGATGAAACTCATGACGGTTTAGAAGGGGAAGAAGGAACATTTAATATTTGTACATTCTGGCTAGTTGAAGCCTTAACTCGCGCCGGACATCTTGATAAAAAACGTTTAGAATCAGCCCGTTTGATGTTTGAAGGAATGATCGGTTATGCTAACCATCTTGGACTCTTTGCTGAAGAAACTGGCCCGACAGGAGAAGCGCTAGGGAATTTCCCACAAGCCTTTACTCATTTAGCTTTAATTAGTGCGGCATGGAATCTTAACAAAGCCCTTGGAGAGCATGAATAGTAATAGTATCTATTTTTAAAGCAGGTAGGATGGGTAATGCCTATCCTACTTTTTTTCTTCTTTTTTTACATAACCCCCCCTTTTGTAAAGCTCACGGTTCCGATCAAGGTTTAAATTTAAAGATTCCGTAAAAATACGGTTGAGGTCTTGCCATAATGGAGTGAACTCGATTAATCTGTGGGTGTTCAGAACTTTCTTTCAGCAGAACTCCTGATTTCAATAACCAGTCACAGGGGAAAGCGAGCAGTTCATCAAGATTCAGATTAAAAGTAGGGTTTGGTGTTTGGGTGAAATCACAAGATTTTTACCCCCTACAATTGATTTTCAAAAAAGTCTAACCCCCTAATTGTGTGAGTTTAAGTCGGGAAAGACGCAGTTAACCTGATACTTTTAGGTTTACAGGGAGAGATTCAAACGAACTTCAAGGGTTATAAACTACCCCAAATTTAAGGTGAATGTACAAGTCACCTTGTTAACCACTTCTACCTAATTTTCTCGTCTAGCTATGAACTTTAAAAATATCTTCACTCAGGCTACATCTACCGTAGCTACAGCCGTTGTTTTGTCTGCTGCGATCGCTTTTGAAGCACCCAAAGCACAAGCTGCAACTTTTGAATGGGGCTTTTCTAACGTTGTTGGTGGAGTAGATGGAACCGTTTCAGGAACACTCGAAGTAGAAGAAGGAGATGGTGTTTCAGCAACATCTGTTATCCTAACCTCTACTACAAATCCAATATTTGATTCTTTAGTTGGATTTGATTTTACGACGCTCCCTAATTTCTCGAATCTATTTAACGTTGAAGGGAAAAAGATCACAGCATCACTTTTTGCAACTGACTTTTTTAGCAATACAACTAACCTGAGTCTAGAATTTAATTCGGAAGAATTCGGAGATATAGATAGCCAAAATCTAGCTTTACTAACAATCGCTGGAAATGCCTTTGAGGTTTGTACTGAAGATTGTTTACAAACTGCTGAACTGTTTGGAGACAATACAGGAGAAACTCAGTTTGCTCCCACTTTCAAAGCCGTACCGGAAGCGTCACCTGCAACCGGATTATTAGTAATATTTGGATTGATTGGAGTCAATCAGATTCGTAAAACAATCCGTCATTAATACGATGAATAATGCTGATCTTATTAGTGCGTTATAAGCTGCATTTAGTCATCTAAAAAAACAAGAAAAATAGTGATAAGTTGGGGTGGGCAATGCTCACCCTAGTTTATTTTATCTTAAGCAAAGAAGCTACCTTAAAAACAAGCAAAATAGTTGGAGATTGGGATGGGTATTGCCCATCCTGATATTTCAATAAAAATTGTTAGAAACTTAATTGTAAAATTCTGTAAAATTTTTGTCTCTCCTAGAGAAATTAACCCTATCCTAATAGGCAAGTTGATGATCTTTCTCTAGGGAGTGATTTATGTTCTCAAAAACTTCTGTTAACCTGCTGTTAACTTCTATTTTTACCTCAGCGTTTACTTTGGTAGGAACTGCGGCGAATGCGTTAACTTTAAATAGTTCTTCGGGAAGTTGGAGTAATCCTGTCGGTGGAGACTTTATCCAATACCAAACCGTCGGAGAAGACAACCAAATTCGTTGGGGTGATACTTTTGGTTTGGGAGAACAAAGTGGACTCGGGTTTACCGGGGTTGATTCGACAGAACTTGAACTCGAAAACGTTTTTGAAATTGGAACTTTAAGTCATTTCAATAATGTTATCTACGGAAATACAGCCGCCTCTGCGGTTAATCTCAGCCTTGATTTAGACTTTGTTGAATTGGGGATGAAAACCTTTGATTTCAACTTAGAAATTGATGAGACTCCCAATGATGGAAACTGTATGTATTACAGTGTCAGTGACGACTGTTCCGACAAGATTTCCTTTCCAACTGCTTTCTCACCCGAAAGCTTTGAAATCGATGGAGTCAGCTATACGCTATCCTTAGTTGGCTTTAGTTATGGTGCGGATCAATCCATTATCGGTGATTTTATTTCCCAAGAACATAAGATCTCAGAAGCCGTTTTATTTGGAAAAATTACTGCTGTTGATAATATAATTTCTCCACCTATACAGACGACTGAACTCCTAGTTCCTGAACCTCCCACAGTGGAAATCGTTGCCGCATCTGGAGACTCTTTAAAAACAGTTCCTGAACCTCAAAATATCGGAGGCTTTTTAGTTTTGGGTTTAATGTTCGCTAATCGGTTTTTAAAACAAGATTGGTTAAAATAGTATTCATTTTGTTGGTACATTCAATGTACTCTCGCTGCGGAATTGATTCACCCATAATTCCCGCCCCGGCGTTTAAGTAAATGCTATTTCCATATTGATAAGCTGAACGAATTGGAATTGCAAAATCAGCTTGTCCTTCCCCGTTCAACCAACCAATCGCCCCCGCATAAATCCCTCTGGGTGTATCTTCTAAACGATCAATCCAAGCAATCGCCTGACTTTTTTCAATTCCTGAAACCGTAATCGCTGGAAACAACGCTTTTAAAGCATCCCAAGGCGTTTTATCAGCTTGAAGTTGTCCGACAACATGAGAGGATAAATGTTGAACATAGGGATACTTTTTAACTTGCATAAAATCCGAGATTTTCACCGTATTTTTAATACAAATTTTGCTCATTTCTTGTTGAACTAATAAAATTGAAAGGGCGTGTTCTTTAACTTCTTTGGCATCAGTAAAAAGTTGTCGCTGAAGTCGCTGATCGTCTTCGGAATTCTGACCTCGGGGTCGAGTTCCCGCTAAAGGATTGGTAACTATCCAAGCATTGGGATGAATCTCCATTAAAATTTCTGGACTAAATCCAACCCCTCGTACGTCTCCAAACTGAAAACAATAGGAACGCGCAGAATGATTTTTTTGATAACCGAGTGCATAAGTCCCTAAAAGATCAAGTTCTCCCGCAAATTTAATCGAACGGGAAATAATTGCTTTTTGTAGTTCCCCGGCTTGAATTGCTTGAATTAATTGTTCAACTTTTTGAATATATTGTTGTTTTTCCGTAAAATGCAGTTCAGGTATTGTCGTCGGAGAATAGGATTTTGAAACGGTTTCCAGTTCACAGAGGGCTTGTAACTTAGATAAATGAGATAAACTCCTTCTGAGGTGATGCGAAGTTCAGTTTCAGGGACAAAAAAATACAGTAGAGGTTGACTAATTGCTTTGGTATAAGGATAATAGAAACGAGCCATATCAAAACTAATATAACCGTAGGCTGTCCAATTCTCAATCGGTAAATTTGCAAATGCTGATTCGACTTGTTTGAAGGGATCTTGGATAGGTTGTAATTGCAGTTTATCTAAACTCTGAATTGAAAGTTCTTCTAGACTGACAGAGATGACAGCTAAAGCATTAGCAGCGATGCGAACCTCCTGTTTTTGGTGGTACATCATATAATCAAAAAATAGTCCAGATTCTAGCAGATTTTGCAACAAAATCAGGGAGTCTCTTTGACCGGGGATAAATCGTTCTTGATAAGTCAGCATTGAGTATAGATTTAAAGTACACCAAGCCAGTTAATGGTGTTTGGGGTGAAAGTTTCAATTTTTTTAATGTACCATTTCGATTCCGATTAAAAACTGTTGCAGATTTCAATCAGTTCAGGGATTTTTTCTCCTGAGAACGATTTCTAGGCTAAGTTCGTATCGTTGAATTGATCCAAGCAACTGAAGTGGAGCGACGGGTCAACTGGAATCTCAGGGTGTAACCCTAGCATTCTCGTGAACATCTGTCAAGCAAACCTAGTCAACAAACTGATCTGAACTTTGAGAATTGTACTGATTAGAGAAAATCGGCTGAATAAGATTATACAGTTCTATTAAACGAACGAGATATGATCCCAAAACGAGCATCTATCGCAGCGGGAATTCTCCTACTCTTAATTTTGGAGACTCAACCTGCACTCAGTTTACCTCCGCCCGAGTCACCCGATCGCACTTTGCAACAAAGCCGACAACTTTACAAAGCGGGAAACTATCGGGCTGCGGCTGAACTCCTGCAACAAGCTGTCTCTGACTTCGCCAGCGACGGAGATTCCCTCAATCAAGCGATCGCCTTGAGTAACCTGGCGTTAGTTTGGCAAAAATTGGGAGAATGGGAACAAGCAACAACCGCCATTGAGAGAAGTATCACACTCTTAAAACCCATCTCAGAACCCCGTATTTTCGCCTCTGTCCTCAATATTCAAGGTCAACTATTCTTACAGCAAGGACAGCCCGAACAAGCCTTAGAGACGTGGAAACAAGCGGCTAAACTGTTTGATCAAGTTCAGGATCTCAATGGAGTTCTCACAACTGAGATTAATCAAGCACAAGCCTTACAAGCGTTGGGACTCTACCGCCAAGCTTTAAAAAGGTTACAGCAAATTCAGGAAAAATTGCGATCGCAACCTGACTCATTACTCAAAGCAACGGGACTGCGAAGTTTGGGGGAAGCTTTACGAGTCGTTGGAGATCTCCAGCCATCGGCAACAATTTTACAGGAAAGCTTAGAAATTGCTCAACTTTTAGAGGCGACTCAAACCCAAGCCGAAATTTTACTCAGTTTGGGAAATACCTATCGCGCCCAACAGCAACCCGAAAAGGCGATCAACGCTTACCAGAATGCAGCGATAGCAGCCACTTCTCCCCAAACTCGTCTTCAAGCCCAACTCAATCATCTGCGTCTGTTAACCGAACTTAAAATCACTGAAACAGAAAATCAACAGCAAGCGATCGGATTGTGGCCGCAAATCCGAGTACAATTATCGGAGCAACCTGCAAGTCGAACAACGGTTTATCTGCGGGTGAATTTAGCCGAAAGTCTGCTGAACTTACCTCAACCGGAAATAGAAGTTGCCGTTGACCTGTTAAGCCAAGCCATTGCGATCGCCCGAGAACTGCAAGATACTAGAGCGCAAGCCTATAGTTTAGGCAGTTTAGCCGCAGTTTACGAACAAACCCAACAATGGGCAATGGCCCAACGTCTGAGTGAACAAGCTTTAGTGTTAGCCCAAGCAATTAATGCACCCGATATTAGTTATCGTTGGCAATGGCAGTTAGGTAGAGTGTTAAAAGCCCAAGGAAAAACCCAAACGGCGATCGCCGCTTATTCCGAAGCGGTTAACACGTTAGAATCGTTAAGAACGGATCTGGTTGCGGTTGATCCCGATGTTCAATTTTCCTTTCGAGAGAGTGTTGAACCGGTTTATCGGCAGTTAGTCAGTTTAATTTTACAACCGCCTGCGACCGGAGAAGTTACAACTCAGGAAAACCTCAAAAAAGCCCGAGAGTTAATTGAGTCCCTCCAACTAGCAGAATTAGATAATTTCTTTCGGGAAGCTTGTCTAGATGCGGATATTCAACCCACAGCGATCGATCAAGTTGACCCGGATGCGGCAGTTATTTATCCGATTATCCTTGAGTCTCGCTTAGAGGTGATTTTGTCTTTACCCGGTCAACCTCTACGTTCCTATTCTACAGCGATCAATTCCCAAAAAGTGGATGTGACAGTTGGGCAACTGCGACAGGTATTTGTTCCAGTGTTTTCATCTCAGGAACGTTTGACTCTCTCTGAGCAAGTGTATGATTGGTTAGTGCGTCCAGCAGAAGCCGATCTTAACGCCGCTGGGATCAAAACCCTCGTCTTTGTATTAGATGGTTCCCTGCGAAATCTGCCGATGGCAGCCCTTTACGATGGACAACAGTATTTGATTGAAAAATACAATCTTGCACTGACCCCGAGTTTACAACTGTTGGCACCGCGATCGCTACCCGAAACTTCTCTCAAAACTTTAATCGTGGGATTAAGTGAAGCCAGTCAAGGCTTTGCCGCTTTACCTGCGGTTGAATATGAACTCGAACAAATTCAATCTTTAGTGCCGACGACAGTCTTCCTCAATCAAGAGTTTACCCAAGAGGTCTTAGAAAAGCAATTAAATCAAAAATCTTTTTCAATTGTTCATTTAGCCACTCATGGTCAGTTTAGTTCTCAAGCAGAGGAGACATTTCTGTTAACTTGGGATGGTCGAATTAATGTCAAAGATTTTGATCAATTATTACGATCTTCCCAAAATGATCTCAAACCCATTGAACTCTTAGTTTTAAGTGCTTGTCAAACCGCCACAGGCGATCAAAGGGCGGCGCTGGGGTTAGCCGGAGTAGCAGTCCGATCTGGGGCGCGAAGTACCTTAGCAACCTTATGGCAGGTTAATGATGTTTCCACAGCCCTCCTAATGGCAGAATTTTACCGCAATTTGTCTCTCTCAGGAGTGAGTAAGGCTGAAGCCCTACGATTTGCTCAGTTAAAATTGTTACAGGAAAGCCAATATAAAGATCCCTACTATTGGGGGGCGTTTGTTTTGCTTGGGAACTGGCTTTAATCCGGTTGCATATTCCCCAATTTCTCTAAATTTTCTTGATAGAAGTGTTAAAAATAACTTAAGGTAAGCTTAAACATTTTCTTTCAAAGCCAGAGTTAGAATTGCTATCTTAGATCATAGCGACTTCAGCAATAAGCTCCGCTAATGGGAGTCAAAGCGAACCCCTTTAATCAAACCCTCAACTTCTAGAGGATAACCATAAACTGGGGCATCTGGCGATTATCATCACACCTTCACTATGAGGATCAACCCCAAATGCAAAGACAACATTTTTCTCAACTCTTTTCTCAACAGTTTATGAGCGTTTTAGTCACGGTTTCTATTGGACTGGCGATTATCCCGAGTTTACCCGTTAAAGCGGAAAAATCATCCTCTCAACAAACAAGAGTTAGTGTAGCGTTTCAACCCCCCGCAGGGCAAGGAATGCCCAATCGTACCGCAGGAGGGGCTTCCCGTACAGGCAATAATTGTCCCATTTTATCGGCAGACCAAACTCAACTCACCGCCTTAGTTCCGGCTCTACTCAAGCCCAATGATATTAGTTCCAATTTAACCGGATTAACCACTGAGGAAGCTCCTACATTTTACTTCTTTGTACCAGCAATGGCAGCCACTGAAGGTGTATTTAGCCTCAAAGACGAAAACGATAAAGATATTTATCAAACTCGTCTCCCGCTTTCTGGTCAAACAGGGATTATCAGTGTTAAACTTCCCTCAGATTCACAGCTGAAAGTCGGTCAGTCCTATCGTTGGTCTTTTGGTCTGGTTTGTCAAGCCCAGTCCGATCAACAGCAACCAGAAGTTGTATTTGTAACCGGAGAAATTCGCCGAATTCAGACAGATATCGCTGTCTCTAACCAACTTCAGCAACTCACTCCCCTAGAACAAGCTGCTGTTTATGCCGAAAATGGGATTTGGTTTGAAAGTATAGGAATTTTAGCTGATTTACGCAAAACTCAGCCGAATGACTCAATGCTTGCCAGTAAATGGGAGGAACTTTTAAAATCAGTGGGGCTTGAAGAAATCGCTCAACAGCCTTTCATTGACTAATTAATTTTGTCGGGTAGGGGAGATAATTAAATGAAGTGCGATCAGCAGAAAAACGTTTCTTCAAAACCTGCCCAAACTTACCAATCAATGGGTGTTATGAAGTTTGAAGTTCGTAACCGAAAAAAAAAAGCTTTTTTGGGCTTAGGAACTTTAAACTTTCGCCCGAAGTTTTCCTTTTTGAAGTCTATCAGACGGTGGTTAATCGTTCCTACGGTTGCGTTTTTGGTGATTGCATTGCGAATGGCCGGGGTGTTACACCTGGTCGAATGGGCTGCGTTTGATCAAATGATGAGTCTGCGTCCGCTTGAACCCATTGATGAACGCATTGTTATTGTTACCATTGATGAACCCGATATTCAAAAAATCGGACAATGGCCAATTCCTGATACGGTTTTAGCGGAATTACTCGAAAAACTCAAGCAAAAACAACCTGTCGCCATTGGTTTAGATATTTATCGAGATTTACCCGTTCCCCCCGGATATGAACAACTCCTCGAAACCTATCGCACGACACCGAATTTGATTGGTATTGAAAAAGTAGTGAGTGATGCCAATGGTTCAGCAATTGCTCCCCCTTCTCTATTAAAAGAAAAAAATCAAATCAGTGCCGCCGATTTAGTCTGGGATGGAGATGGCAAAATTAGACGAGCGCTATTAACCATACAACCTCCAGAGGGTGAAATGGTTATGAATATTGGCTTAAAGCTGGCGTTAATGTATTTACAAACCCAGGGGATAACACCCGAAATGACAGCCAACAACGAAGTCAAACTCGGGTTTGGGGTGTTTACTCGCTTTACCGCCAATGACGGGGGTTATATCCGAGCAGATGAAAACGGCTATCAAGTTTTATTGAACTATCGCGGTTCGTTGGACAACTTTCAAACAGTTTCAATTTCTGATATTTTAGCGGATCGGGTGTCACCTGATTTGATCCGAGGTCGAATTGTATTGATCGGGACAACCGCTCAAAGTCTCAATGATTTATTTTTTACTCCCTACAGTAGCAGTTTATTCGGAATCAGTGACCGCACACCAGGGGTAATTATTCATGCTAATATCGCCAGTCAAATTCTCAGCGCTGCCCTCGATAACCGACCTTTATTTAAAGTGTGGTCAGAAAAGATAGAATGGTTATGGATTGTGCTGTGGTCAGCCATCGGCATGACAATCGGATTGAGTTATCGTCCGACTCAGGGAATTGCAAGGATTATTCTCGCTGGAATTAGTTTAACGGTAATTTGTTATCAAGCCTTTTTACGGGGATGGTGGATACCCATCATTCCCCCGTTGTTGGGGTTGCTCGGTTCAGGAACCGCAATTACAGGTTATATAGCTCATCAAGAACGTCAAGAACGACAAACTTTAATGAATTTGTTTGGGCGTCATCTCACCCCAAAAATTGCAGATGAGATTTGGCGAAGTCGCGATGAACTGTTAACTCAAGGTCAGTTGCTCGGACAGAAAATGACGGCAACGATTCTATTTGCTGATATTCAAGATTTTAGCGCGATCGCTGAATCAATGGAACCCGATCGTCTGATGTTTTGGCTGAATGAATACATGAATACAATGGCCGATACGGTACTCAGCCATGATGGGATTATTGATAAGTTTATTGGTGATGCAATTATGGCAGGGTTTGGGGTGCCTTTACCTCGAACTCAAGAGTCAGAAATTGCTGAAGATGCGATTTTAGCGGTTTCCTGTGCCGTTGCAATGGCGGAAAAATTGCGCTCACTCAATCAAAAATGGAGACAAAATCAACAGCCGACCGTTTCGATGCGAATTGGAATTGCAACCGGGGTTGTGGTAACGGGAAGTTTGGGCAGTTCTCAACGGATGGATTATACCACGTTGGGCGATACGGTGAATGTGGCAGCCCGTTTGGAGAGTTATGATAAGTCTTTTGGTCAGGGATTGTGTCGCATATTAATTAGTGATAACACTTATCAGTATATTAAGGATCTATTTTCTACGAGTTTGGTTGGTCATGTTCAGTTAAAAGGCCGACAAAAATCGGTTGATGTTTATCAGGTGTTAGATATCAAGGGTTAGGATTCAGAATTTAGTTTTCTTCTAACTTCTACAAAAAAACAATCCCATAATATTGGTTTTCAGCTTATTGATTTCAGTCAAGATTACTTTTGATTAAAACAAACAAACTCCCCTCACCTCCTCGACCAATGCGAAAGGTTTCATCGAGATAAGTGATATCAAGACTCGGAATTCGTCCGACTGGACCGCGAGCGGGTACAATACGAGCAGGATTTAACGAGGGAGTGTTGATACCGATAATCTTAGAAACACCAAGATAACGGTTTTGAAAATAAACATTAATACGCCTATCGGGTAAGTTTTTGTCATCAACAACAAGTTCAAAACGAGCGGTGACTTTGACTTCACCCTCAATCAACCCTAACGAATGTTGAACAAATGCTTGATTACAAAAAGACTGAGTAGCGACATCAATAACTTGATAAATTTTTCCGACCTTTAAGCCCAGTGGTAGTGCAGAGAGATTGCGAATTTCTCGTGCTGTTGAGTAGAGAAGTTGCCAAGCCCCATCAAGGAGTTGAGGGTTAAACAATAAAGGACGATAGTTAGGGTTAATTGCTTCTAACTCCACAACCATTTCTTCAATTTCTTGGACAAGATCGGGTTTTATTTTTTGATTAGTAATTGGCGCACCCTCAACGCCTGGGAATTGAGAAGAAACCGACTGGAGGGTAGCGAGAAGTTTTTGTTTTAATTCTTGAGGTGTAATCAGTTTTTGCATTATGATCTCCATAATAAATGATTGTTCTTAAGATCAGTCAAAAGTCAGAAGTCAGTCGTTAAAACGGGTCACTGTTCCCTATCTCCCGACCTCCGGCGTACGGGTTTGCCACTCCCCTCAATACGGTAGGACTATCTGGGGAATAGGATATCCTGTAAGCAAGTATCCTGTGTTACAACATCGCCAATAGTATTTGCTATGTTAGGGGTAGATTATTTTTTTAGGAAAAGTGGTCATTTTGTCAAACTCTTGTTACCTTTTGTAATAATAGGATCAACGATATCCAATTTGGACTATCGTCCCTCTAGTCTCAACTGTGATTAAACGACAAAATCCACCCCACTCCATCAGGAGTAACTATCTCTAAGTTTAATGAGGAGAACCAAGATGAACCAACCCAGTCAACTTTCTCTCGAACAACAGTTCAATTTGTCTTCGTTCAAAATGCAGGTTAATCAAATGAGTCGAGAACAGGCTCAAGAATTTTTGGTTAACCTTTACGAACAAATGATGGTACGAGAGAATATGTATCAGCACTTTCTCAAGTATCAATGGGGACTAGAACCTGGCTCTGACCAAGAGTAGAGTTTGAAGTTTGCCGTTGAGCAACCTCGATCTCTTACTTTTTTCTCACAGTAGAAACAAGTTGGGGTACTGGGGTATCAACTGGCATATAATTTTCAGTTACGGTTGACCATTTATGAGGACTGAAGTGATTTTACATTGAAATTAATATTTTTTCTGAGTGTATTTGTCAATTCTCGACCTTTAAATCCCTTCACCTAACTTTTAAGACCTCACTACTCCACAAATAGGTAAAGTTAAGTTTGAGCAATCAAGGTTTACGCTCTAAAACCGTTTCCATCACACTCACCAGATTCAGATGATGACCCGCCATAATACCACTAGAGTAGTAATATCGATCCGAGTCAATCTGGCGTAAAGTCTCAAAACCGCTGCGTCGCTGTCGTTCATCTCCTAATACCCAATACCGCTGCACAATCGACTCAGGGCCAATTAATCCTTCCCCCTCAATATTTCCCAACTCACTGTGTTGTAATACAAAGGTATATTGGCGTTCATTCGTATCAAGTCGTCCCCGATACTGTAGGATAATATCATCGCGATCGCTATCGGGAAAAATCAGCTTTGTCACCATACTGAACCATTCCATTTGATTCCAAGCCACAAGAGTTTTTCCTTTAACAGTGATGGGAAGTTGATTTCGGTCTATCCAACTTCCTTCCACCATCCACTGACCTGGTTGGATGAGAAATGTGTGAACCACAATGATATCCTCTACTGCACGCGAGGGTTCTAGCCAATTAAACGAAAGAAAGACACACCAAGCTTATCCTTGATTCTGACCTATCCTTGCGCCTCTATCGTACCACGTGGGTTCCCCAGGCTGTATGAATTTCCCCCAATCGAACGGCAGTGTTAGCACCCGTGACTTCCGGTAAATTACCGACTATTCCTTGAGAACGCCAATAGGCCAACACCGCAAACGCAATCGCTTCTTTAAAATTGGCATCCATTCCCACTTCAGAAGTTGTCATCACCGGAATCGGATTTAATCGCCGTTGTAAACTCTGTTTGAGAAAAAGATTATCACTCCCGCCCCCACAAAGTAAAACTTGATCCGGCATTTGCGGTAAAAACTGGCGATAACTCTGTTCTATCGATGCAGTGGTCAGTTCC
>CAZNCM010000041.1:2032-2706 GCA_964571155.1 uncultured Lyngbya sp. | reverse complement strand
AATCAGCTTCACTTAAATTGTAGGGTTGAGCTGCTATTAAACACTGTTGCAGATAATCTTGACCAAAAAGTTCTCGTCCGGTAGACTTCGGAGGAGGATACTGAAAAAAGTCTTGTTTGAGCCATTGCTCGACTAAGCTCATACAAGCTGTACCTTGAGCCGCCCAAGCCCCACCTTGATCATAGGTCTTGGTACCGTGAGAAAACGATTGTACCGCTAAATCTAATAAACTGTTTCCGGGTCCGGTATCCCAACCGATAATTTGCTCTGAAGAATGGAGTGCATCAGGAGGTAGATAAGTGACATTCCCAATGCCACCAATATTCTGCACACAACGCCTGTAGGTCGGATGACTCAAAATATCAGCATCAACCCGAGAAACCAGCGGCGCTCCTTGACCTCCAACCGCAATATCGGCAACCCGAAAATTACTCACTGTGGTCAGATTTGTCCGTTGGGCAATAACAGCACCTCGACCCAACTGAAGACTATACCCTAACTGATTACCTTCCGGTGGACGATGATAAACGGTCTGACCATGAGAACCAATTAATGTCGCCCCCGATTCAAATCCATCTTGAATCGCCCGTGCAGCTTCAGCAAATGCGATGGCGATCGCATCATCAAGTTGAGCCAGTTCCGCCATAGAGATCGACTCACCTCCACATAAACGG
>CAZNCM010000041.1:530-2022 GCA_964571155.1 uncultured Lyngbya sp. | reverse complement strand
TTGCGATCGCAATTCTGGTGAATAGGGATAAGTTTGGGCGGCGATCAGTTGGAGCTGCATCGGAGTTGAGGAACTGTTGATTTCGACAAAAGCAGCATCAATTCCATCGACAGAGGTACCACTAATCAGACCAATGACACGAACCATTATCCCTTCTCAATCACGAATTGTTGTTATCCGATGAAGTCGGTTCAACCGAAATGACAATCACAGTAATGTTATCTCGTCCTTCAAGTTGTTTGGCTTCCTTGACTAAAATATTGGCAATCTGTTCACAGCTTTGAGCCAATTTCAGTTGATTTGTAATCACATCATCATCAAGTTCTTCGGTCAGTCCGTCACTACACAACAGTAAGCGATCGCCGACTTCCACCTCAATCGGTTCGATCTCAACAAATGATAAATCTTCTCGTCCCAAACACTGAGATAAGACATGACGCCAAGGATGAATCCGAGCTTCATCGTTGGTCAGCACTTGACGCTTGACCGCTTGGGCGACCCAAGTTTGATCCTCTGTAATTTGTTTAAGTTCTTGTTGATGCAGTTGATAGATTCGAGAATCACCAACATTAGCACACCAAGTCTGACCTCCCTCTCGAAACAAAGCTACAACTGCGGTTGTTCCCATATCTGATCGATCAGGATGAGCGTGCTGATCGCGCACAATTTCCTCATTGGCTGCCAGAAAAGCTTCTTTGAGCAAAGCACAGACATCTGGATTATCCCAATGAGTATTGAGATAGTCTCTAATGGTTTGAGCGGCGATCTGACTCGCTTCCTGCCCTCCGGCGTGTCCTCCCATGCCATCAGCCACGATAAAGAACCGTCCTTGAGGATCGATATAAAAGGCATCCTGGTTAACGGCACGAACATTTCCTGTATCCGTCAGACCCGCAAAATCGAGTTTCATAAACGAATAGTTTAACTGCTTGAGCTAGCTCCCTAGAAGTATTAATCTTAACCTAAATTTAGGAGAATACAGATGCAGACTCCTAACTCAATCACCCCTGAGCGGTTAGGTAAACGCAAGAAAACACTTTGCTTATATCCCAGACTCGGCATCAATTTTGTTTATTATGATACCACTTGCAACCCAGATTTTGAGTTCAAGGTTAAGCTCTGCAAGAGTTAACTGTACTTAGGGTTTACAGGTTCTCTGTTTACCGTTTTTACATCATTCGGTCAAAGCGATCAATCCGTCTTAACAGGCGGAAGAAGGCAATACCCATTATAAAAGCCAGGAAAACCACAACTCCAGCCAACCAAACCTTATCGCTAATGAATAACAGCGTTGCTGAGATGGTAAATGCACCTGTGAGCAGCGCATAATTAGTACCCATTTGAACATTGCTCACCCGGCGCAAAATGCGATCAGTTTCTGTGGCTCGCACTCGCATCCGTAGATCCCCTTGATCGAGTCGATCAAGCGTGTCTTCAATGCGTCGAGGTAAACCTAAAGCCGTTGAACTGACTTGAGCGGCTTGACGCCCAA
>CAZNCM010000041.1:230-520 GCA_964571155.1 uncultured Lyngbya sp. | reverse complement strand
AAAGACTGTTGGTGGTTTCCGAAAGATTTGTTTCTGACATAAGTTGCATCGCAAACGGTTGTGCGACCTCCATAAAATTAAACTCTGGATCTAAGCCTTTACCCACCCCTTCGAGTGTCGAGAAAGCTCGCATCACAAAGGTAAACGTCGCCGGAAACCGAAAGGGTTGATCATAAGCGATCTCGTAGAGGTCATCACTGATCGCCGCCACAGACTGTTCTTCAAAGGGCTTATCCATGAAGTGATCCAGCATATACTGAATTGAACGCCGCACGGCACCCATATCGCCT
>CAZNCM010000041.1:0-220 GCA_964571155.1 uncultured Lyngbya sp. | reverse complement strand
GGCGTTAAAGCTCCGAGATCAATCAGAGACTTAACCACCCGATCTGCGTCTTTTTGAGCAATACCAAATAAGGTCTGCATCAGCTTTTCCCGCAGATTTGAGGTAATTTGTCCCATCATCCCGAAGTCATAAAAAATTAGCTGTCCTTCTGGACTGACGGCAATATTACCCGGATGAGGATCAGCATGAAAAAATCCATCGTTGAGAAGCTGGAGTAAAT
>CAZNCM010000040.1:21528-25227 GCA_964571155.1 uncultured Lyngbya sp. | reverse complement strand
GTTTGGAATACGGAGATTATTGAAGCGTTGGAATTGCGGAGTATTATGATTGTCGGTCAGATGATTTTGACATCAGCATTAAACCGTTTAGAAAGTCGAGGGGCGCACAGTCGAGAGGATTATCCGAAACGGGATGATCCGAATTTCTTGAAGCATACCCTCGCCTACTATTCACCTGCTGGTATTGATTTATCTTATCGTCCGGTGAGTATTACTCGGTTTGAACCCCAAGAACGCAAATATTAAAGCAATTTATGTCGGGATTATTCATAAATTACCCTTCTTTTCTGGTTTAAGTGGTTCGACCTCTCCCGAGGCAATGGTTATCCCAGAATTAACCGCAATAGTCGGGGTATAAACGCTGAAGTTTACACATCCATCGGGGTTAACTTTAGCCCTCGTATCATTAGCATCGACCTCTCGGGTTAATCAATCAATTGACCCATGATTCAGTAATTTGCGACCCTAAAAACTGATCACAGTTGAAGCCGGGTTCACAAACAACTCACTCCACAAGTTCCACTTGGCCCGGAGTTGTCCGAAGTTTGGATGTTAATTTTCCCCTATCAACTCGATTAATTTCTTAACTCGGCTATCAGGGACGAATCGGGCCACCCCTTCCCTTAAAAATATTACCCCCAATTTCAATTCTTTAGATTTAGGAGTGCATATTCCTTTATTCTAAAGGTAGGTTTGATCACACTTGCGATCATAAGCATAGAGTTAAACCTTTATTGGACTTTGACAAGGTAATTTATGCCATTTTCAATCGATTCAGCTCGTAACATCTTCCCAAACACGTTGGCGGCTGATACCGTTCCTGCTACTATTGCTCGGTTCACTCAGCTCAGTGCAGAAGACCAACTGGCTTTGATTTGGTTTGCTTATCTTGAAATGGGTAAAACCATTACCATTGCGGCTCCTGGAGCGGCAAATATGCAGTTTGCTGAGATCACACTCAATGAAATTCGCAAAATGGGGCCTCAAGAACAATCCCAGGCAATGTGCGACTTAGCAAACCGTGCAGATACCCCTCTTTGTCGCACCTACGCAACTTGGTCTGCAAATATCAAACTTGGTTTTTGGTATCAGCTTGGACAATGGATGGATGAAGGACTTGTCGCTCCCATTCCCGAGGGCTATCAGCTTTCTGCAAATGCGGCGGCGGTATTACAAGCCATTCGGGGTTTAGAGTCGGGTCAACAAATTACCGTTTTGCGGAATTCGGTTGTGGATATGGGGTTTGATACCAGTAAATTAGGCAGTTACACCCGTGTTGCTGAACCTGTTGTTCCCCCGACGGATATGGCAAAGCGCACTCAGGTTAAAATTGAAGGCGTTACCAATGCAACGGTATTGGAATACATGAATAATTTGAATGCAAATGACTTTAATGCGTTGATTGAGTTATTTGTACCCGATGGGGCGTTGCAGCCTCCTTTCCGCCGACCCATTGTTGGGAAAGAAGCGGTTTTACGGTTTTTCCAAGAAGAATGTCAGAATCTTAAATTAATCCCAGAGCGAGGCGTTACTGAACCCGCAGACGAGGGTTATACTCAAATCAAAGTCACAGGTAAAGTTCAAACTCCCTGGTTCGGTGCGGGTGTGGGTATGAATATTGCTTGGCGGTTTTTACTGAATGCTGAAAACAAGATTTTCTTTGTTGCAATTGATTTGTTAGCTTCACCTAAAGAGCTATTAAACTTTGCTCGTTAGAGAAAAATTAAGCAAAAATACTGTTTAATTTGGGATGAGCGTCTGAGTACAAAGGACGCTCTTTTATTTGGAGGCTAACCGTAGAATCGGTTAAAATAGATGGTTGCAGATATTTTAGGTTTGACAATACCCGTGAATGATATTGAGTGGTCTACCACCGAGAAAGAAATTGCTCGGCAGGCATTTGAAAAAGCTTATCAGCGAGAAATTACAGCTTTAATCAAAGTTGTTCGAGACCAAGCAGGCGAGATTACAAAGCTTGATGATATTTGGCTTCTACATGACTTTTTAAGTGCGAGAAGACATGATATTGATGGTAAGTATGATCACAGAGATTCTCTGTTAATTTTTTCCTTTGCTCAGTTAGTCAAAGAGGGATGGTTACATCTCGATGAACTGAAAGGTTTAGATGCTGAGAAGATTAATAAGGTTTCTGTACTCACCCGAATGTAAAGTTTTCAAAGGAGTTTTAGTCTATTCATTGATCGGAAAGTTTCGTTCAAAAGTTTACCTGTTCACCAATGCTAAACTCCCTTGTTTAGAGCGGAAAAACGATCCGTCAATCCATGATTGAAATCGAAAATTACTTAATTAGTGGCTGCTTTCTCCGCCTTTTTTACCTATTTCCGACATGAATTCACGGTCTTGGCTGGTTGTTTCTCCGCCTTTTTTACCCGCTTCGCTAGCTTCTTCAGAAGAAAATTCGTGAGCAGTTCCTTTTTCATGGGCAGCTTTACCGCCTTGACTAGCGATTTCACATTGTTTGTTTTCATCCATTGAAGCAAATCCACGAGCTTCAGTAGACATTTACTTTTCTCCTTTTTTCAAAATAAATTAATTACCTTATAAGTTATCAACTCTGAAACAGTATAGAGTCTATCTCTAGATGCAATTTTGAAATTAAAACTTACTTAACTTTGGATAGATTACCGTTAATAACAGTCTCGCTAGTTGTTGTTAACAAAAATCGACAGTAAAGCTGAATTCAGTTGAGTAAAACTGAACTAAACTTTGGATAGATTACTGTTGATAAAGTTCCTGCTATTTTCCCGAAGCAAGCTCAACAATAAAGGCTCAATAACAATAATCCGACTTTTGCCAATCACTGCGTCAATCACAATTTAATTGTACTCTATTTGTGCGACAGGATTTAGCCAAACTCTGCAAATCTTCTCAACTCACCACACAAACAAGCTGAACCTGAAAAATAGACAGAAGTCAAACTGTCCTATTCTCATCCTCTTGAAAGTGCAGAATTGATCAAGTGATGGCTATTGGGGTTGCAGACAATTGAATTTTTGTCTCTCTTTCTCAAAATGAACAGATATTTCAGGTGAAAACAGAATCAGTTCAATTGATTTAACCAGGAACCATCACCATGAAACTCAAAATTACATCAATTCTCAACACTTTAACATTCGCTGCGATCGCCAGTGCATTTTTAGTCACTCCTGCTTTTGCTGACACCTTTACGGGCGGTAATTTTACCGTTACAATTGATGGATCGGGAAGTTCTGCTTCTTACCTCGGTTGCGACGCGAAAGAACGTTGTGTTTATATTCCGAGCGCTTCTAATTATACTCAAGGACGCTACGCTTGGGAACGCAACGGTTATACTTATAGTATGATTCCCCAAGGCAATACAAGCCAGTATACTTTAAAGGTTTTTGACCCGAAAAATAAGGTGTTGCTATCTCAAAAAATGACACCTATCGCCCAGTCTAACCCCGATTATGTTCAAGAATTAGCTGAGAATAGTTTTTGTTCATTTATTATCACCAACCGAGTTAATAGCAAAGTCAATATTCGTCAAAATCCAGACTTAAAAAGCGAAGTGGTTTTACAACTGAAACGGGGTGACGGGGTGCGGGCGGTTTCTCGTCGGGGAAATTGGGTTAAAATTGTCGCCTTGGTTGATGGATTTCCACCCAATGAAAAGTTTACCCCATTTGTAGGTTGGGTGAATAATCGCTATATCAATGG
>CAZNCM010000040.1:17957-21441 GCA_964571155.1 uncultured Lyngbya sp. | reverse complement strand
CTGTAATGCTTGATGTGATTGAAAAATCAGTGGGATTGAACGTCAGAAGATGTGTAACTCCATTGGCAAACATAGCGGCAATCAGACGGGCATCGTGAGTCCGTTTACCCATAATTTTATGAGTTGTAACTAAGTCTAGCCAATGGGGAAAAATCTGTAAGGATTCTTCTAGTAATGGGAAGCGAATAATAAGCTGGTCTATTGTGTTTCGCGTTTTTTCTGTAGTCCATCCCAAGCCATTCACTTCAACGGGTCGGGTTGCAACTACCCAAAGCTCAATCAATACTTGTGTTGCAATAAAACATTCATCCCCTCGGTTTAGCAAACAAAATATTGCTTCTGTAGCGAGATGATTTTGCTGGTCAGAAGGATTACAAAAACGCAGAATAACATTGGTATCTAGTAGATATTTTGTCATTCTTCGTAAATGCGATCGCGGCTAAATGCTTCATCAGATAAACTCACACTGGTTCTGGGAAGTTGAGAAACCCAATTGCGAAACTCCCTAGCCCGTTCTGCGGGTGTTGCTGTTTGCCAAAATGGAATTTTATATGATGTCAATTGCTCGGACTGAGATTGAATTAAGTTGATGAAATCGGCGATTTTTTGAAGCTGGTCTTCATTGAGTCTGTCTATTTGCTGTTTCAATTGTTCTCGCAGCATAACTGATAGTTAGGTGAAAACATATTTATTATAGCCTTAAATTGGCGATTTCACCCAATCATCATCACACTACAGAGAAACCATATCTTTACGATGAAACTCAGTTGATGAGCGTTCAGAAAGGGATCACTGTTCTTTAGGGCTATCGGTTCAATTTTTGGATTGTAATTAAAAACATATATTGGGTTTCCTGGGGTCAACCCAACCGACAAGGAAAAGCGATAGGCTTAATGGCGGTACGGCTTGCGCCGACGCGATCGCAATCTGTTCAATTATTGTGTTGAACTGCCTGCGTTGCGTAATTGATAAAAATATTTGTATTAAGTTGAAACCCTTTCTTGCTATAATTTTAAAAAAGCATTATCAAACTGCCGAATCAATTGCGTCAGTCAGCCAACAGCAATTAGAAATAAAACAAGAATTATTAGAATAATTGATGGCAGTTTGGTGAATTACCGGAGTCAATTCAATGCCAGCAACGCCCGAAAGCCTTCAGTCTTTTGTCAATTATTGTCAGCAACACCTCAGAGGCGATGAAAAAAGTGAGGCTCAAACTTTTCTGACCAAGTTTTTTCAGGCGTTTGGACACTCAGGAACGAAAGAAGTGGGCGCAGAATTTGAAGACCGTTTAACAAAAGGAAGTGCAAAGGGAAAAACAGGATTTGCTGATTTGGTTTGGCGATCACGTGCGGGTGTTGCCGGCGTTTTAATTGAGATGAAATCAAAGAGAGAAAACCTCAACAAACACTACGCTCAACTCGAACGCTATTGGATGCGAATTGCTCCCAACAGACCCCGATATGCAATCCTTTGTAACTTTGATGAATTTTGGATATTTGACTTTGAAAACCAAGTCGATGAACCCGTCGATCAAGTTCTGTTAGAACAGCTTCCCCAACGCATGGGAGCGTTTAATTTTATGGAAATTGGCGGTCAGTCTCCCGTTTTCAAAAATAACCAAGTTGCTGTTACTGAACGCACCGCCAGAAGAATGGGGGAATTGTATCAACTGATTTATGAAAGAGCAAAGAAAACGGGATTTCGAGACTTTAACGAAGAACAACTTCAGCGATTTCTATTGCAATGTGTAATGGCGATGTTTTCAGAAGATCGGGGTTTACTTCCCTCTAATTTATTTGTAGGTTTAGTTCAAGACTGTAAAGATAAAAAAGCAAGTTCCTACGATATTTTGGGCGGTTTGTTTAAAGAGATGAATCTACCCGGAGTTACACCCGCAGGACGGTATA
Source organism: uncultured Lyngbya sp. (assembly GCA_964571155.1). GTDB lineage: Bacteria > Cyanobacteriota > Cyanobacteriia > Cyanobacteriales > Microcoleaceae > Capilliphycus. The sequence continues at coordinate 19,531 of CAZNCM010000040.1, read as the reverse complement.
AAGGAGTTAATTATTTTAATGGCGGGTTGTTTTCTAGCGTACAAGCCATTGATTTAACTTCAGAAGAACTCGGCTTATTAGATACTTGCGCTCGTGATAATTGGAGCAATATTCGACCCTCTATTTTTGGGAATATTTTTGAAGGTGCGATTGACCCGGTAAAACGCCACGCTCACGGAATACATTTTACCAGTGAAGTTGATATTCGTCAAATCGTTCGACCAACCATTAGCGATTATTGGGAAGGCCGAATTAATGCGGCGAATACTATCGGAGAATTAAATACTTTGCAGATGGAATTGCAAGGATATCGGGTACTTGACCCCGCTTGCGGTTCGGGAAATTTTTTGTATGTGGCTTATCAAGAATTAAAACGGATTGAAAGGCTATTAATGGATAAAATTGCCGCACGGAAACGTTCAGAATCGACTGTGGCGGCGATCAGTTTTGTGACTCCGGTGCAATTTTTTGGAATGGATACAAATCCCTTTGCTGTCCAGTTGGCTAGGGTAACGATGATGATTGCTCGAAAAATTGCCATTGATAAATATCAACTCACCAATGAACCCGCATTACCTTTGGATACATTAGATCAAAATATTGTCTGTCAAGATGCTTTATTTAGTCGGTGGGTGAAGGCGGATGCTGTGATTGGAAATCCTCCGTTTTTGGGCGGAAAACACTTGAGAATGACGCTAGGCGATGAATATATTGATCGGGTTTTTAACAAGTTTTCCGATGTGAAGGACTCGGTAGATTTTTGTGCGTATTGGTTTCGGTTAGCGCATGATCATATTGGTGAAACGGGTAGGGCGGGATTGGTGGGAACTAACTCTATTAGTCAAGGAAAAAGTCGCAAAGCTGCGTTAGAATACATTACCCAAAATGGCGGATATATTCACGAGGCGATTTCTACTCAACCTTGGTCTTGTGAAGCGAATGTTCATGTTAGTTTGGTGAATTGGTGTAAGCAGCAACCGCAGGTTTATCATCTGGATAATCATCCCGTTCAACAGATTAACTCCTCGCTACAATCTGTTATTGATGTTTCTCAAGCTGTGCGTTTAAAGGCTAATCTCAATCAATGTTTTCAAGGTGTTATTCCTGTGGGTAAAGGGTTTATTATTACCGAACAACAAGCCGAACAGTGGATAAAATCTGATTCTCAAAATCAAGAGGTGATTAAGCTGTTTTCGATGGGAAGTAATCTCGCTAAAAACCCTCTGGGAAAACCCGAACGCTGGATTATTGATTTTAATGATATGAGTTTGGAGGATGCAATTGAATACAAGCTTCCTTTTGAATGGGTCAGGGCTAATGTTAAGCCAGAACGAGATAAAAATCGTCGAGAAGTGACAAGAGTAAATTGGTGGAAGTACGGTGAAAAAAGACCCGCTATGAGGAAAGCACTGGCTTCATTATCTGGGTATTTTGCAGTTCCAGAAGTGTCAAAGTGGGCAATCTTTATTTCTTGTTCTTCTGATTGGCTACCAGGAAACAAAACTAAAGCTGTTGCTTCAGATGACTTCTATATTTTGGGTGTACTTTTATCCTCAGTTCATCGAATTTGGATG
>CAZNCM010000040.1:0-17922 GCA_964571155.1 uncultured Lyngbya sp. | reverse complement strand
CGCTCAAAAGTCAACTCTTAAAGCGGATATTGCTTACACTCACAATACTTGCTTTGAAACCTTCCCCTTTCCTCAAAACCCCGATACTAAATTAATCAAACAAATTAGAGTTACAGCAACAGAACTGCACGAATATCGCAGCGAACAAATGCAAAAGAAACAATGGGGAATCACACAACTTTATAACGCCTTTTTCTATGAACCCAGTAGCCAACTTTATCAACTTCATGCTAAACTAAGTAAGTTGGTTATGCAAGCCTACGGTTTTAATGAAAATGATGATATATTAGAAAAATTATTAACACTAAACCAAGAACTTGCCGCCAAAGAAAAACAAGGTGAATCTATAGTTGGGCCTTGGACTCCTGTGGAATAAATTCCCCCGTTAATCGTGAAAGTTAAGGCGATCGCACTCGTTTATCATAATATAGGTATCCTTCCTTCTAGAGCCAATAACCATGTCTCATTTGAGTGAGAAAATTTTACAAACTGTAGAAGCATTACCGCCCGAAGATCAGCAACAGGTTTTGGATTTTGTACAGTTTCTACAAGCCAAACGTCAGAAACTCAAAACGACAGAACCTGAAATTGTTTCCCAATCATTTTTTGAGGTAGCCCAGGCTTCGATTGGAGCAGGGGAAGGCCCAGGATATCTCTCAACGAATCCAGACTATATGCGGGGTTACGGTCAGTAATGCTCCAGCAAGTTATTAGCTTCCAAAAATTTGTTCAACTGTTAACATTAGATTGGGGAAAGTCGGTGAAAATAAGCGATCGCCAACTTTAAATTGCTGTAATTCATATTCTCCATCCACCAATTGACCGATTGTAATCGTCGGTTGTTTGGGATTACCAATAAAGCGCCGCCCGCCCAATGCAGCATAATCAACAATCCAATATTCCGGGATACCCAAAGCTTCGTATTCTCCCAGCTTCATAAAGTAATCATCGCGCCAATTACTAGAAACAACTTCTACAATAATTTTAATCGATTTACCCAAAGTAATTATAGAGCCGCTTTCCCAATCGGGTTCATCTATCAGTGCAGGTTCATCGAGAATAATTATATCCGGTTCATATCCAGAATTCCCATCGAGAGAACGGACAATGCACTCTTTTGGGATAAAATAGGGTAAGTTCGCCTGACGAATGGCAGTACCGAGATCGTAAGCTAAATTGCCAGACACTTTTGAATGTTTCCCCCTCGGTTTTGGCATCTCAACAATCACTCCACGATGTAATTCATAGCGGCATTCAGAAACCAATGGTAGCCACTCGATAAACTCATCAAAGGTAATCGGTTGTTGTAAGATTTGAATCATAGATTAACCTCCCTTACCTTGACTAATTACTGTACAATTATTATGACTCAGTTGGTCGTCTTGGCTTCAGTTCGAGGTTGGGAGTACCTGCATCGCAACAACAAGCTTTTTTAATCACAACTTTAATGACAATGGGTTTGGGGCTGATGCCATCATCCCCTACAGAATTGGGTAGAATTTCAACCCGTGACAAACTCACCCTTGTCTACTGTCCCCTCTGTGGTTCACAATGAACATAAAGGATCGCACCAGGAGAGGTAGAGTGAGTGATTTTGACTACGATTTAGTGATAATTGGCGCAGGGGTTGGCGGACATGGCGCTGCCCTCCACGCCGTTAGCTGTGGCTTGAAAACTGCTATCGTGGAAGTCGCAGAAATGGGCGGAACCTGCGTTAACCGAGGCTGTATCCCATCAAAAGCCTTGTTAGCTGCTGCTGGACGGGTGCGAGAGTTACGCAATACTCATCATCTACAAACGCTAGGAATTCAACTGGGACAGGTTAGCTTTGACCGGGGAACCATTGCGGGTCACGCCGAAAATATTGTCACGAAAATTCGCGGCGATATGACCAACAGCCTCAAACGTTTAGGGGTTGATGTAATTCAAGGTTGGGGAAAAGTCGTCGCCCCGCAAAAGGTAACAGTTGAAACAGCGAAGGGCGATAAAACTATTACGGCGAAAGATATTATTTTGGCGCCGGGTTCTATTCCGTTTGTTCCCCCCGGAATTGAAGTGGATCACAAAACGGTTTTTACCAGCGATGAGGCGCTAAAATTACTATCGTTACCCCAATGGATAGCCATTATTGGCAGCGGTTATATCGGTTTAGAATTTTCCGATATTTATACGGCTTTGGGGTGCGAAATTACGATGATTGAAGCGTTGGATCAATTGATGCCAACTTTTGATCCGGATATTGCTAAATTAGCCCAACGGGTGTTAATTTCGCCGCGAGATATTGAGACTCGGGTCGGGAAATTGGCGGTCAAGGTAACGCCCGGTTCTCCGGTGATTATTGAATTAGCCGATGCCAAAACCAAAGAAGTAGAAGAAGTGTTAGAAGTTGATGCTTGTTTGGTGGCAACGGGTCGCATTCCTTTTAGTAAAAATTTGGGGTTAGAATCGGTTGGGGTGGAAACAGACCGACGCGGTTTTATTCCGGTTAATGATGATTTGGCTGTTGTTTCTGACGGCGAACCGATTGCTAATTTATGGGCGATTGGGGATGTAACGGGTAAAATGATGTTGGCGCACACCGCATCTGCCCAAGGGATGGCAGTTGTAGAAACCATTTGCGATCGCCATCGCCAAGTTGATTATCGCAGTATTCCGGCTGCGGCGTTTACTCATCCTGAGATTAGTTATGTGGGTTTAACTGAACCTGCGGCGAAGGAATTGGGCGAAAAAGAAGGCTTTGAAGTGGCTGCGGTGAAAACCTATTTTAAGGGGAATTCTAAGGCAATTGCCGAAGGAGAAACCGACGGGGTTGCTAAGGTGATTTACCGCAAAGATACGGGCGAAATTTTGGGGGTTCATATTTTTGGGTTCCACGCGGCAGATTTAATTCAAGAAGCAGCAAATGCGATTAGTCATCGTCAGTCGGTGCAAACGTTGGCGTTTTCCGTGCATACCCATCCGACGCTTTCAGAGGTGTTGGATGAAGCTTATAAACGGGCTTTGAGTGCGACGCATTAATCTGATCCAAAAGTTACCATTAGGCTGTAAAATATCGGGTGGGTTGAGAATAAATAAATCTTCTCAATCTACCTAGATTAACAATGGTAAATCACTGATTCCGAACAATGCAAATTCGTCGTCGTCGTCCGAACCCGTCTGTGAATGTCGCTAGTTTACTGTATACGGTGGCAGTACCGGATGATCAACCCCAAAATATTCTCGAAGAAATTGTCTGGGAAAAAGAGATAGAAGTTGATAGAAGACGGGAACGTTTACCGTTATTGCAGTTACGGAGTCAGCTTGAAAATTTACCTCCGGCTAAAGATTTTCTGGGGGCGTTGAAAGCGAGTCCGACTCAACCCGCTATTATTGCTGAAGTCAAAAAAGCATCTCCCAGTAAAGGGGTAATTCGCGAAGATTTTGATCCGGTGAAAATTGCCCAAGCTTATCAAGAAAATGGGGCGAGTTGTATCTCGGTATTAACGGATGAAAAGTTCTTTCAAGGTAGCTTTGAGAACTTAGGAAAAATTCGGGCTGCGGTTGAAATTCCGTTATTGTGTAAGGAGTTTGTGATCTATCCTTATCAAATTTATCTGGCTCGAATTTATGGAGCGGATGCAGTTTTATTAATTGCTGCAATTTTATCTCAGCAAGATTTACAATATTTTGTTAAAATTGTCAAGACTTTGGGGATGACTCCGTTAATTGAAGTTCATACCCTTGAAGAACTCGAACAAGTTCTCTCTTTGCAGGGTGTGAGTTTAATCGGGATTAATAATCGCAACTTAGAGGACTTTTCGGTTAATCTTGACACCACTCGCCAACTGTTAGACGCTAAAAAAGAGCAAATTAAATCTCAGGAGATCTTGATCGTGAGTGAGTCGGGTTTGTATACTCAAGATGACCTTAACCTTGTGAAAAATTCGGGGGCGAATGCGGTTTTGATTGGGGAATCTTTGATCAAGCAACCCGATCCCGGAGAAGCATTACAACAACTCATCGGTCGTGACTAGCCTAATGTGATCGCTATCGGCTACTATAAGTAGCTGATCAGATGCTAGTTTTGAGGTTCCACATTATTAGCTTATAATCTGACGCTATGGAACCGATTCCTTTACCCTCTTACATTCATTACGAACTGCTGTTACAACTGCTAGAACGCAAGACGCGAGTCGCACTTTACCACAATTCTCGACAGTATGAACAAGTCAATCAGCTGATCATCACACTTCGCAAAGCACTCGCCCTACAAAAGCAATTAGAGCAAAGCTGTCTGCACGCCAATTTGCCAACGGAGTCCTGTTGGTCTTTAAATGAGATTAACCCAGAGGCGAATAAGAGCTAATTCCTCGATAATCAACTCATAAACATAGACACACAGATTAACGCTATGGATGACAAATTAATGCTAATGATTCCGGGGCCGACCCCCGTTCCTGAACAGGCCCTTCTAGCGATGGCTAAACACCCCATCGGACACCGCAGTGGGGACTTTAGCAAGATCATGGCGGAAGTGACCGAAAACCTCAAGTGGTTACACCAAACTCAAAACGATGTGCTGGTCTTAACCGCCAGCGGTACCGGGGCGATGGAAGCCGGAATCATTAACTTCTTAAGTCGTGGCGATCGCGTTTTATGCGGAAGTAATGGTAAATTTGGGGAACGGTGGGCTGAAGTTGCCAAAGCCTATGGTTTAGAAGTGGATGTCATTTCTGCCGAATGGGGTACACCGTTAGATACTGAAAAATTCCGCGAAAAGTTAGAAGCCGATACCGAAAAACAAATTCGGGCGGTAATTCTCACCCACAGCGAAACCTCAACGGGAGTCCTCAACGATCTCGAAACCATTAACCGTTATGTCAAAGCCCACGGGGAAGCGTTGATCATGGTTGATGCAGTCACCAGTTTGGGGGCGGTGAATATTCCCATCGATGAATGGGGTTTGGATGTGGTCGCCAGTGGTTCTACTATTTAGATTTGGGGCCTTACCGCAAGTCAGCGGCTAAAGATACAACTCCGTTCACGCCTCCGGTGAATTTGTTCTTTGCGTTGCAGGCGACGTTGAGGATGATGAAGGCCGAAGGTTTGGAACAAATTTTTGAGCGTCATCAGCGTTTGACAAAAATTAGTCGGGCGGCGATGAAAGGATTGAATTTACCTTTATTAGCGCCTGATGATGCAACCAGTACGGCGGTGACAGCGGTTCGACCCCCAGAAGCTGTCGATGCCGAAAAGGTGCGTTCTATGGTCAAGAAACAGTTTGATATTGCCCTCGCAGGTGGACAAGATCATCTTAAGGGTAAAATCTTCCGCATTGGTCACTTAGGATTTGTCAGCGATCGCGATATTTTAACTGCGGTTTCTGCGATCGAAGTGGCGTTGCGAGAGTTAGGGTATGAAGGCTTTACACCGGGCGCTGGAATGGCTGCGGCGACGAGAGTTTTAGCCGAATCTTAATTTGTTTAATCAAGGAGTGCAAGTGTTTTTAACTTCAGTGAGTTAGAGGCTTGCACTCTTTAGCCGCGATCAAGCTTCAGCAACGGCAGCACCAAAAATGCGATCGGTGAGTTTGACATACCAGGCGGCCGACTGCACTTGAATAATGTATCCCATCGCAATTATCAAGGCAATTTCTGCCCCTTCTTTTGCCCCGAAAACGGTAATCGTTAATCTCCTGCGGTTAATACCTTATTCACCTGTAAATTAATCATCATTGGATAGACCATTAAAAAGGTGAGCGGCACAATAAAAGCTTTTAAAAAAGCCGGATCGAAAACGACACCGAAGACAATTCCCCCGATCATGCAAGCCGGAATTGACCAAACTAAATTTTCTTGCAGAATGGCTAATATTTTCCACATGATTTTGAAGGGATTTTGAAGGGATTTTAAACGTTAAACCCACCAGGGAACTTCGTTCGTGCGAGGATCAATTTCTGTCCAGGGAGAAATCAAAATGATGTCGCTTTGAACCGCAACATGAACGAGTTTTAAAGGACGGTTAGCCGGACCGCGAACAACGACACCATCGGCAGTATAGCGGGAACCGTGACAGGGACATTGAAACTGTTGATCGACTTCATTCCAGGGAAAAGTACAACCGAGATGGGTACAATTATTAACAATTCCAACGGGATCTAATGTGCTATTTTCTAATACGGTGAGATAAGTCGGTTCTCCTGCGAGTCCGGCGACTAAAGCACGGGTTCCCGGTGGTTCGGCTAAGATTTGACGGACAGGAATTATGTTTCCCAGGCGATCTTTAGCGATCATCATATCTCCTTTACCGCCTTCTGCTTTGGGAATGAAGATTTGACTACCTGAATAAAGAACGGTTCCTGCTGTCGCCGCCACTGCGGTTCCGGTTAAAAAATTTAGAAATTGTCGTCGAGAAACAGACGGGGTTTCTTGGGAAAAATTAGCATCCATTTTTGTTTCCTTATTAAAAAAATTGGGTGAATTGAAAGTTAATTAAATTGTTGATCACAAAAATTAAGCGACTTTTTGGGAAACTCCCAAACGCGATATCGCCGCTTGCATTCGTTCCTTAGCGTATTCGGCAACTTTTTGGGCTTCCGGTTGGTTAACGGGTTGAAACATCGCTTCGGGGTTAACAGCAGAAACTTCAATTTTGCCGTCGGTTCGCTGCTGAACAACAACATTACAGGGATAAAGAACACCCACTTTGTCGTCAATTTGCAACATTTGATAAGCGACTTGGGGATGACAGGCCCCTAAAATTTTGTAGGGACGAAACTCAACATTCAGCTTCTTTTTAAAGGCGGCTTGTACATCAATTTCGGTGAGAATACCTAAGCCTTCTTGTTTGAGGGCTTCTGTCACTTCTTGAATGGCGGCTTCAAAGGATAAGTCTAGAACGACGCTGAAATAATACATTGAATTACCTCGGGTTGGCGATCAAAAGTTGGAGTCTGCACTGAGATCTACCTGTAGAGGGGAACAGTGCGAACTTCATCAATATAATATTATTGCTTGATTTTATAACTATAAAGTAAAATAAGCAAGTATAGAAAAAGAAAAATGACTGATGTCGTCTCAAAATGGCTTCAGATCTCGATTTTGATATCAGGATTTATTAAAATGGCAAACGTTGTTATCGTGGGAGCCGGGCTAGGAGGACTACCCACAGCCTACGAACTCCGGCATTATCTTCCCAGGGAACACGGGAAACAGTCCGGTAGAGTGGTAGCCCCTTGAATTTATTCAGGGGCGGAAACTTGCCACGAGCGACTTTAGTCGCCTAAATACTACCAGTGATGCCTGTCTTCAATATACTCTTTAATCTTTGCTGTGCTAATTTTTCCACTGGTTTCATAAAAATAGCTTCTAGGCCAGAGAGAAGGTAATTTTAATAATTCGGGAAATTCCTCTCTAAGTAATCTTGAAGATCTTCCTTTCATCGCTTTAGCGACATCACTAATAGAATGTTTGGGGTCATACTCAATCAATAAATGTACATGGTCAGGTGCTATTTCTGTTGAACGGATAAACCAACCTTTCTCCTTCGCTACAGACTGAAATATTTCATTGAGTCGTTGCCTTATAGCACCTTTTAGTACAGGCTTACGCCTTTTAGGTATAAAACAAAGGAGAACTGTCGCCAAACCTACAGAATGCGGGTCGTGGCGATATCCTTGAGAAGTTTCTCTCATGTTGACCGTGTTGTGGTTATCGACAAAACTATGTTAACATTTCTGTATGGTTAAACAATTTTTCGCACAAGTCAATCGACTGCCAGAAGACAATGAACTCAAAGCCGTTCTGGAATATCTTTGCACGGAGTCTAACAAACTCTATAACTGTGCGATATACTTAGCCCGTCAGTTGTATTTCAAAACTGGAAAAATTTCCAACGGACATTGGTTGTCAACGGTTATGAAAAATCACCCTCACGCCAAATCGATTTATGCGAGTGCGGCACAACAAACTTGTATTTCTGTAGGAGAAGCTTTTAAGGGGTTTAAAGTATTAAGTAAACTTTGGAGCCAAGGTAGTTTACCTGAAAAACCCAAGCCACCTAAATACAGAAAATCTGGGTTATTTCAGATTTCATATCCTAAGAAATGGCTAAAGTTTACCGATAATGGAATTAGAGTCCCACTTGGAACTAGCTGTAAAGTTTGGTTTAATCTTCAGTACATCTATCTACCATTCCCCAGCAATCTAATCTGGTCAAGGGTTAAAGAACTTCAAATTGTTCCTAGAGCGGGTTATTTCGATGCTGTCTGGATTACTTCTGAGGATATAGAACCTATTGTGTTTGATCTAAATCCAAATAATTTCTTGGCTTTAGACCCGGGTTTAGATAACTGGTTAACAGCAGTTAGCAATGTAGGCACTAGCTTTATTGTTGATGGTAAACATCTAAAATCATTAAATCAGTGGTACAACAAGCGCATTGCGACTATCAAAGAACAAAAATCTCAAGGGTTTTGGTGTAAATTACTTGACCAAACGACCGAAAAACGTAACAGGCAGATGCGAGACGCTGTTAATAAAGCTGCGCGATTAGTCATTGATCACTGTTTAGATAACAAAATTGGCACTGTTATCTTTGGCTGGAACCGAGGTCAAAAACAGCAATCAAGTATGGGTAGAAAGAACAATCAAAAGTTTGTTTCTGTACCCACTGCTAAGTTAAAGTCTCGCATCCAACAACTTGGCGAACAAAATGGTTTAAGGTTTGTAGAAACAGAAGAAAGCTACACTTCCAAATCTGATTCTTTAGCTCTTGATGCGATCCCAAAATACGGTGAAAAACCCGAAGAATGGAAACCATCAGGTAAAAGAATAACCAGAGGACAGTATAAATCTAAAACCGGATTAATCTTTAATGCTGATCTTAACGGGGCATTAAACATTGCTCGAAAAGTAACCAGTTCGCTAGGGATTGATTTCAATCCTAACGATTTGGCTAGGGGCGTTTTGACATCGCCTAAGCGATTGAGGATTTGGGATGTTAATTTTAATATCTTAAGCTCTTAATAGTGCTGAAAGATTCCCCACGAATAAATTCGTGGGAGTGTCAAACCGTAACCTTAATCTCAGAACCGACTCATTTTGACCACCAGAATCAGGAAAAGTCGTTCTGGAAATTGAATATATAGGGTCTATAAAACCCCAATTAGATTTCAATTAATCTGCGTTCATTTTTGCCAAGTTTCTCAAGAACGTTCAAACCTCGTTAATGATGTCTCTCAATAATTTTGAAATTTGAGATGGGGTTAACTGAGACTAAAAAACCCGGTAACTGCATAGAAACCGGGTTATTGAGATGAAATCAAGCTTAAATGGTGGTAAAGTCGTCTTCGGTAATTACAGTTGAATTAATTCGGTTTAACGTGACCAAAAGTTGACCCTCAAAACGAATTAAGGTGGCTGTTTCACTCTGTTCAATGGTGAGTTCCTCGAAACTCAAACCGACAGTTAAACCGAGTAAATCTTGACCTTCAGCGAAGTCTACAATTACATCGGAACCCGAATCTAATAGGAGGGCAAAAATATCCGCTCCTTCGCCACCGGAGAGGATATCATCTCCCTCATCACCCGATAAGAAATCATCCCCTTCACCGCCAATTAAAGTGTCATTATCTTCACCACCGTAGAGGCTATCATTGCCTTGATTTCCATAAACGCTATCGGCACCTAAATCCCCATAAACTTGGTCATCGCCATCATCACCAAACAGTAAATCATCATCTTGACCCCCGGCGATAAAGTCATTTCCTTCACCCCCGCTAATCGTATCATTCCCTTGATTTCCGAGTAAGAAATCATTGCCTTCCCCGCCAACAATACTATCATCCCCAAAATCCCCAAATATGGTATCATTTCCGGCTTCTCCACTGGCGAGATCGTTATCTTTCCCACTATAAATTAGATCATTTCCTTCCCCTCCAATTAAGCTATCATTTCCTTGATTTCCGAATAACGTATCATCACCTTCTCCGCCATCTAAAAGATCTTCACCGTCTGTATCAGGTAATACTAGATTGTCTGAACCGCCAACTAAAGAATCATTTTCTGAACCGCCAATTAACGTATCACTCCCAAAACCCCCGACGAGAACATCTTCTCCGCTACCCCCATCAGCGATATCATTACCATTTCCTGCATTGATAGTATCATTGTCAAGATTACCGAAAAGATTATCACTTCCGCCAAAAGCATTAATTTCATCATTTCCGGCTAAACCCACAATTTGTTCACTGATTTCAACCCCAATCAAAATGTCGTTAATTTCAGTTCCTTCTATGGAAGTTTCAACCGCATTCAAAGCAATTGATTCAGTAATGAAAGTGTAGGATTGAAAGAGTCCGGCGAGTGTCGCGGTAAACGCTAAAAACTCTAACGAAAGATCAGTGGGAAGTGTAAGAATTTGAGAAGAAATACTCGGAACTTCTAAGGTAATTCGGCTAGCATTTGAACGGATGCCAATACTATTCGTTGCCGTATAACGGAGTTGAAATTGACCGAAAAATGTCGGAGTCGGAACAAAACTGAGTTGAGAAGCCTGTTCAATTGTTATTTCTGTAACTTGGCTAAGACGAGTAACAACAGTACCATTTAAAAAGAGTTGACCTTGTGCTTCTAAAGGTAACTCCAGCAGTGAAAAACTGACAATTTCTCCATTCAAATCATTTGCAGTTAAAGGTGGAATTTCAATCGCTGTTCCATTATTCGGAATTTCAGGAACAATGATTTCATCCGCAATGGGTTCAGACTCGGGAATATCAAAGTCGATACTGGGCGTTCCGACTAATACATTAATACTAATTTCAGCAGGTTCTGAACTTTGACCATCGTTGTCATTGGCGACATAATTGAGAACAATATCTCCGACAAAATTTTCGTTGGCTTCAAACCGCAAACTTCCGGCTTGTTCGGGTGTAATTGCACTGACTTGAGTGAGGTTAAAGACTTCAGTATTACCGAGGAATAATTGACCCTGAGAAGGACTCGGAATATTTTGCAGGGTGAAGCTAACAACGTCACCATCTTCGTCACTACCAACGAGGGTGGGAACAGAAACAGCAAAGCCAGTCGGGAGAATACTGGGAAGTTCTAACGGTTCAACAGTCGGTAAGATATTGGGAAGAATAAATAACGAGACTTCTCCGACTTGGCTAGAGGTAATTCCGGCTGTATCTGTCGCCGTAAATTTAAGAACAGTTGAACCACTAAAATCAAGATTGGATGTAAATGTGAGTTGTCCGGCTTGGTCAACAGGAATGACTTGATTGACCGTAACAGGTTCACCATTGAGGAAAACTTGTCCGCCGATGGGAAGTTCAACTAAGGTAAAACTCGCCGCATTTTCAGTATTAAAAGTGGTTAAAGGCGGAAGCGGAACTTGAGTCGAAACATTTTTCAGTAACGGCGTCCCCTGGTTGGTGGGTAGAGGCGGTACATTCGTGAGGTTGACCACCAGGTTGTAGGTTGCGGGTGTCTCATCAGTCCCGCCTTGGTTATCCGTCGCCGCATAGCTAAATTGGGTTAAACCGCTAAATTCCGGGTCGGGAGTAAAGCTGAGTTGGTCGGCTTGGTCTGCGGGAATGACTTGATTGACTTCAATTGCTGTCCCACCGAGTAACAGTTGACCCCCAACGGGTAACTCCGTAATGGTAAAACTGGCAATACTTCCGTCGGCGTCGGTTCCCTCCAAAGCTGGTAAAGCAACCGGTGTAGGTACATTCGGAATAATTGGCCCAATTTTATCAGCGGTAACGGGGAGTATATTCTCTGTTGTTAACGCCGGGAGGGTAACGGTGGCGGGTGTGGGGTCTTCAGTGTTTTGAGCGTCAATGGCGGTATATTGGAAGCTATCTCCGGTAAAATTCCCCCCGCCAACATAACTAAGGTTTGCTGCGTCTGCAACGGCAATTTCTGGGGTCGTTAACGGTTGACCGTTTAATAACAGGGTACTATTGGTGGGAAACTTGGTAATCCGAAATGCTGTGATTGTACCCTCGGCATCGGTGGCGGTGAGTTCAGGAATGGGAACGGGTGTATTATCACCGGGGTTAGGACTAGCAATGTTATCGGCGGCGACGGGGAGTTGATTGGTACTATTAACCGGAATAACAACGATTGCAGGGGTTAAATCGGAGGCATTATTATCATCAAAAGCGGTGTATTCAAATTCTGCTAATCCGACAAAACCCACTTCGGGAATAAAGGTGAGATTTTGGCTATCTTCAATAGAAATCGTTTGATTTGCAGTAACCGTTTCTCCGTTGAGTTGGAGTTGACCGTTTTCAGGTAAACGGGTAATTTGAAAATTCGTAATCGTCCCATCAAAATCTGTTGCCGTTAAAGCCGGAATTGCAACGGTCGTCGCCGTATTCGGAATAATTTCTGTGAGTAGATTTTGGGTAACAGGCGGTTGATTGGTGTCGGTATTAACCGTAATTGAAATTTCTGCGGTTGCGGATTCTTCTCCGTCATCTTGGACGCTGTAGGGAATATTAACGCTTCCGGTAAACCCAGTTTCAGGGGTAAAGGTGAGATTCCCTTGTTCGTCTACCGTGGCACTTCCTTGATTATTTAAACCTGTTACATCCAGTTCAACGGTACTCGGATTAATGATACCATCCGGGTCAAAATCGTTATTGGTAATATTGAAGGTAATCGGGGTATCAATCCGGGTAATTACACTGTCGTTATTGGGGATTGGGGGAGTATTAACTGCGGTAAGATTAACCGTTGAAAAAGCCGTGTTGCTAGGGTTTGTTCCATCACTGACAATAATCTCAACTTCGCGAGGTTTGGTATTGGGTGTAGCAGACGTATTGTTATAAACAATTTGGGATAATGCGGTTTGATAGTCGGCTAAACTCGCATCTCCGGTTAAAGTTAATTCTCCGGTAAAGGGATTATAATCGCTGGCGGTAATATTGGCAGGTAATGAACCAACAATAGAAAGGGTTTCGGTTCCTGGGTCTAAAGGATTTGCTAAGTTAATGCTTGCGGTAGTTAAATTCGTGCTATCTGCATCGGTAATGGTAATATTGTTGGCAACGGCAACCGCCTCTCCCCCTTCGGTAAAGTTAATATTATCCGCTTCTAAACTAATAACCGGAGAAACATCATCATCGAGAAGATTTGCAGTTGCAGTTAGGGTACTATTTTCGGCATCAATTCCCACAAGATTTGTCAGATTAATGCTAAAATTTTTATCCGGTTCTTCTAAATCATCATCGAGTAAAGGAACATCAAAACTAACAGTTGTTTCTCCGACGGGAATAGTTAAACTTCCGCTAGTTGCAGTATAGTCTAAACTTGCACCTGCGGTACCATTAACAGTGGCATAATCAAAACTGACTGGAAAACCACTAATTTTAGAAGCGGTGACTGTAAAAGTCGCTATTCCATCTCCTTCGTTAACGGTAATATCGCTAATTGAAATGCTAGGAGGTGCGTCATCGTTAGCAATGGTTCCTGTGACTAAAGTAGTAGGGAGGGTGACTGTATTTTCTGTAGTTAAACTCAGATTAAAAACTTCATCCCCTTCAAAGGTATCATCACCATTAGCTTGAATTATTATCGTTTGACTCGCAGGAGGTTCGGGACTCAAAGGGTCAGCAGCAAAGGTTAAACTGCCACTATTTTCTACATAGTCACCATCTGCAACGGTTGCTGTGTTATCACTTGTTGCATAGTTAATAACAATCTCTTGGGTACTCGGTTTATCAACTGCAACAGTATAGGTATACTCAACAATACCGCTATTACCTTCTAGTAAAGAAATCTCAGTGGGTGTAATTGTAACTTCCGGCGGTGTGTTGATGGTTACAGGAGTAGAAAACTCGGAGGTATTATTATCATTAATATCGGTTGCGGTGGCAGTAATAAATTGACCCGCTAAATTACCTGTTTCCGGTAAAGTTGCCGTAAATGTTGCATTTCCTTCCGCATTAGTCGTAACTTCTGTCGTCCCAATAAAGGTTTGACCTTGACCATTACCAACCGGATCAACTTCAACGTTACTAAAGAATTCTAGGCGATAAGTGGTACTGGGTAAACTGTTAAACTGACCGATAACAACAGTATTATTATCGACAGGTTCCGCGAAAACTAATTGAGGGTAATTTTGTAGGGTATTAGGGCCTGTATCTGCATCTAAGTCATCATTAACTGTTACACCGTCATCACCGAGATCAATTCCAATTGCCGTATCATCACCTTGCCCATTGGAGAAAATATTGTTACCCGAAACCGCATTACCAACTGATAAATCATTAACAACTGTAATGCCATCTCCCGTGTTGAAAGCAATTGTATTTCCAACTCCTGCTTCTGTACCCCCAATCGTATTATTAGTAACGTTATCTGCCAGAATTCCATTCGTTCCGTTAGCAATTGCTGTGGTTCCATTCGTTGCAACGCCAACAAAGTTACCCAAAATCTGGTTGGTTGTAGAATCTTGTGTTAGTAAAATACCATTAGTAGTATTTCCCGCAATCACATTCCCTTCACCCGGATTACTACCGCCGACAGTATTATTATTAGATTCATTGATTTCTATACCGTTAATGGTGTTAGGAATAGCAGCATCTCCTGCTAAATTGGTTCCGATAAAGTTCCCTAAAATTTGGTTGGTTGTAGAATTTCGCGTTAGTAAAATACCATTAGTAGTATTTCCCGCAATCACATTCCCTTCACCCGGATTACTACCGCCGACAGTATTATTATTAGATTCATTGATTTCTATACCGTTAATGGTGTTAGGAATAGCAGCATCTCCTGCTAAATTGGTTCCGATAAAGTTCCCTAAAATTTGGTTGGTTGTAGAATTTCGCGTTAGGGAAATACCATTGGTATTGTTACCCGCAATCACATTTCTGGCTTCTAAGCTGCCACCTCCAATTATTGTCTCAGTCGCAGTACGCAGTTCAATTCCATTCTCTAGGTTGGGAATAGCTGTTGTTCCATTTATATCAACACCAATTCGGTTTCCAAGAATCTGCGTTTGGCTAGCATCCTGAATAAAAATACCATCTTCAGTGTTACCCGAAATTGTATTTCCCCCAATAATCGTTCCAATAGTCTCTGGATCTCGAATGAGAATACCATTATTCTGGTTAGGTTGTGCAGTGCTTCCTGTCGGATCTAATCCAATAATATTACCGACAATTCGGTTGCCCACAGAAATATTATTAATTAATATTCCCTGGTTATTATTAGAAATAACATTCCCTTCACCGGGATTACTTCCCCCAATTGTATTATTGCTTGCACCTCGGAGTAAAATCCCTGCATTACCTAGATTGGGGCCAGGAGTACCATTTGGATCGACTCCCACAAAGTTGCCAACAATTATATTTTCTGAAACTTCGTTGGAAATTAAAATACCACTAAAACCATTATTGATAATCGTATTTCCTGTGCCTATCCCTCCAATAATATTACCGTTACTACGAAGTGAAATTCCGTCTCGTCCATTATTCTCAACCCGACTATTGGTTAATTCAAGTAGAGAATTAGACTCAATCCCATTCCCAATATTATTAGAAATCGTACTGCTATCAATATTAAGTTTGGCACTCCCTTGATGTCGAATTCCTCGATCACCACCTTGAACAGTTATCCCTGAAATTGTCACTGTAGCGGGGGGTAGACTTGGATCGTCGGTTGAAGAATCTGTTCGGACTTCAATAACGCCACCAGTTCCAGTACCCTGAATAATTAAATTATTTGCCCCAGGGCCAATAATAGTTAGACTATTCCCACTGTCATCATCAATATTTAATTGATTTGTGAGTGCGATCGTTTGAGGTGTATTAAAGAGTTCTGAAAACTGAATTGTGTCATCTTCACCGTTCGTTTTGGCTTGTTCTATTGCTTCTCGTAATGTTAGCGTTGTCGGATCATCATCGGGAACTTCAGTAGAATCTTCTATGCTATTCACAACAAAAGTTGCTAACACTCCAGCATAGTTTTCTTGAACCGACTCAGTAAAGGCTAGAGGCGATAAAATCTTATCGGTTTGTACGTCTAACTGCCAATTTCCCCCGAACTTTTGACTTCCGATTTTGCTTGAGGAAGCGGCTATTTTCGCGCCTGTTAGATATTGTATTTTTTGAATAAAAGGTGAAAGAGATGAGTGAGGAAATAGTGATTGATCTGTGAGATTAGAATGCGGATGCGGTTTTTGAGTTTTTGCTTGAGCAACGTCACACCCATAAAGTAAAATTTCAGTATCCGGTGTCAATGCACCCCTCCACTGTTGGAGTTGATCCGAATATTGCTCTAATGTATCGAGAGTAAGTTGAGTGTTCCCCAGATACAAACATCCCGGTGAACCGTGACTCACAATATGTAATGTTTGAATGGGGGATGACGGATGGCGACGAATACGATTGCGTAAATGTTCCGTAATTTGTTCAACCCCATCCTGATTGGAATCGAGGAGAATGACCTCAGACCCTAGTAGAACCCCCTGACAAAGATATTTGTAGTCTTCAACTTTAGCGTCAATGCAGATCAAATTTTGGCTAGGAGTGAATGATACCATTGTCAGTTTTTATTAAATACTCAGCTAGCTTTTTATTGTAAATGCAAAATTACCATTAAGCCAAACTTTTTCTCACGAAAACACCAATCACTTTCGGAATACTATGTTTTGCGGTTGTAGTTTATCAAAGATAGCCGGGATGAGTTGATATACAATCTGTCTACATCTTTTTCTTGTCGAAAATATGCCAATTGCTAGATTGACAATTAACAGTTTTTATGCGTTTTACCGAATATAAATAGTTTCAAAAAAGTCAACCTAGTTTTGTAAAGATTCAGAAGAAGTTTTTAAATTTTTGGTAAAGTTAGCTGGGTTTATACTTTTTAGTAAGCTTGAATATTAAGTAATATACTCATTGGAGTTTCTGACCAATAAAGGAAAGGGTACTGGGTCTGGACCCCGGTGACGACTTTAAGCTGCTTGTGGACGACTCGGTAACGAAAGACTCGACGCCAACAAAATAGGCGGTTCTGGGGGAAAGGTGCTTAAGTCGAACCAAACAAAAGCAGTCGCGTCTGAGTTGGGTTGTTCTCCAAACTGAATAGAACTTTTTTGACAGGAAAGCACAGAACTACAATATCACTGGAGTTTAGACTAAAGATTGAATAATCAGTTAATATAACAGTCAGATTAAGATCGATATTTTCTCGAATTCCGATCTTAATCTAGATTATTTTCTCAATTTCCTATCGATGAAATTAACAACTGGAAACAACAACATTGCCCCAACAGTTAAATAATGATTTAATTGTCTTCATCTGAGAGAATTAAATTTAACCCTTGATGCAAAATCACTTCTTGATTAACTTTTTGTTTTAACTCTCTAGAATCATAACGCCCTTCTTCAACTTCTAGAGAAGCTTGATCGATAGCGTTTAAATAAGCTTCTTCTAAGGTTTCGAGTAATTCATCTTGATTGAGATAATAACCCCCCGCTTTTCGACGTTTATTTTTGCGCTTAATCTCTCGAACCGAATTGCGAATGGAAACATCCCAAGAGCGAGTCGTGCGATTTTCGGCTTGTTGTTTAATCAGATGAAGAAGTAAAATAATAGCATGACTGCGAATATTATTAATAATATCATCCCGACTCATTTCTTCCAATTCCTCAACAATCGCGAGTGAACCTTTGATATCGCCTTTGAGCAGTAATTCTTTTAACTCAAGAATTTCTTCCATAACATCAGTATTAGGAGAGAATAGATTAATCTTAGCGTTTGAGTGCAAATTGTAGAGTTCTGATACACAAGCTACGCGATCGCAATGCCTAGAAACGTTATGCTTGAGAAAGAATGGCTATATGATTATCAATAAACCCGTTAAACTCCCCCTCCCTGCGATATGCGGCTGCAACGCCAGTTCACCGGACAGAAAATTACCCTAGAC
>CAZNCM010000039.1:24565-25548 GCA_964571155.1 uncultured Lyngbya sp. | reverse complement strand
TTTCTAAACATTCTAGAAATTTCAAACGCATTCCGCCGAACCAATCGTTCGAGAGAATCCATCACCCAGGCAACATTACGCACACAACAAATCACCTTCGCTTCTGGGAATAACTGACAAATCAGAGGTAACTTGCTGCACCAAAGACGATTTGTATCAAAGATGACTTTATTTTCAGCAATTTGCTGTTGATAATAAGCAGAGAATATACTGAGAATTAGGTCTTGTCTTTGTTCAGGAGAAATGAACACGGAGAACTCATTCTCCTCGCTCATCGCATCCAGCATTCGGTTGACTAACCCTCCGACAGGCGATGTCATTCCAGCATGAAAGCGAGGATTTTGCCGAAGTAAAGCAGCTAGCACCGTTGAGCCAGCACGAGGTAGGCCAGAAATTAGATGAATGGGACTAGATAGAGACACAGCCAGTGTATTCAACTCCTAGAGACATTACAAGCAAAAGTCTGTAATGTGTTTATTTAGATCTAAATACTAAACTGAGAAGGTCTCAAATTCAAGGCATTATCAGTATAAGCACTCAAGACACTGTGAATAAATTATACTTCGGTTTGATCCTACATACAGAATATCTTATAAAAATACAAACATCCACCTCTGCTGTAAACCTTTACACAATCTTGACAATTGTGCGAATATTTTGACTCAATCTTGAAAATCTGTTCAGGATCATCATTGCTGGAGTTGAACACCTAGAAGAAGCAGATGCAAATCGCGTCAGTTATTTCTTTAAGAGACTAGCCCCTAGAACTTTGACGAGAGTTACCCCCAGTCTTTGTCTCATCAATCAAACCTAAGATAGATTTTTTAGACTTAAAGATCTGTTACATTGCTGTGGTATTCTTATTGAATTAAAAATGATTAGTAATAATTCAATAGAAGCGACAAGTGCTGAAATGATGAAAAAATCAAAATTATTAGAGCTGATTTCCGGCAAAAATCGCGGGTTATTAGCGAGTGAGATAG
>CAZNCM010000039.1:22117-24555 GCA_964571155.1 uncultured Lyngbya sp. | reverse complement strand
CAGGCAATTTTAGCAGCAATCGCTCAACTCGAAGATTATAATCCTTATCCTCAGCCTCTACAAGTAGCCGAACTTTTGGATGGAAACTGGAAATTACTTTATACCAGTAGTGAAGAACTGTTGGGAATTGATCGTTTTCCCTTTTATAATCTTAGCAATGTCTATCAATGTATACGAGTCAAAACAGGTAAAATATACAATATAGCGGAGTTGGTTGGTATTCCGTATTCAGAAGGCTTAGTGAGTGTAGTTGCTAAATTTGAATCGGTATCAACTCGACGAGTTGAGGTTAAATTTAATCGGTTTGTCGTCGGTTTACAGCGTTTTTTGGGTTATCAATCTCCTAATCAGTTTATTAATGCAATTGAAACAGACAAAAAATTTTTAGGAATTGATTTTACAATTAATCCTGAGACTCAACAAGGATGGTTAGATTTTACCTATCTAGATGAGAATATGCGAATTGGACGAGGAAATGAAGGGAGTGTGTTTGTCCTGAGTAAAGTTCCCTAAAATGGTGATAAAAAGTTTGAAATAAAGTCACTCTCTTAATTTTTTAGCAATCACAATCTTAACAGCGTAGACCACTATGGTGCATCAAGATTCAATAGAAATTAGCACAACCGGAAATGGAGATATGCAAGATCTCACCCAAGCTGCTAATAAAATCGTTAAAAGTTCTGGTATTAAAACTGGAATGGTACATCTTTTTAATATAGGGAGTACAGGTGCAATTGGAACAATTGAATTTGAACCCGGATTACAAAAAGATTTACCCAAAATTCTAAATCAATTAATTCCACCCAGTCAAGACTATGGTCACGAACAAACCTGGCATGATGGTAATGGACATTCTCACCTACAAGCAACTTGGCTTGGCCCTTCATTAACTGTTCCGATCAAACAAGGTCAGTTAGAGTTAGGAACCTGGCAACAAATTTTTCACTTAGAATGTGATATTAAACCGCGTCAACGTCGAATAATAGTCACTATTTATGGAGAAAAATGAACAGCTTTCTAGCATTGCCTTGAGATTAATTAAGCTAAACTTTAATTGACTTTACAATCAACTATTAGATTTATTAAATTTTTATTAGTATAAATATATATAACTAAAACAGGACAAAATTATTGATAATTGTACAAATCATGTTATAATAATCCTGGTAAGTATATTTATTTCACAAAAAAATTTGATGTACTAACTACAACTCAATTAAAAAACTCTTGCTCTATGATGTAGATTAACTGAAAAAAACAAGGATTAAAATTATGAACTATTTATAGTTTTGGGATACTACTGTACAGATCAATAGATGTTCTATAATTCAATTAAGCTATAAATAAAGATGCTTGTTTCGGTTTCAGTAATTTAAGTTGACAGATCAGGAACTATAGATTATATTTTGACCATCAAAAGTTTTAAGGTTTAGAAAAAATAAACTTCTTCAGAAAAAGTATATTTGACAGGATGTATCTATGAAAATTGCCTTAGTTCATGACTATCTAACTCAGAAAGGAGGAGCAGAAAGGGTTTTTGAGTTGCTGTGTCATGCTTTTCCAAAAGCAGATATTTTTACTTCATTATATGAGCCTCGAGAAACAATCAACCTTGAGAATAGACTTGTCTACACAACAGCTCTACAAAGCATTCCGGGAGCATCCAAAAACTTTAGACTGCTAGCACCATTTTATTATCGAGCTTTTCGCTCTTTAGACTTACAAGAATACGACTTAATTATTAGTAGTAGTACCAGCTTTGCGAAAGCAGTTAGAAAGCGACTTGGAGCCAAGCATATCTGTTTTTGTCATAATGTTACTCGTTTTCTTTGGGATACGGAAACTTACTTAGAAAAATATCAAAGATATCGAGCATTTTATCCATTTCTAGAGCAGGTATTTCGGGCGATGAGAAAAGCCGATCATAAATATGCTCAGGAACCTGATCTTTATATTGCGAACTCGACAGAAGTTGCCAAGCGAATTCGACAAATTTACAACAAAAATGCGATGGTCGTGAATTATCCTATCGATACCAATAAGTTTTTCTTTTCGAGTTCAAAACAAGATTACTTTCTTGTCGCATCTCGTTTCTTAGGATATAAGCGAATTGATATCACAATTAAAGCTTTTAATAAATTAGGATTACCCTTAAAAATTATTGGTAGTGGTCCAGAAGAAGAATCGTTGAGATCTTTAGCAAAAGAAAATATTGAATTTTTAGGTTTTGTCAGTGATGAACAGCGCAAAGAACTAATGGCAAATGCCCGTGCTGTAATTGTTTCTGCTCTCGAAGACTATGGTTTAGTTCCGGTAGAAGCCAATGCCAGTGGTACCCCTGTTATTGCCTATGGTGCGGGTGGCGTCTTAGATACTCAAATTCCTGAATATACAGGATTATTTTTTGAAGAGCAAACACCAGAATCACTTTATACAGC
>CAZNCM010000039.1:2184-22107 GCA_964571155.1 uncultured Lyngbya sp. | reverse complement strand
CGCTAATTAAATTCCAGCAAATTCAATGGAATTATTCAGGAATTCGAGATCATGCTGTGAGTAAGTTTTCACAGGCTGCATTTTTTAGGAAACTTGAACCTATCTTCAAACAGCTTTGTGGACAAAGAATTATAATTGAAGAACCCCAGTCCAAAATTGCTTAGGTAGAGGGTCATGACATCAAGTTTTTCTGAGAACAATTCTGAAGCCGATTTAGGGTATGGTAAACTCTTAGAAATTATTCTGCGCCGACGCTTTTGGCTGCTGAGTATATTTGTAACCGTTCTATCGATTGCCGTGGTAAAAACAAAGTGGTATACTGAACCCACTTATGAAAGTAAAATGCAGCTTTTAGTTCAGCCAAATTTTCCGGCTAAAACGACTTTAGAAGGAGAACAAGAAACTCTATCTTCGGAAGAAGATTATGCCACTCAATTGACACTGATGCGAAGTTCTCAGTTTACCGAAAAAGCAGCCAAGTTACTACAATCAGAATATCCATTAATAGAAGGAGAAGACATTGAGAAAAATTTAACCTTATCTCAAATAGAAGAAGGAGACACTCAAACTCGAGTTTTTGAAGCAGTATACACCGATAATAATCCGATTAAAACTCAGGAAGTATTAACAGCAATGCAGAAAGTCTATCAAGACTATAATATTGAACAAGATCAACTTCGTTTAGAGCAAGGGTTATCATTTATCAATGAAGGATTACCAACTGCTCAAGAAAAATTACTTCAAGCTGAAGGATCTTTAGAAGAATTTCGGGAAAAGGAAAACCTGATTGATCCTGAACAACAAGCTCAAGCTGTCAGTGATGCACTGAATACTGTAGAAAAAGATTTACTCGAAACCCGGATTCAATATCAAAGTGTTCAAGCCCGTTATGAAACCTTACAAGAGCAACTTGAACTTTCTCCCCAACAAGCCAAAATTACAGCTCGTTTAAGTGAATCTTCTCGTTATCAAGAATTATTAAATCAACTTCAACAAACAGAAATTATTCTCGCTGAACAACGAACAATATTTACCGATGCTGATCCCGAAGTTCAAAAGCTACTCGAACAGCGTCAAAGTTTACTAGCATTATTGAGGCAAGAAATCGTCCGAATTTTAGGGGGAATTCCAGCAGAACTGAATATAACAGCCGAAGATTTACTCAAAACTGGACAACTCAGTGGTCTCGATCAGGCGTTAGTTCGTCAACTCGCTGAAACTCAAACAGAATTGCAAACACTACAAGCTCGTCTACAAAGTTTAGCTGAAAGTGAAGAAGAACTGAGAACAAAACTAAATCAATTTCCCAGTAAAATTGCTAACTACAATCGATTACAGCCTGAAGTCGAAATTCAACGGATGACTATTGAGCAACTGTTAGAAAAAAGGCAAGAAATTAGTTTAGAAATTACTCGGGGGGGGTTCAATTGGCAAGTGGTAGAACCTCCTCAGTTAGGACAACAAATTGCACCCAGTCTAAAAAAGAATATAGCTTTGGGTGGAGTAGTGGGACTATTCCTCGGAGGGATTGCTGCTTTCTTGCGAGAAAGTATGGATGATACCGTTCATAGTTCTGATGATTTAAAGGAAAAGGTTACGATACCCTTATTAGGAATTGTGCCGAAAATTCCTCATGCTCAATCTAGCTTTTCCATTCTTAATCTACCTTTCCGTAAATCTTCCACTCAAGATTCTGTGATTTTACGAACTATTTATTGGCTTCCTTTTCGAGAATCTCTTGACTTGATTTACAAAAATATCCAACTGTTGAGTTCACCCAAAAAACCCAAATCTCTATTAGTGACTTCAGCACTAAACAGAGCAGGTAAATCGACTTTAGTTGTCGGATTAGCGATCAGCGCAGCTCGCTTACATCAGAGGGTTTTACTAATCGATGCAAACTTACGTTCTCCTTCACTCCACGAACAACTCAATCTTTCTAATGAACAAGGATTATCTACTTTTTTATCAAATGAAGTTTCGATGCCCCACTTAAATCAAATTTCTGTATTAGGTTTGAGTATTGACGTGTTAACCGGAGGGCCAATTCCTGCTGATCCCGTGAAGCTTTTAAGTTCTCATAAAATGCGACAACTGATGACAATTTTTGCAAGGAATTATGATTTAATCTTATTAGATACATCTCCTATTTTGGGAACAGTAGATGTCCTAGAAACGGCTTCATTTTGTGATGGAGTTGTTCTCGTCGAACGAATCGATCAAATTACTCAAACAGAACTTAATCAAGCAACTACAATGCTTAAAAAATTAAATGTTGTAGGAATTGTAGCTAATGCTTCTAACAACACCAAAAGTAACCAAGTAGCTCATATAGAAAAAAATGGTCAACTCTCAAATTCAGTAACCCACTCAATCGTTAACTGGCGAGACTACAGCTAATTTACCAAATTTTCCTTCTTAATCTACTAAAATATACAAGGATAGTTTTTGAATATGACTTTAACTCTAGAATTTAAAAAAAATTTCAAACATCTAGTTAAAAAGACCAGTATTTGGAAAGATAATTCTGTTATCTTTAAAGAATTTAAAAATTTTCGTAAAACTCTGACTTTAGCAATACTATTTACTTTTTTGGCAGCTATCTTTGAAGGATTTGGAGTTGGATTTCTTTTAACATTTTTACAAAACCTGACTGAACCCAATGCAGAACCTCTCCGTACAGGAATTGAATGGTTTGATATTTGGATACTGGGAGTAAATGCTACAACGATTGCGCGAATTTATCGAATATCTATCCTGATATTGCTAACAACATTAGCGCGAACCAGTATGATGTATCTGAGTGAAGTCTATAGTGGATTGTCTCAGAGTTATCTAGGATATTATTTACGGGTTCGTATATTTGAACAACTTCAAGGACTCAGCTTAAGTTTTTTCAGCAAAACTCGCTCGGGAGAACTGATTAACAGTATTACTTCGGAAATTGGACAGTTGATGCAAGCTGTACAACTTTTCTTTTTTATATTAGTAAGAGGTTCGGTCTTGATGGTATACATTATTTCGATGATGTTACTATCTTGGCAGTTAACCATTCTTTCGTTACTACTATTTAGCTTGCTCACCGTAGGAGTTTCTGCTCTTATTAAGAAAGTTAGAGAAATTAGTTTTGAGAAAACAAAAGCTAGAGGTTCCTATACTGCAACCGCAATCGAGTTTATTAATGGAATCAACACAGTTCAAGCCTCTGCGGCGGAAGACTTCGAGCGTAAACGTTTCTACCAAACCAGTAAAAAACTATTAGAAACAGAAAATGATACTGTTACTTATAGTGCCTCAGTAGTGCCGATTTCTGAAGCAGTAGCTACCCTGATTTTAGTTGGGATGCTCTTGTTGTCTTTTGCCATTTTTATTCCAAACAATCAATTACAGATTTCTTCATTACTCACCTTTTTATTTATTTTATTTCGGTTAATGCCAATTACT
Source organism: uncultured Lyngbya sp. (assembly GCA_964571155.1). Lineage (GTDB taxonomy): Bacteria > Cyanobacteriota > Cyanobacteriia > Cyanobacteriales > Microcoleaceae > Capilliphycus. The sequence continues at coordinate 18,663 of CAZNCM010000039.1, read as the reverse complement.
CGTCAGCTTAATAATGCTCGTACCCGACTCAGTGGTTTTCAAGGTTCCATTGATAATATTAAAGAACTCCTGAGAACCGATGATAAAGTTTATCTCAAAAATGGAACTCAGCCTTTCTTTAAATTAAACGAAGCGATTGAATTTCAATCGGTTGACTTCGGTTATGATGGAAAGGATTTGGTTTTGCAAGATATTAACTTAAAGATTAAACGAGGAGAGACAACAGCATTAGTAGGGGCATCTGGTGCGGGGAAAACAACCATAGCTAACTTGATTCCTCGCTTCTATGATGTTACTCAAGGTCAAATTTTGATCGATGGTATAGATCTGCGAGAATTTGATATTTACTCACTCCGTCGAAGAATTTCAGTGGTGAGTCAAGATACTTTTATATTTAATACTACTGTTCGAGATAATATTGCCTATGCTTTAGAAAATATAGAAGAAGAAACTATTTTAGAAGCAGCTCGTTTTGCAAATGCTTTGGATTTTATCCAAGAACTCCCTCTTGGGTTAGATACAAAATTAGGAGATCGAGGTGTACGATTATCCGGAGGTCAACGACAACGAATTGCGATCGCCCGCGCTATTTTACGCGATCCAGATATCCTAATTCTAGATGAAGCAACTAGTGCTTTAGATTCAGTTTCAGAGCGATTAATTCAAGAATCAATGGAAAAATTAGCCGTAGGTCGAACGGTAATTGCGATCGCTCATCGACTTTCAACTATTGTTCGGGCTGAAAAAGTTGTAGTTCTTGAACAAGGACGAATTGTAGAAGAAGGAAGTTATCAAGAGTTATTAGAACAGCGTGGAAAGCTTTGGAAATATCATCAGATGCAACACGATTTAAGTCAAACTAGCTAAACAGGAGGTTATTCTATGAAATATCCATGCGTGTCAGTTGTTATTCCTACCTATAATCGAATTTCGATGTTAGAAGAAGCACTTCAAAGTATTTTCAGTCAGGAGTTCAATGAAACAGTTGAAACTATTGTTGTTGATGACAATTCTCAAGACAATACCTCAGAAATTATTAGTCATAAATATCCAGAAGTTAACTTGATTAGTCTCAAGCAAAACGGGGGAGCCGCCGCCGCACGAAATCGAGGTTTATCAGTAGCAAAAGGTAAATATGTTGCTTTTCTCGATTCTGATGACCTGTGGGAAAAAAATTATCTTCAAACTCAAGTCTCAGCTTTAGAAGCTAAAGATAAGTGTTTTAGTGTGAGTAATATCGTGGTTTGGAACACCGTAAAAAATGAAAAACAGATTCGAGTTTTAAAGCCTGACTTAGAAAAATATACTTCAGCCCTTCATCATATGATGGTGGGGAATTTTATTCACATTCCCTCATGTGTTGTTTTCCCCCGTCAAGTATTGCAAGATGTCGGTTTATTTGATGAAAAAATTAAGCGAGGTGAAGATGCAGATTTTTATGCTCGGTGTTTGATTGCCAATTATACTCCTATTTTTACCAATCAACCTCTGGCAATTCAACGCAAACACGACCGGGGACAATCAACGGATGTTAAAAATCAAGAGGAGAGAATAAATAATAGATTATTTATCATTGAAAAAAATTATCCTTTAATCAAAAATAAAGGAAGCTTAAATGTTTCTCAAAATCGTCTTTATGGAGATTTATATAAAAAATATGCTAAATTATATCTCAAACAAAAGAATATTAGGCAATGGTTGAGATGTTCAAAAAAGCTAGCTGATTATACATCTTGGGGTTACGCTTTATCTAATATGAAAAATGATCTCCAAGATAGAATACGAAGTAAGCTGACCTTTTCAAGAGTGTGAAAAATTATCAAACAGCTAAAAATTTCAGAGCTAATTTAAAATGATCACATTAAACCCTATGAAAAAAGATCTTGATGTTTCAGTAATTATTCCAACTTACAATCGCCTTCCGATGTTAAAGGAAGCCTTAGCGAGTGTATTTTCCCAAGATTATCAGGGAACCTTAGAAGTTATTGTTGTTGATGATAACTCTCAGGATGGAACTTCAGAATTTATACTCAAAGAGTATCCTAATATTAATTTAATTAGTCTTGAACAAAATATAGGATGTCCTGCCGCTCGCAATCAGGGTATTCATCAAGCGAAAGGACGATATATTGCATTTCTTGACTCTGATGACCTTTGGGAGACGAATTATTTATCATCTCAAATTTCAGCCTTAGAAGGGAAAGACAGATGTTTTTGTGTCAGTAATCTAGTCAGTTGGTATGTCGTGAATAATCGCAAAAAGGTAGATATTCAAAAACCCAATATGAAAACATATACATCAGCCATACATCATTTGTTAGTTGAGACTTTTATTCTGACACCTTCATCCGTTGTTTTTCCTCATCAACTTTTTGATGAAGTGGGCTTGTTTGACAAAAACTTCAAACTGGGTTCAGACACAGACTTATATATTCGCTGTATTTTGAAAGGTTATTCTCCGATATTTTCAGAACAGTCTAGCGTAATTCGACGGGTACACAACCAAGGTCAGATGACGGACGCTCAAAATTTAAGAAGAAGAAAGAAAAGTCGAATTGAGCGAATTGAGAAGTTTTATCCATTGCTTAACAATAATGAGATTAAAGATTCTCATATTAAAGCTTCTTTATATCGCGTTTATGCAGAACTAAATACAAACTTTGCCAGTCTATTTTTCCGGCGAAAGTATTTTATGGACTGGCTAGTATGCTCCGTCTTGTCGGCATATTATCAATCTCCTCAGTATGCACTTAATAATATGAGGCTTGACTTTGCTAACACAAAAGCATTTAAGAGAGTCCAGAACAAATTCAACGTAAAACAAAGTATTTAATGATTAATGGAAAACCCAAAAATGAAAAAATTAATTTCTATAATTATACCTTGTTATAATGCTGAAAAATGGCTGAGAGAAGCGATTGATACCTGTCTAAATCAAACCTATTCTCCGATAGAAATTATTGTCATTGATGATGGTTCAACAGACAATTCTCTAGAAATCATCAAAAGCTATGGAGAAAAGCTGATTTGGGAAACAGGACCAAATCGAGGAGGAAACTACGCAAGAAATCGAGGATTTGCTTTGTCTCATGGGGAATATATTCAGTATTTAGATGCGGATGATTATATATTACCTGATAAGATAGAGAAGCAAATTCGTTGCTTAGAAGAAACCGAAGCAGATGTTGTATATGGAGATTGGAGGTATCAAAAACATTTACCTGACGGAACATTTTTTTTAGATGAAATACAAGTTTGTGGACCGAAAGAAGATTTTTTAGAAGCATTGCTTTCAGACCGAGGATGGATAGCTCCTATGGCTTTACTTTTTACCAGAGATATTGTCAAAAGTAGTGGGGGATGGGATGAGAAACTAAAAGCAGGACAAGACCGGGATTTTTTTATTTCAATCGCGTTAACGGGTGCAAAATTTGTCTATCAACCCGGATGTGATTCTATCTATAGAAGATATGGTAAGGTTACTGTATCGACATCTAACAAAGCAAATTGGTTAGAAAATCATCTATATTTGATGGAAAAAATAGAGAGAAAACTAAATCATTCAAAGCTTTTTTCTGAGAAATATCAGAAGGCTTTGGCTCAAGACTATTTTTTCAAAGCAACAGCATGGTGTCATTATTTAGATTACTCTCTCTATCATCAATTCTTAAAAAAGGTCACTATATTAGATCCAAACTTTCAAGTACAGCGACCCATATTATATAAAAGATTAAAATTTTTTTTTGGGTTTTGGCTAACTGGATATATATATAAAGCGTCCAAAAATATTGTCTATCGAGGTCAAAGAGATGTGATTAAAACTAATTAGCCGAGATCAACTTTGAATCTCATTGTCAATTAATTTTATAGCAAGTAAACATAGAGCTTCTAATGAAAATTACAGTTTTAATACCAACCTATCGCCGTCCTCAAGATTTAGTTCGTTGTCTGGAAGGGTTGAAAAAACAAGTCAGATTTCCTGATGAGGTAATTGTAGTTGTTCGGGATACAGATACACACACCCGGACGTTTTTAGAAACCTTTAATCCCGATAATTTACTAATAAATATTGTCACCGTAACAGTGCCGGGACAAGTTGCTGCTCTCAACATGGGATTAGAATCTTCCCATGGTAATATTATCGCCATTACAGATGATGATGCAGTACCTCGCCCAGAATGGTTGGCGCGGATAGAAACTCACTTCTTAGCTGATGATCAAGTGGGTGGAGTCGGTGGACGAGACTGGAAACGCACAGAAACAGAAATTATTACCGAAAATCGTGCAGTTGTTGGTCGAGTTCAATGGTTTGGAAGAGTCATTGGCAACCATAATATGGGTGTAGGTGAAGCCCGGGAAGTAGACGTTCTTAAAGGTGCAAATATGAGTTACCGACGAACTGCGATCGCCAATTTACGCTTTGATAAACGTCTCAAAGGTACAGGCGCTCAAGTTCATAATGATTTGGGGTTTAGTTTAGCTGTCAAGCGATCGGGCTGGAAACTCATCTACGATCCATTAGTTGAAGTTGACCATTACTTTGGGCAACGCTTTGATAATGATAAAAGAGGTGAATTTGATCCAGTTTCTCTCATTAATAATGTTCATAATGAGACTCTAATTTTGCTGGAATATTTGCCTCCATTTCGACGATTATTCTTCCTGTTCTGGGCAGTTTTGATTGGTACACGAACTCGCAGAGGTTTTATACAATGTATACGATTTTTGCCAAAGGAATATATTCTATCAATCCGAAAATTACTGACTTCAATTCAAGGAAGATGGGCAGGTTGGCAATCTTGGAAACAAAGCGAGCAATCAAACTCATCTATTGGAACTTTAACACAGCAAAAATCTTAAAATTTACAGCTTTTTAAAAAGATAAGTAACATTCATATCGGAGAGAATTAGTGAATGATCGGCAAGGCTTTTCAAATCATTCCTCAAGCCCTAGTTTTTCCCGTAGCCTACAGCCAGCACAGGCTTGGATAGCTATACTAGGATTAGCTTGTATTTCAGGTCTATTTATTTTGGCTGGATTAGGAAAGATTTTAAATCTCCTTTTTCCTGCTGGAGCATTTACCGTCGGTTTATTCCTCTATTTTCGTTATCCGCTTCTTTACATTGGTTTTACATGGTGGTTGTGGTTTTTGACTCCTTTTATCCGAAGATTATCTGATTATCGCAGCAGCTTTACCGAACCCAGTCCCATTTTACTTGCACCTTTTTTGGTCACATTTATCAGTTCGATAACAGTTTGGAAACATCTACCAAAAATCTACAAACAAGGTGGCTTTCCTTATATTTTATCCCTATTAGCAGTTGTCTATGGTTTTCTAGTTGGACTGATTAATCGCTCCCCGATTAAAGTTGGTATCGCCTTATTAGATTGGCTTTGTCCAATTGTTTTTGGTCTTCATTTGTTGATCAATTGGCAAAATTATCTAAGTTATCGTAAAAGTTTTCAAAAGATTTTTTTGTGGGGTGTGATCATCATGGGAACTTACGGAATTATACAGTTTTTAATTGCCCCTCAATGGGATATATACTGGCTGATCAAATCCGAGTTTACCAGCGGCGGAAAACCTGAACCTTTAGGGATCAATGTCTGGAGTACAATGGCTTCAAATCGTCCGTTTGGAACTGTAATGACCGCAGGTTTATTGCTACTCTTAGTCAACCCAAATAAGGGAGCTTTAGCAACTCCAGCTACAGCAGTAGGCTACCTTTCTTTTTTACTCGCCAGGAAACGCACGACATGGATCAGTTGGTTTTTGGGTTTGTTATTGCTAACTGGCTCTCTCAAACCCAATATTCAAATGCGTATTATTATCACTATTGTATTAACAGCAATCTCTGTTATTCCTTTAGTCGCTTTAGAGCCATTCTCAAACTTTCTTACCGATCGTTTTAGTACATTTACTGAACTCGAAAACGACACGAGCGCCGAAGCTCGACAGGAAACTTTCTCAGAACTGATTGATGATGCCCTCAATAGTTACTTGGGAGGAGGAATAGGAGGGCCGCCCCATGATAGCGGTATTTTATCCTCATTATTAGACTTGGGTTGGTTTGGAACTTGCTTTTATTTTACTGGAGTATTACTACTTCTATTTACTTTATTTCAAGGTTCAGAAGCCCGCAGCGATCAATTTGCAAGTGCGGCTCGGGCTATTGCGGTCAGTGCGTTTATTCAACTGCCTTTGGGTAGACCTCACGTAGAAGTTCAAGGGATGATTATGTGGGGATTTATTAGTCTGGGGATAGCCGCTAAAAAATATCATCAGTCCCATAAAAGTGTTAAAATAATGCCAAGGTTTATTCCCTATAATTCTCGCCAAAATTAATCTCTTAAAAATCAACTTAATCTAATGATGACGCTTGGTGTAAATCAAATCAAAAACTGGATTTTTGTAACCGGAGTTCCTCGCAGCGGCACAACTTTTGTGGGAATGAATCTAAGTTTACCCCTACAGGTAGACTACATTCACGAACCTTTTAACCCTCAATGTGGCCTGCCAGAAATCACCCAATGGTATCGCTATGTTAGACCCAGTTTAGATACCGAGGAAATGCAAAAATATCATCAATTAACTCAAAAGATTTTTAGCTATGATTTTACCCTCAAGACCAACATCCCCCAAAATGATCCTTGGCCGAGAAAAATCATTAAACAAGTGATTGGGAGTCGGGGGCCATATTATCTGCGTTGGGCGAAAATCAACCCCTTTCATCAAGCGGCGATTATCAAAGATCCAATTGCCAATTTACTCTGTGAATATCTCTATGTTAACTTCCAGGTGAAACCCGTGATTATTATCAAGCATCCTGCGTCTTTTGTGGCTAGTATCAAACGAGTGAATTTTCAACCGACCCCCGCAAAACTTAACGATCAACCTCATTTAATTGAAGATTACTTTGCAGATGAAGCCGATTTTTTAACAAAAGATTGGTCAGATCCCGTTCTCGCTGCTGCTGCATTTTGGCGGGTGATTTATAAAGTTCTGCTCGCACAAGCCAGTCAATACCCCGACTGGAAAGTGATTACCCACGAACAATTAAGTCAACAGCCAATTTCTGCATTTAAACAACTCTATAATGATCTGGATCTACCTTGGTCAGAATCCGTTCAAAATAAAATTATTAAACAAACTCAAGGTAATCGTTCGGCTGAAGCCAAAAAAGGAAGAGTTCAAGATTTTAAAAGAAACAGTGCAGAGATTTTTAAAATGCGCCGTGATTCTCTATCATTGCAGGAACGTCAATCGATCTTTGAAATCGTTAAAGATGTGGCTTTACAAGTTTATACAGAGGAGAGCTTTGCTATTTAAACCCAATTAAACTTAGCTGGACTCGGGCTGTAACTTTAGACATCCTAACTCATTCTAGAGGTGCAACTCAAAAATTATCCTAAGTCTTAATTTCCCCAAATTCAGTTTAACTTTAGAGAACAGTCCCACCTTGAATCAGTAAACACAACATCGGAGAGTTATAAAAATGTCATCAATTCGCTTTGAAGAAATTACAGAACAGGCGGGAATTGCTTATGTTCCGGGTTTAACTTTCGGTGCAGCTTGGGGAAATTTTAATAAAGATCCCCTACCCGATTTGTTTGTCAGCAACCATTTTAACTCGGGAAGTTTGTATATAAATAATGGCGATGGCACCTTTACAGATATCGCTTCCGATGTCTTTAAAGCCGAAGATTTAGACGGAGATACTCATGGAGCGGCTTGGGCTGACTTCGATAATGATGGCGATCAAGATCTGATTCAATTGGTAGGAGCCAAAGAAGGAGAAGGTAGCGATCCCAACCGATTGTATGTCAATCAAAATGGAATCTTTGAAGAACAAGCCAACACTTACGGAATTGATTATCCTTTATTACGAGGTCGAACACCTTTGTGGCTTGACTTCGATAATGATGGTCGGCTTGATATTATTATGGGCGGGGCAGAACGGGAAGATGCACCCCCAACAATTTTTCGTCAAACCGATCAAGGCTTTGAAGATGCTCGTGCAACAACAGGTTTCGCACCATCAAATAGTCGATTTTCCTTGCTATCTGATTTGTCTGGGGACGGTAAGCTGGATCTGATTGGGATAGGATTTTTTGAGGGATCTTCTTCTCGCGTCACCGTTTACGATCTGACCTCTATTCCCTTTGAAAATATCACTTCAACTGCTATCCGACCCAATTCGGATAACGACATTGCGATCGCTGATTTTAACAACGATCTCCGACCCGATATTTATATCGCTCGTAATCAAGAAGATTCTGCTAACGGTTTTGTTGACGACTGGTTGTTTTTCAATACAGAAGAGGGATTAATTGAACAAGGTGAACAAGCCGGAATCAATAGCATTCCCCATCCAGGAAGAAGCGTGGTTGCAGGCGACTTTGATAACGATATGGATGTTGATATTTATATCGATGGAACCACAGGTAAAAATCAACCCAATATCCTCTTAGATAACCAAGGAGATGGAACCTTTGTGACGGTTCCCGATGCAGGGGGAGCAACAGGTACAGATCAGGGACAGGGTGACTCAATAGTAACCGCCGATTTTGATGTCGATGGTTTTCTCGATCTGTTCATCGTTAATCAATCAGCTCAAGATCAACTTTTCCGCAACCAGGGAAACGATAATCACTGGATTGAGATTGACTTAGAAGGAGTGCAGTCCAATCGAGACGGTATAGGAGCGCAGATTTTCGCCACCGCAGGCGGTGTCACTCAACTTCGCGAACAGTCTGGCGGAATACATCGCTCTGCACAAAATCATCAACGAATTCACTTCGGACTCGGCGACAATACCCAAGTAGACGAACTGGTAATTCAGTGGCCCAGCGGGGTCGTGCAGCGTCTGGAGAATATCCCGTCTAACCAATTAATTCAAGTCATCGAACCTTCTGACAACTTTTCACCCGGACAACCAACCTTTGTAGCCGGTGCTGAATCTGGGGTTTTCTTATGGAAAAATACATTTGATGGCCCCTATCATCTTCGTACAATTGGAGCCAATACTCCGACGAGTTTTGAGATCGATTTAATTGCCAGTGATACATTATCAGAAATCTCCCCATTTGATCTTGAGCCAAACGACACTTGGGAAACAACTCAATTTGGTTTCTCCTTGAACTCACGGGTGATTAACCGAGAAGATGGGGTTGATTTTAAGCTGACGACCGGGACAAAAGCACTCTTATCTATAACACAGGATGGTTTACCAAATCCTCAGCAAATAAACGTTGGTGGTGAAGGTACTCCATTATCACCTGCAGGATGGATAATTAACTCTGAGGAATTCCCTGTCCGACCCTCCTTTAAGACAGAAGAAGATTCGGGATTGATTGTGGGTCAAGGTGAAACCTCAGACGTTTTAGAATTTCGTTGGAGAGGGGATGAGAACGGAAATAATGTCAACTTGTCTGTTTTAACATCGAATGATACTCCCCGTTTCTCTGCTATTGGTTTTGAAGAAAATGACCAGCTTACAACATTGAGTAACGGAGTTGAAATTCAAGGACGCATTCAGTCTCTTGAAAATGGTCTGGATGTGGTGACACCCGAACCCGTACAGGTCGGATTTACTTATCAACAAGACAATTTATTTCAACCCGACCGAGTGAATTTTGATGATGAATTACTGGGAATACCGAATGCTTATTGGGTTCCATTAGCAACACCCTATGGTCAACCCGACTATGATACTTCTGAGCAAGAAGGGCTGTTTATCTGGCAAAATGAGAACGATCAAGGATTGTGGCATTTAAGGGTGACTGCGGGAGGGAAAAATTTGAGTCGTTATACAGGTTCAATTAGTTCTAACTTAGGATCAGAAGTGATTCAGCCTGTCGATCTCGAACCCAATGATACCCTAATTACCACTAATCCACGACAAATTTATTTTGATTTGCGAGTTCGTAATAGTGGAGAAGATGGCATTGATTTTCGTTTTCCCCCTGGTGCGGGTTTGATGCTAAATTTAGAGGAATCTCAACAAGAATCAGCCTCGCGAGTTCTGATTGGTTCTGAGCAATGGCCAATTCTTACATTACCCGTAGATTTAAGTGGATGGGGATAAGCATTCAAACATCAATTGTGCATTTTAAACAACTATAATTAGGAGTAAAATTAACATGAAAAATAACTTTGTTTTGATTATCGGCGCTATGAAATGTGGAACAACAAGCCTCTTTCACTACCTCGCCGAACATCCTGAAATCGCACCCGCTAAAAATAAAGAACCTCATTTTTTTTCCTACGAACGCAACTTTGCTAAAGGGATGGGTCGATATCATTCACTGTGGGATTGGCAACCGGAAAATTCTATTGCAATGGAGGCTTCTACAACCTATACCATGCACCCCAAATATCTAAATGTTGCCGAAAGAATTGCCGGGGTAAAAGATGCAAACTTCCGGTTTATTTACGTGATGCGGCATCCTTTTACTCGGATAGAATCTCATATAGTTCATTTACTTTCAGGCGGACATCAAAAAAAACCAGAAGTGATTGAAGAACATCTTACTTTTACTGAATATGCCAGACAATTGGATATTTATGTTAAACAATTTGGACGTGATCGCATTCATTTATTACTCTTAGAAGATTTACAAAAAGATCCTCAAACAGAACTACGCAAAATTTGTCAATTTTTAGAGATCGATCCTGACTATAAATTCCAAAGCTTAGATGTCGTGATGAATAGTCAAAAAACGTTAAACCTACATCCAATCCTGCGACGAATTTATGAAATTCCCACAATTAAGTCGGTAGCAAAACTCATTTCCCCTGAAATTCGGCAAAAATTGTATAAACCTTTATCCCGGAAAAAATCATACAAAGTTCAACTTTCCGAGGCAGATAAAACCCAAATTATCAAACGCTTACAACCCGACTTAATTCGACTAGAAACTGAATATAATATTGATGTACATCGAAAATGGGGTTTACTGACTACCAACTCGGCCAATTTGATACAATAAAGGGTCAAAATTATACGGTTTTCAGTCAATTAAAAGCTTAATCGTTATCAAGTTAATTTTCAGAAGGTATACATGACTTTTTCTACTCCGAATTCATCGATTTTATGCGTTGGAAATGGTTGGTTTACCACAATGCCCGGTGGACTAAACCGCTATGTTTATGAACTCACTCATCAACTCGCCTCCCAGGGAGATAACATCGAATTATGCGGGGTTGGACTTCCATCTGTTGAACCCAATTCTTCTCTAAAACTAACCAATTTAGCCGAACCTGATACTTCACTATTACAACGACTTTGGTTAACCCGTCAAAACTTCAACAACCGATATTTAATTCAACCAGATGCCATTAACTTACATTTCTCACTCTATAGTTTACCGCTACTTTCAAACCTACCCAAAAATGTACCCCTAACCTTTACTTTTCATGGGCCTTGGGCATTAGAAAGCGAACAGGAAGGCGCGAAAAAACTGGGAGTTTGGGCTAAATATTGGATGGAACAACAAGTATACAAACGTTGCGATCGCTTTATTGTTCTGAGTAAGGCTTTTGGTGATATTTTAAATCAAAACTATCACATTCCTTGGAATAAAATCAACATTATTCCGGGCGGAGTCGATACCCATCGCTTTCAGTCTAATTTATCCCGTCAACAAGCACGAGAACAGCTTAATTTTCCCCAGGATCGCTTCATTTTATTTACACCCCGTCGTTTAGTTCATCGCATGGGAATTAGCCCCTTACTACAAGCATTAGCCAATCTAAAATCGAGTTATCCTGATGTCTGGTTAGCCATAGCGGGTAAAGGAATTTTACGAGAACAATTGGAACAACAAGCCACCGAATTGAAGCTTAATAATCATGTAAAATTTCTCGGTTACTTACCCGATGAACAATTACCCATTGCTTATCAAGCGGCTGATTTAACCGTTGTTCCCTCTCAATCTTTAGAAGGATTTGGATTAATATTACTCGAATCTCTTGCTAGTGGAACACCTGTTTTATGTACACCAGTCGGGGGAATGCCGGAAATTTTAGGGAAATTTACCCCAGAATTAATCACAGATTCTATCACAGTAGAAACAATTACATCTAAACTGCAAGCTATCCTAACTGATGAAATTTATCTACCCTCCCGTGATGCTTGCCGAGACTATGCTACTACACATTTTAACTGGCTTAACATTGCCCAAAAAGTTAGACAAATCCTTCTGAGTGTGACATGATCGAGTTACCCATCAAGTTTTATTAATTAAACTAAATGCTGAGAGACGAATTCTTCGTCAGAATTTTAGGGGGCCGTCATCAAATCCTTCAAAACTGGCACAAGCTCAGAAATAGAGTGCTATTTAAAACTGAGAGGATACCAGTCTTACAAACTCTATCAGAACAAGTATATCAGAACAAAATAAAGCAACATGGTCAATTTTTACCAACTCTTTCTTTAGATGATTCAAGAGTTGTTCAGGGACTACAAAAAGATGGGATTTTTATCACCACTTTAGAACAGTTAGCCATTCCTTCTACCTCAAATTTTATTAAAGATACTAACCAAATTATTCCTTCACTTTTCACAAATTTACCGAATCATTCATCAACCTATATGATTAAGGCATCTTGTGGAAAACTGATGGAATATCCTCATATTTTTGAGTGGGGTTTACAAAAAAGGATACTACAAATTGTAGAACAATATATTGAACTTCCAGTCGCCTATCATGGCGTTTATTTTCGTCGAGATTTAGCAAACAATGTTGAAAAAAAAACAAGATTATGGCATCTTGATAAAGAAGATCGACGAATGTTAAAAATTATTATTTATTTGAATGATGTTACGAGTGAGATTGGCCCGTTTCAATACATCCCCAAACATTTAACTGATTCAATATTTCAAAAACTCCGGTATAATTATAGCTATGTTCAAAAACAGTGTATGCAGCAAGTAGTTCCTAAAACGCAGTGGAAATCCTGTTGCGGTTCAGCCGGAACGGTTATTTTTGTTGATCCAGCTTGTGTATTTCATCGAGGTAAAAAACCAACCAAATCAGATCGATTAACAGTATTTTTTGACTACACCTCTAGAATTCCCAAACATCCTTATTACTGTAAATCACCTTTTTCATCCAAACAATTATCAACCCTTTGTAATTCTCTTTCTCAAGACCAAAAAGAATGCGTATTCTGGAGAAACAGTTTAAAATATTACGGAAAACTTTAGCTTAATTCACAAAATGATATAACATGAAAATTCTATTTTTAGATCAAAGCGGTAAATTAGGCGGTGCTGAACTTTCTTTGGCTGATGTAGCTTATTCCTATCGTGAAAACTGTTTAGTGGGTTTATTTGCAGATGGTGCTTTTCGTCAGCTACTTGAACAGCAAAAAATACCCGTAAAAATCCTCACTAATCAGTCGATTAACGTTCAAAAAAATAGCGGATTTATGCAAAGCTTGGGCGGTTTTAGTTCCATTGCACCCCTAATTTTAAATGTTGCTAAAATCGCTAAAGACTATGATATCATCTATGCCAATACTCAAAAAGCTTTAGTTGTTGGTGCTTTGGCAAGTTTTCTTAGTCGTCGTCCGTTAGTTTACCACTTACGAGATATTCTCAACGCCGATCATTTTAGTTCCACAAATCGCCGTGTTGCTGTTACATTAGCGAACCGCTTTGCTTCTTTAGTGATTACCAATTCTGAAGCGACTCGCACCGCTTTTCTAGAATCTGGAGGACGATTAGAAATTGTCCAAGTTATTTATAATGGTTTTCAACCCGAAAACTATCAAGCACAGATTTCAGACGTTAATACCATTAAACACCAATTACAACTAGAAGGTAAATTTGTAGTTGGTCATTTTAGCCGTTTATCTCCCTGGAAAGGACAACATATTTTATTAGAAGCCTTAACCCATTGTCCTGAAAATGTTACCGCTCTTTTAGTCGGAGATGCACTATTTGGAGAACAAGAATATGTCGAACAACTTCACAAACAAGTCGATGATTTAGGACTCCAAAATCGAGTTAAATTTTTAGGGTTTCGTTCCGATATTGTACCTTTAATGACTGCTTGTAATTTAGTTGCTCATACCTCCACCTCTCCTGAACCTTTTGGACGGGTTATTATTGAAGGAATGCTGTGTAAAACTCCCATTGTGGCGTCTGCTGCGGGGGGTGTAGTCGAATTAGTCAATCCTGGAAAAACAGGCTGGCTGGTTACTCCGGGTAACTCAGAAGAACTCGCTAACGTCATTAATAATTGCTATCAAAACCCCGAATTAGCTACCAATGTTGCGACAGAAGCTTATCAGAAAGCCAATGAAAACTTTCAACTAGAGCAAACCCAACAACAAATTGATCAATTACTTCGGAAGTTATTATAATACAAAACTTATTTGATCACCTAACTCTTTCTGCTCACAGGCGAAGGGAAATTTTTCAGAAGATTTAATTTCTTTATCACCTCTCCCCCTAACCCCCTCTCCTAAAAGGCGAAGGGGAATTTTCTGAGGATTTTATTTTTTATACTCTATCATTATTACCTCACCGACTGAACCGGAGTTCAGAGGAATCACCGTTCTACCGAAAACGGGATTTGCATAAAATTTCTCCATTTCCTCTGAGTGAATAGTAGAGTTCCAGAGTGATATGATGAAATTTAAGAGCCTTATTAATGTATTGTTTTTGACTGCAATGATCAGTTCTAGTGTGTTTGGTCTGGTGAATTCGGTAATCAGTTCGCCTCAACTTGAAGACGCAATGATTTGTCGATTTTTCAAGCCGCAACCTCCCGTTCAAAACGATGGCGGTTCCCGATTTGCCGAACCCTCGAATCATCAAAATCAAGACAATTTTCCTCACGTTCAAGCTTGAATGTGTTGGCATTTCCTCCCGTTTAACGCTGTAAAGTATCCGATGTCATTGAATGCGTATCCAGTTCAATCAACGCTGTTCACATCCAAGCCTTCTATCCGCAGAAAATGCAACATTCCAGAACTATCACCCGCCACAATCGTTTGATTATCGGGACTAATCGCACAGCAATTAAAATCACTATCTCCAATAAAGGTGATCATTTGTTTTCCTGTATCTAAATCCCAAACTTTAACAGTTTTATCCGATGAAGCAGAAACAACTTTTGAATTGTCCGAACTGATAGCAACTGCTTTTACTGAACTGCTATGTCCGTTTAAAA
Organism: uncultured Lyngbya sp.; assembly: GCA_964571155.1. Classification (GTDB taxonomy): domain Bacteria; phylum Cyanobacteriota; class Cyanobacteriia; order Cyanobacteriales; family Microcoleaceae; genus Capilliphycus. Next base: position 3,476 of record CAZNCM010000039.1, on the reverse strand, counting down.
TTAATTTTGTTGTGGTAGTTATATTCCAGACTGCGATATTGTCATCCAATGAACCCGAAACCAACTTTAAGCCATCAGAACTAATCGCAACTGAATTTACCGAATTAGTATGTCCATTAAGAGTAAACAGTTCTTCTCTTTTAGCAAAATCCCAGACTTTGATAGTATTATCACTTGAACCTGAAACCAACTTTAAGCCATCAGAACTAATCGCAACTGAATTTACCGAATTAGTATGTCCATTAAGAGTAAACAGTTCTTCTCTTTTAGCAAAATCCCAGACTTTGATAGTTTTATCTTCTGAACCCGAAATCAACTTTGAACCATCAGAACTAATCGCAACTGCCCATACCAAATTACCATGTCCACTGAGAGTTAATAGTTGTTTTTTACTCGCTAAATCCCAGACTTTAATAGTATTATCCTTTGAACCGGAAACAATTTTTGAGCCATCAGGACTAATCGCAACTGCCTCTACCCCATCGTCATGTCTACTGAGAGTTAATAGTTGTTCGTCACTCGCTAAATCCCAGACTTTGATAGTCTCATCCCATGAACCCGAAACCAACTTTGAACCATTAGGACTAATCGCAACTGCCGATACAAAACCATCATGTCCACAGAGAGTTAATAGTTGTTTTTCACTCTCTAAATCCCAGACTTTGATAGTATTATCACTTGAACCCGAAATAACAATAACTTTGAACCCATCGAAACTAATCGCAACTGTTGTTACCCAAGAATTATGCCCACTGAGAGTTGATAGCTGTTGTCCACTCACTAAATCCCAAACTTTAATCGTTTTATCCCATGAACCTGAAACAATTTTTAACCCATTGGGACTGATAGCAACTGCATCTACCGAACTGTTATGTCCTTTGAGAGTTAATAATTCTTCTCCTGTGGCTAAATCCCAGACTTTGATAGTTTTATCATCTGAACCCGAAACCAACTTTGAACCATCAGGAGTAATAGCGACTGCCCATACTGAAGAATTATGTTCACTGAGAGTCAACAATTCTTTTCCACTCGTTAAATCCCAAACTCTGATAGTATGATCCCATGAACCCGAAACCAACTTTGATCCATCAGGACTAATCACAACTTTCAATAGCAAACCTTTATCTACTGAATCAGTATGTCCATTCAAAGTCAACAGTTCTTTTCCAGTTGTTAAATCCCAGACTTTGATAGTTCCATCCCATGAACCGGAAACTAACTTTGTACCATCGGGACTAATCACAACTTTCAATAGCAAACCTTTATCTACTGAATCAGAATGTACACTAAAA
>CAZNCM010000039.1:0-2083 GCA_964571155.1 uncultured Lyngbya sp. | reverse complement strand
CCAACAAGAGTCCGAATTAACGCTCCTCCGGGTGGTGTTAAATTAGGAGCAGTTGGACGCAACCAAGGTGAGGTTTGACATCGTTTTGCTTGTTGCAGAAGTTGTTGAATTTGGGGATTATTTTCATACAATAAAAGTCGTCCCCAGAGTTGACTGGCGAGTTGATTTGTATCTTTATTAAGAACATGAGCCGAGAGTTCAAAAGTTCCTTGTAGCAGTCTCAATGTTTCGTCAGTTTCCAGATGTTCAACACGCTGATAATCCTCAATTAACGCTTGTATTCCCACCGCTTCTATTTTGGCTTGCATAAACTCAAAATCGGTTAGAATTTGATGCAGCTTCTCTATTTGATTGTCACGAGCTAAGTAACGAGGTAAAGATTTTAAAGTTGTCAGTCTTTGACAAGCGGACATTTTTGCTAGATTTTTAGCCAAATTACTCATCTGTATTGTCCTCCTCTGTGCTTGCATACAAATCATTCCAAAGAACTTTGTGCATTTTTTGGTTAATGTTATAAATATCGATTTTCGCAGCTTTTATGGTATCCTTACGTCTTAAAAAATCAGCGAAGCTTGCATGATAAATTTTATAGCATTTTTCGTTTTCTATTTGTGTAGAATCTAAAAATGGATTCCACGCCTTTAACACTTGTTCAAGAGTTATAGAATCAACTTCTAGCTGATAAACATTAGCGTACTTATAAATGACTTCAAATGAAATCGGATCATCGCTTTGCAGTAAAATATAGATAATATAAACTTTCGCTTTGAATAGTAATTGCTCCTGCATTCCCATGCGCCGCCAATGGTCTTCGTAGTACGACGTTAAACCTTGGGGTAGATTTTTTATCTGTAAATTTTGATAATAACCTTTGGCAATTTCCGGTAACACATACCTCAAATACATAAAATTATTTTCGCTTTTTTCTGTTAATTTATCAATAAACTCTGTCTTTCTTAGATTTTGATTAACAATCCACTCGTTTAACGAATTTTTAAATTCATCATTCTCAAAAAAGCCAGAAATATACTTTTTGATATCTTCTCGACTGTACACGGTGTAGTCCTTGAAATCAAAGATCTCTTGAGGGGTTTCAAACAACAACCGGGTTTCTAACTCTCGACGACGAGTAAGCAGAAAATACACGCCTTTGGGTAAATATCGCGGTAAATACAGTATATTAAAACCGTTTTGTTGATGACTCATATTGACTTCATCCAAAGCATCAATCACAATCACTGCTTTTTCATGGGGTTTGAGTTTATCACTCACTTTCTGAAGTAAATTTTTGAAAAAGTTGCCATCTTCTTTGGCTTCTTTCGGTAACGAGTCCGGTTGATAATCTTCCAACCCGTACTCACAAATTAGTTGGTGACAAATACATTCTAGAAATTGATCCGCTCGATTTTGACTATCGGTATAAATATTGAAATAATAGAGACAAGAGGAATGATCGTTAACATATTTCGCCGCAACTGTACTTTTTCCTTCGCCCGGATCGCCCACTACAGTAAAATATCCTCTATCGTGAGTTTCGATAAATTTTGCAAACGCATCAAAAACAAACTTTCGCCCTACAAACTTGCGTATTTTTTCCTCAATTAATCCCTGAAATCTCCCCGTGTATTTGCTTTTGTCAATATTCCAATGTTGAGGATTTATAAACTCAGTCGGATGACAACCCAAAGCGTCAGCTACTTTTTTAATATCCCATTTATTGACTAACTCTTTATCTCCTTTTGTCCCCAACATTTGCTTGAGAGTATCCAGAGAAATACCCGCGTTCTCAGCAAGTTCCTCTTGATTTAATTTTTTATCTTTATAGAGTTGTCTTAAATTTTCTCTTTCTTTCTCAGTCAACTTTAAACGTTCATCTGACATGGTTTTACTCTCCCAAACTTGGTTTATTCCTACTGTAGCGGACTCTAACAAAGTTGAACAGGGAAAATAGGGAAAACTCACTTCCCCATTTCCCCCAAACTGTCGGGAAGACTTCCCCAAATCTTATCCCTATTTACACTCGTAATTCTGCGAGGGATCGATCAAAATGAAATTGTTAAATGTGAATTCGACGAATAGAAAA
>CAZNCM010000038.1:22485-26039 GCA_964571155.1 uncultured Lyngbya sp. | reverse complement strand
TTCAGTTGATGGGTAGTGGGCAAAGTGAAGTTTCAATCCCTCATAGGGATTTTTGTTAATTGCAAGGCGGCATCTTGAAACTCATACTATATTCAGTTTTCGAGGTACAGTTGCGCCTGGTGCTACTAAAACTATAATACCGGATCAGTTCAGATCTGTCAAAATCGCTGAAACCCTTACACAGTGGTATGCGCCCCCCTCTACACCAAACCAACGACTGCAAACCTAGACAGCATCACTTCTCTAGCAGTTTACAGCGATCGCGAAATTTTGATACCCACCCTCGGGCGCAAAAGTGGGAATTTGAGACAACACTTTTACCTACTTGTGTTGATTTTGCCCATTAATATACATCTGGGCTTGATTCCAAACTGCTTCCCCCACTTTTCGTCCTAGTATTCGTCCGTTTAAGTCTGCATCGCGAAAATGAATTCCCCCATACAACCGAGAGATTCCTGCTTCGTCAGCCGCATCTGAAAAGGTCAGCCAGGATAGGGTGATCTCTTGAGTCGGGGTAATACCGGGTTCAAAGTGGGAACTCCCGACGGGGGCACTATAGGAGGCCCCAAAGTCATCGCTTCCGGTGTAGCGTTTTAAGATTTCGGCGGCGGCGGCGCTGTAACTGCTGTGTCCCGAGACATATTCAGGAAAAGGGGGTGTCGGATCGTCAAGGCGTTGGTAGGGATGCCACTGGCTACCGTCGAGGGTTTGTGTACCCTTACCGGGGCCTGCCCAAGCTTGAATTTGTTGACCGTTAAACAGACTACGAATAGCCGAGACAGGGCGAATATAATCATAATACCGTTTGGACTCCCAGGCGGCAATTCCGGCATCAAAAACGGCATTTCCCAGCATAAAAAACAGTTTCACATCTTCATCGAGACTGTGATCATCCCGTTGAGAAATATATTGTCCAAATGCCATCCATTTACCGGGGGGAAAAGAGGTTCCCGGTCCGTCTTCCCAATATTCGGCGATGATTTTATGTTTGTCGGTGAGGTTGGCGTTGTAGTCTAAAACTTCTTTAACTCGTTGATGATAAGTGGGTGTGGCAAACTCAGGTGGGGCGGGGGGTCGAAATTGGGAACCCGAGGTTAAACCGAAGGGGATCACCTTTCCCCAGTGAGGGGTGAGGAATTTTTGGGGACGACTTTGGGGGGCATCGAGGGGAACTCGCAGGGGTTGCCAACGGTTGGGGTTGTTGAGGGTATCAGGGGAGTTAACGGGTTGATAGTTTGTGGGGTCTGTGTAGTTGTTGAGTTGGTTTGAACCGTCGTTGTGACGAAAACGGAGTAAGGCTTTGGCTGCTGCTTGTCCAATTCCACTCGGGGTTTTGGGGTTGGCGATCGCGATTTTGGGATCATAACCGAGTTGCTGCATCACCTCCTCAAAAATTTGAGTTTGAGTTGGAAATAAGTCGATCAGGGTATGATAAGCGGCGTAACTGATTGCTTCACTTTTGTTGGAGAGGGTGTTTTCCTCTACAGGACGCTGTAGACTGTCTCCGAGTTGGGTACCGATGGCAACTGGATCATAACTCGCCCAAGCATCAAAGATGGCGGTATGTACCATTGCATAGGCGCGTGAGGCGATAGTTGGGCCTGGGGAGGTGTTGCGAACCGCGAGACGGGCGGCTTCATCCCAGAGAATGACCGTTTGAGTGGTGCGATCGCGGTGATCGGGTTTTTTTGAATTAATTAAGGGTTGGAGTCTACTGACTATTTTTTTGGAATTACCAGAATTTGAGGAATGTCTCTCGGAGTGATTGTAGCGAACAAAACGTTCATTTTCTTGTGCTATTGTTGGGTTTCCTCTGATTTGACTGGAGTTGCAGGTCAGATCAAGTTTAGGGGGAAATTTACTCTCCTTTATGGGGTTGCTGACCGCTGGAGATCGACTCTGATCAACTCGTTCACTCGGATAGAAACGAGGGTGACAGCCGACAAACTGACTCCAAGATTGGTTGGGATCGAGTCTGCCGTTAGATGAATTCTTTTCTACTGCAATGATCACTTCTGAGTATCGGTTCAAGAAGAAACTCTCATCAAACAGGTTTAGGAGTTCCAACATAAAATTTAAGCCTGAGTTAGATCTCTAGACTCCATAGTTTGCCTATTATTAAACATTTGTCAAGTCTCTGGGTTTATTCTCCCATGATTTGTATCGATAAGTTACGGGTTCGTGGCCCATCTAACTCTAAAAATAACACCGATTGCCAAGTACCTAAACTGAGTTTTCCTTCTACCACTGGAATCACTTCACTGGTACTTAGCATCATCGCCATTAAATGGGAGTGAGCGTTGATCGGTTCATCCGGAGGAACGTCTCTTAAGTGTAGATCGTTATGCAGGTATTTGGCATCTGGGGGGGCTAGGGTTTTTAGATGAAGTTTCACATCTTCTAGTAACCGTTCTTCATCTTCGTTAATGGCGAGGGCGGTGGTGGTGTGGCGAGAGAAAATCAAGACTTGACCGTTGCTGATCTGACTCGACTCTAGGCGGCTAACAATCTCCGGTGTAATGTTGTAAATCCCTATGCCTAACTGGGTTTGGACGGAGATCAAGTGATGAATGATCGCCATGCTTTGGATCTCAAGATTAGTCTCAAATGATACAGATATTAATTGAGTAGCCCAGACCTCTGAACTTTTAAGGCATTTGGGCTACAGATTCAACTGTTTATTTCGATGAGAGAGAAATAAATCAGTGAAATTATTCTTCTTCGTCTTCGCTTAACTCTTGACCGGATTTGGCATCTACCTGAATGAGATGAATGTGTTTATGACCTAAGCGAATTTCAAATTGATCGCCAGGTTTTAAGCCCATTGCTTGGGTATAGTTGGCGCCAATAACCAAAGAACCATTTTTGTGTACGCACGCCCGATAACTGGCTTCTCTACCCCGACCATCTGTACGACCTGGATCTAAGGAAATTCCTTTCGCGGCTAACAGCGCATCGTAAAATTCCGTCATGTTTGCCCGCATTTGCTCGTCTTTTGTGGTGGTGTAATATCCACAAAGTTTGGCTGTCTCTCGCCTGGGCATATTACCGAGCGATTTCACTTTCTGAAGCAATGCTTTTCCGGTCAGTGGAGAGGTTGAAATTTTCTCTGTTGCTGATTTAGCCATTAGTCTACTCCGAATCTTAGTTGATCAATCCTAACACGTAAGATTGCTATTCTTTACATCATATAACTAGAAAAGCATTTTTGTGTCAGATCTTGGAATAATTTCTGATATCTTGATGACTCAACTCTCTTTCTAATCTGTCAAAACTCTGATTACTGTTCCTACTGTTAAAAGTGTACGGCCTTTTGAACCCCAAATTGGTATTCTGTTTAATTGGTGACACCGCTATAATCTCAAAATTTTGCGTTGGGATCACAGCAGTTTTTTTATTTTGTTACATCTGTCTTTATAATCATTTTTGAATTGACTTAAAAATCAATCTCTGTTAAACTCCTAAATAGTAGTGGGTCTGAAGTGAATTTAATTAGAGAGTGCAACGGGTGAATTTCCATGAAACTAACAAAAATTGATTTGAGTCAAATCGTG
>CAZNCM010000038.1:17244-22475 GCA_964571155.1 uncultured Lyngbya sp. | reverse complement strand
GGGACTGTTGATTGATCGAGGTGAGGAAATTGACTATATCGAGATTCCAGCACCGGAAGTCGCTTATGATGGACTGCAATCGGTATCTAATTTGGCAAACAATAGAGTATTTTTAGGCGGTGATCAAGACCCAAACCCACTGAGGGGTTCTCTACCCTTAGACAGATGCGGAGAGGGTGTTTTTTTAGACGAACAAGACCAAGACGAAGAAGAAGAACCCTTGATTGAATTAGAATGTTGTGATCCAAACGATGATGAATATTATCCGGTTGAGATAGTCGATCAGGAACTTTCGCCAGAGACTCCCAATAGTAATCAATTGCTGAATATTCAAGTTCCGGGTTATTGTTGATCACAGCCTGTTATAACTCTAGGAAAAAGCAATCGCTGCGTCAACTGACTAATTCTTCAACCACTCGTTCTAACCCCGCCACCACTCGCGCCAAGTATTCATAATTGACTTGTTCGGGTGTATCGTTCCAAGCGTGATAATAAGGATAGCGAAACATCGCCGTATCTGTCACCATCACCGCAGGATATCCTTGTTCCCAAAAAGACCAATGATCTGAATAACTAATTCCCGTGACCAAACTCGGAACTGCGGCGCCTTCACAGGGAAACTGAGTGTGACGACGAAATGATCCGACAATTTGACGCACCAGAGAAGCCGATTTTAAATGGGTAACAAAGGCGATATAGTTCCCAGTCGAGGGGTAAAAATTCCCGAGCGGAAAGGGAAAGCGCTGACTTCCGAGTTCCTCAGAATAATAGCCCATCGTCTCTAAAGAAAGCATCCCGACAATATTATCTTGAGACTGTTTACAATAGCGCGCATAAACCAAACTTCCCATATTCTCAGTCATCGCAAATGGAGGTTCTTCGTTGACAAATTCCACAAATCGGAGGGTGCGTGCAGGTTTTTTGGAAGCAAATAATCGGGCTAATTCTAAAACCGCAGCCGCTCCGGAACCGTTATCATTTGCGCCCGGACATCCCCCTACCGAGTCATAATGACCTCCAATCACAATGATTTCATCGGGGCGAACATTTCCTTTGATTTCAACGGCGAGATTTTCAAACGTTTGATCATTGACTTGATAGGCTTGACGTTGAACTTGATAGCCACACCCTAAAAACTCTGTCTCTAAAAAATCTGCCGAGGCTTTGAGATTAGCAGGGTTGAGATAGTTCCGTTCGCCGATCTCTTGTGCCAAAATTTTGACATCCCGTTCAAGAGCCATTTGGAGTTGTATTTCTTGAGGTGTTAAGGAAGGCAATGGCCCTCGATAACTTTCACCAGGCATAGAGGGAATCATAAGGGTTGCGGTTCTTTTTCTGCTCAATTCCAGCAGAGAGTAACTTTTTTCAAAACATTTTCATCATATCATTTGAAGTCAACCTTTTTCTTTTTGTACTCTAAGATTGGGTTTGTTTTAAGTTGTTCTTTGGCTTTTTACCTCCTGCTTTGTTCCTTGTTTAACTCGTTGTAACAGGGTATAAAAAGGCTCCCAGTTATCAGAGGCAATAATCGGTTCCCAAATCGCTTCTATTTCTGATCGCAGGGGAACAAAGCTCGGATTATATTGTTGTAATCGGGCTTTCATTTCCTGCATTTCAGTCGGGGAGAGCGTTTGTAGATAATGGTGATAAAGTTGTTGCCAACTCTCTAGGTATGATTTCCGCCATCCTTCAAACTCAGGTAATCCTTCAGCTTGACAAATCAGCGTCGAGTCCTCTTGCCATTGTTGACAAAAGCCTTGAGTTAACAGACTAAAAAAGTTATGATACCCTAAATCGTTATTCTTGAGTAAATTTACGGTTAACTTTAAAAATTCTTCAGATTCGGGTATGGGCAACTGCTCAAAACCCAGTTTATTCAACATTAACTGTCGATAGGTTTCTCGAAACTGGCTATCAAATAAATCGAGTCCTGTCTCTAGATCTTTAGGATCGATCACCATTGATAAAGGTTGTTGTAGCCGTTCGAAGTTTCCCTTACAAACCCACGGTTGATTGGCGTAGCAATACAGACCACTATGATCAAAATAAGCAGCAGTAAACCGGGGATTGTAGCTGGGTATAAACGCATAGGGGCCATAATCAAAACTTTCTCCGGTAATCGACATATTATCTGTATTCAAGACACCATGACAAAACCCGGCAGCCATCCATTGGGCAACTAATGTAGCGACTCGTTGCACTAATTCGGCATAAAATAAAGCATAGCAATCGCGATCATTTTGAAAATGAGGATAATAGTATTGAATCACATGATCTAAGAGTTTTTCAACTAAATCTGCTCGCCCAAAATAGTGTAATCGTTCAAAAGTTCCAAACCGTATATGAGAGCGACTAAAGCGTACCATCACCGCTGAACGAGTCGGAGAGGGTTCATCACTGCGATAGAGTTTTTCGCCCGTTTCGATCAGACTGAGAGTACGAGAGGTTCTGACGCCCATTCGATGTAAGGTTTCCGCTGCGATCACTTCCCGGACTCCTCCTTTGAGGGTCAGACGACCATCGGCGTTGCGAGAGTAGGGAGTTTGACCCGTTCCTTTTGTCCCAAAGTCGTAAAGTTCACCATTGGTTCCGCGAACTTGTCCGTAGAGAAAACCCCGTCCATCCCCGAGTTGGGGGTTATATTCTCCAAATTGATAGCCGTGATAACACATTGCTAAAGCCGGACGTACACTTTCAAATTTGCCAAAGGCTTCGATAAAATGATCGTTGGTTACGCTTTGGGGGTCAAGACCTAACTGAGTGAGTATCTCATCATTACGGAAACGCAGAATATGGAAGGGAAATTCTGCGGCGCTGACTTCATCGTAGTAATCACTGCCTACTGTTTCAAATGCAGGTTCGTATTCGAGGAAAAGGAAGGGATTCGCCATGAGAAACTCATACTGCCTATTTCAATTGTTATATTCTATAAGTGGAAGATTGTATTGTGATCAAGACTACCAAAGAATTTAAGAATTTCTGGCGATCGCTGAGTCGGTTTAAGAACGAGATCAGGGTTTAAGGGGCTGATTTCCTGCGATTTAAAATCACAATGTTTGAGCCAATTACAGCACTGCGAGCGAGTGGTTTTCCGCTAGTCTCGATCAGTTCGATGCGGGTAAAATCAAAGTTCTGGGCTTGATCAAACAGAACTTGTGCCATTTGATTCTGTTTGTTTTCTGAGAGGTCGTACCAACTTTCATTGAGTTCAACTCGAAGTAAACTGGCGGAAAAATTGGCTCGAACTGAGAGAATTATTTCAGGACTGATTTTTGTGGTAGATTTTTGCATTTGAGCTTGAATTGTAGTAATCAAATACGGCTTGGATGTCAATTCTAAAGCGGGAGGGGAAATTAAGTTCACGGGCTGAGGTGAAGCAGTTGCGACAAGAAACATCGGGATTTTATTAGAAGGATCGGGTAAGTTTTCGGATTCTAAAATGGATTCATTTTGATCTTTAGACAACGATTCAACGTCTTCTAAAATAGGAGGGGTTTCAGTAACATTTTCTGAGAGAGAAGGTTGACTTTGATCAAGTTGAGAAGATTCTGGGAGTGTTTCAGTAAATTGAGATGTTGATTGAGAAGATTCTGGGAGTGTTTCAGTGAATTGAGGGAGTTCTGAAGGGGTTTTATCTTCGGGTTGATCAATCATAATTTCTGATGGGATGGGTTGTGAGGGGGGGGTTTCTGTGATTTCTAGAGAGGGTTCATCACTCGAAAATTGTTGAATAATTTGACTGGATAGAATAATAATAAGAACTCCCATTGTGATCGCCAAAATTGGATCGGGTAAGATTCGATTGATAGAATCGGGAAGAATCCGCCGAATCGGGGATAATATTCGAGAGAGTTGATATCTTAGAGATCGCTTTCTTTGTTGTCGGTTGCGGGAATTTTCAGGGGAAGATGGATTTTCTAATTGAGTGACAATTCCTTCGAGTTGGTGAATTAAGCCTCGCAAAACTCGCAGGGTTAGATTAATCAAAAAATTACGCTGAGGGGGACGGGAGGGCGGTTTTTTAGGGTGAGGAGAGGTGAATCGATCTTCAGACATTGTTTATACCCGGCTAACCGTTGAGCGAAATCAAATGCGCTAGACTAAAGTCTGGGATTTGTCATCCTAATGTATCATTTTGTTGTCAGTTTTGAGAACCTCAGTTTTTTTAGATGAAACGTCGTTATTTTATTCTCTCTAGTTTGGTTTGCGGAAGTACAGTCGGTTTGAGTTGGAAGTTCGGACATTCTAAAACCTTGATTGACGGGACTCCGACTACGGTTAATCCAACTCAAATTGTCTCGGTTCCCCCAACAGAACCCTTGTTACGTTTTATTTCTGTCGCGGATACAGGAACGGGTGAAGCAGAACAATATGCAGTGGCGAAAGCGATGACTCGTTATCACGAAAAACATCCTTTTGATTTGGCTATTTTAGCCGGAGATAATATTTATGAAAATGGTGAAATAGAGCGAATAGAAGCCGTCTTTGAGAAGCCTTATCAAAGATTACTAGAAGAGGGTGTTAAATTTCAAGCCTGTTTAGGCAATCACGATATTCGCACCCAAAATGGTGATTTACAAGTGCGTTATCCGGGTTTTAATATGCAGGGACGTTATTATACATTTCGTCGAGATCCGGTACAGTTTTTTGCCTTAGATACCAATAAAAGTGCGGATTGGTCAACTCAACTGGCTTGGTTAGAAGAAGAATTGCGGCAGAGTGATGCAACTTGGAAGGTTGTTTTTGGTCATCATCCGATTTATTCATCTGGAGTTTATGGTGTGAATGAAACATTAATTAAAACCTTGACTCCGTTGTTTAAAAATTATGGTGTTCAACTGTATATTAATGGTCACGAACATGACTATGAACGCACTCAGGCAATTGAAGGAACCACTTATTTAGTCTGTGGTGCGGGTGCAAAAAGTCGTCCCGTTAAACGTTCAGAATGGACAGAATATTCAACGCGAGAATTTAGTTTTGCCGCTTTGGATGTGTATGCTGATCAGATCATTGTCCGAGGAATTAACACTCAAAATCAAGTCTTTGATGAAGGTGCAATTTTTCAATCTTAAGATCACTTGATGACAGAGATCTTTTGATTGAACGGCCCCTCGCCCTGACCCCAGTCTGTTCAGTTAAATTGGCCCTTTTCCCGTCCAACTTCACGAAAAACTATCTTTCACCACTGAACAATTTTCCCAAAAAACTCTACACTAGAAAGAGAAGCA
>CAZNCM010000038.1:17002-17234 GCA_964571155.1 uncultured Lyngbya sp. | reverse complement strand
CCCTCGCTTATCCCCTAGATTCTTTCTATTGCAGGAAGCCAAAGGTCAGGCGGGTGAAGTAAGCTGAAAATCATCTACAATTTAAGGGAGGTGGAACCCGAATCAATGAAAAAATTAGGTACTCATTTAATTCTCGATGCCTGGGAATGTCCTGCTGATCTTCTCAATGATCCTGAACGGATTCGGAACTCAATTCTAGAAGCGATCACCGCAGGAAATGCGACTTTAATTG
>CAZNCM010000038.1:12458-16992 GCA_964571155.1 uncultured Lyngbya sp. | reverse complement strand
GTGTACACCAGTTTAGTCCTCATGGGGTTACGGCAACCGCCACACTCGCCGAGTCACACATTGCCATTCATACCTGGCCAGAACACGGTTATTTTGCCGCCGATTTTTTCTTTTGTGGTCAAGGCGAACCTCGCAAGGCAGTAGAAGTATTGAAAAGCGCTTTACAAGCCAAAAAAGTTGTGCTGAGGGAATTTCAACGAGGGTTTGAAACCGAAACAACGATAGACGGGGAAAACCTCAACCCCACGGTGATTTCTCAATCTCTAACTTCGGAAAAAGAAATCTGTTCAGTTTAATCGAGTTCAAGCTCAAATCATCATTGCTTCCTCTTTGAGTCTAGGAAGTTAAAAGTAGGGGGGTAAGACATTAATCGTCCGTCTTCCCCTCAACAGTGGTGTCAAAATGAGAGAATTGAAGCCAGAGAAACCTCAGTCTAAATTTGATTATTGAGTTAAGGTTAATAGCGTTAGGTTTTTGAATAACCAATAATTACGGTAATCAAACAACACAATATCCAATGCTTCGACAAGATTGACTTCTAAATCTTTATTTTGGATATCGACAATCATCTGATAGATGAGTTCAAATATGATTCGTTGTTCCTTATCCATAAACACAAAATTACCATTCTCGGCATTGCGAAATTTTTCGAGAAATTCAGCACTTCTTTTCGCGGTAATCAAACCTTCACGGGATTCTCGACAGAGATTAAATTGAATTTCAGGATGATTAATGACTAATTCATTCCAGTTGCGAATGCGGTGATAAAATCGCGTTCCACCTTGATGTAAAAAACCCACAGCAAATTGATGAGTTGCGGTTTGAATGACTAAATGTTCAGGAAGAACCCGTCGCCCTAAGCGTAAGACTTCTAAATCAAGCGGAGAAATGACTGATCGCAAAGACTCCAAAATCGTTGTTAATTTTCCCAGATCATCACTTTCGGTAATAATTTGAGGTTTGCTATAGTTTTCTTCTAAACTAAGACGTTGCTGACTTAAATAATCTTGAACTTGTAGCTTAATAGGGGAATTTTGGGGAACGTGAGGCGTAATAACAGGAGGCGGATCGGATAACATTCCATTCCCATTTTCGGTGATATTTAAGGTTTGGGTGATTTTGAGAATGACTTGTTTCATTTGGGCGACGTCTGCGGTTAACTGTTGAATTTGTTGTTCAAGTTCGGGTTCACCCGTTGAAGTATTGGAGATTGAAGATAAACGTTTGGGTAGGGAAATTCCTTCAATTTTGTAGCGGTAATAATCTGCTGCTGTATTGAGTGTAGCCCGAATTGAAACTTGATCTAAAATTGTTTGAATTTCATCGGGTTCAAACAGTTCAGAGATAGAAACTTCTGTGGTTTGTAGTTTTAAATTCAGCAGTTGTATCATTTGTTGATTGGCGGGTTTTGAGAGGAAAATCTGAGATTGAGAAACCCGATCTACGATAGAACCATCAAAGACGTGTTGAAACTGTTGCCAGCGATCCGGAAAGAGATTTAAAATAATTAAGCTATTGGGAACATGGGTAAATATTTCTTTAATGGATTCTCCAAAACTTTGTAAAAGAGGTTCGTTGGCTTTTAAACCGAGTCCTTCTAACTGATCAAAGATAATAATCAAAGGTTCATCGAGTAAAGACAATTTACTCAAGACTTCTAACGCCGCCAGTGAAATTTCTTCCCGACTCCAATCTTCTCCCCAAGTTTCGAGTCCAACTTTATTGAGTTCTTCGGAAGATAAGTCATTTAAAGCTAACCATTGGGTAATAATTTGACGACGGTTGAAGTCAGTATAGCCACAAAAACGAATAATTCCTTTTAGAATTTGCGGGGCGTATCCGGCAGAAGAAAAGTTTCGCAACCACCAATCAGAAGCCCGTTTTTCAATATGTTGCCAATATTCTCGTTTAGTTTTCGTTTCTTCTTGTCCTAATTCGGTGAATAAGTTGAGGTTTCCATCTTCAATAACTTGTAAGATTTTTTCATCTTTTTGGATTTTTGCGGTGGAATAGTAATCTTCACTTTTAATAATTTTGGCAAAACTATTAGCTAGCAGATGTTCAAGTTGGGTGCGATTACTTCCGGGAACATTTTGGATTAAAGATTCTAAAATTCGGCTATAAGTATGAAATAAAACCGCATCTTTATTATTAGGTTGACGAATAAAAAGTAATCGGTTTGTTTGGAGTAAATCCTTCGCCAGACGCATCATTAAATGAGTTTTGCCTGATCCCGGTTCTCCAATGACAACAGCCCCTTTACTTTGATGATTGGGGTCTTGTTTGATATCAATTAAAATCGATTTTAAACGTTCAAACTCATTTTGAAAAATCGAGCGAAAATCTACATGATCTTGAAACGGGGTATCAACTCGACTAGAACCAAAAGGATTAGGTCTTTTTTTGAGTCTAACCTTTAAAAATTCATTCACCATCCGTCGATAAAGTTGATAGGTAAACAAGGCATCATATTTAGCACGATGGGCGGAATCATGATTAAATATTTTACCGTCTAACTTCAGATTTAGATGCTGACTTAACGCTTCTAAAGAATGGCTACCCAATTCGGGTAAATGCTGTTGGGCGAGTTCAAAACTACACTCAAAAACTAAATGAGGCGTGGGAATTCCAACGGCTCGAAAGCTATTACGCAGCACTTCAATATCATGTCTTGCATAGTGACAGATAATGGTTTGAGAATGAGCGAATTTTAAAAAATCAGTAATAATCGTTTTGAGAGGTTTAGTTTTCGGACTAATTTTAGGATTACTCGGGTGATTATCTGCCCAAGCTTCATAGATTAGGTTTCCCTGATGATCAACAATCGCTATTTCCCGCAGAATTGGCTGTCCTTCGGTATCAATTACAATAAAGTCGGGATGAAATTTCATAATCGTTTTAAGTACAAATACGACTCATTTAGACTGATGCGGTGTATGATTCGCTGAATCCGGATTTTGTCACCAGCAGGGAAATCGTAAACTGCAACCTACTGTTATTGTGCCACAAGTCGTAACTCTGGCCACAGGCTGTTTACAGATTGCAATAAATAAAGAATAAACAATCGTAAAAATGAAGATAAAATCAACTTCGATTCTCTAACAAAAGGGAATTCTCAAAAACTAAATAGCACCGCCATGATAACGGTGCAATTTAAAATATGAAGGACTATTTTATTCTACATTTAAAGAATGAGTCGTTTATCTTCCGAAAGTCTTCTTCAAGCCTTCATCAATCTGTTCTTCAACAGAAGTCGAAGTAGAATTTTCAGGTCGTTTCATTTGTTCTTTATCCGCGTCTCCCTGAACTAAGTTCAAGCCGGAAGGCGCATCAGACTTAGATTGATCTAAAGAACGAGGGGGCGTTCTGAGAACATCTTCTGATTTCTTCTGAACATCTTTAAGGGCGTCTTCTCCTTGATTATTGGCACTATTAGCAGCCATCGCCGGAAAGCCCTGGGAAATAACCAACACTGCACAAACACAAGCTACAAAGAAAATTCGAGTTAAACGCAATAGAATATTTTTCATTATTTTCATCTCTCAAACTGAAATCACAAAACATTTATAGCAGAAAAAACTGAGCTTCTAACTCTATCAAAGGAAAGAGATTTTTCCAAGAGAAATAAATGGGACTTTTCCTTAATATATTCTGGAAAAATTTAGTGCTTTCCCCCAATCTCAAGACAGGCTATCGCCAATATTGGGGACATCTTGCTCTCGTTCTTCTCTTTCTTGACGGAGTTGCTCTGCTTCTGCTAAAGTACGCTCAGGATCGTCTTTGCTAGAGCGTTGGATATAGTTTAACTTCAATTCCTCTAAGAGATCAAAGAGCCAAACTTGTAATTCCGATTGGGTCACTTCATCCTGAAGTTCTTGACGCAAAACTGATTTGAAATTTTCACTCAGTTTGTTGAAAAGTTCTCGACCTTCCGCGTCCGAATAAGATGTCGATAAAACATCATAACTCGCATTGGCTAAATAATCGGCAAGTTGATCAATAACACTTGAAGGAAGGCCTTTTAATCCCGGAACTTGTTTTAATCCTTGATAAAAGTCTGATTGGGTTAATGTACCCTTTAAGCTATGACGTAATAAATCTTCTATATCCGGCTGAACTTGCGGTAATACCCGATAAATAGAGAGTTGTAAAATCCGATCTATAATCGCATCTATTTTGTCAATTTCGCTGACTTGAATATAGGGATCGGGTTCAAAGATAGAACGAGCCATTTCCCCGGTTTTAACGGAATCTTTGGCTTGATTAACAACTTGTACCATCAAGAAAGTTGAAATCCGATCCGCAAGATAAGCAGAGGGTTCATGAGTGATTTGGGCTAAGATACGTTCTAGATTAAATAAGCCAGATTTATGAACTCGAACAGAGACTGGAATAATTCGCAGCCAACGCCAAGTTGGAAGTAAAAATAGCCAATCATACCAGCGCCGTAGCATCCCATCAAACCAACTCACTCCCGGTTGTCGTCTGGAAATAATTAGGGTTCGCCCGAGAAAATCTACCCCTAAAAAGAGGA
>CAZNCM010000038.1:8516-12448 GCA_964571155.1 uncultured Lyngbya sp. | reverse complement strand
TTCCAAAAATTATCAATATATTGACCATTTTCATCGACGGTTCTGAAGTAGTTGACTTCTAAAAGGGGACGGATTTTATCGTCAAAAAAACTCAAAGCATTCGTAATGCCAACTTCTGTTAAATAGTCTTGACTCCAAAATTGAGTAAAAGCTTGTTGAGCGTAGGGAATCTCGACATGATACTCCATACGACGCTTGAGTTTAGCAAATGTCCCAAATTTGTTGGAAACATCAAAGGGATTTTCTGCAATAATACTTTGACTTTGTTGACGCAGATCTGCTAAAATATCAGCAGTTTGTTTAGATTTTAATCCCGATTGAGTGAGTTCAGATTTGAAAACTTCAACAGTCTCAATGTAGTGGATTGTATCGGGATGAGGTTCAATCCCTTTCACCGGGTCATAGAGTTTGATTATAATTGGAAAATGTCTAAGATAAACATCTCGTAGAGGAACATAACTAATATTTAAAAAGACTAAACAGAGATTAAGCAGAGCAACCAGAGCAACAAACTTACTCCACCATTTCCATTGAAATCTTAGCTGAGAATCTTCGTCGGGTGAGTTAGACGAAAAAGGCTGTTGAGTTTTGGGTTTATTTAAAGAGGTCATTTACTTGAACAATGCCAGACAATCTTCAGCGAGAATACCTTGAGTAATTTTAATATCTTGAAATCCTTTTTTAACCACAGTTTCACAGGATAAATCAATTTGCGGTGAACCGAGTTGAATAAGTTGTTGAGTCGAAGCTCCAAACACAATTTCAGATAAACCAGCCCAAACACAAGCTGCTGCACACATCGGACAAGGTTCACAAGTTGTATACAGAGTATACCCCTTTAAAACATCGAGAGAATAAGATTTGTTTTTTAAAGTAAATTGACGTAAAACATTAATCTCAGCATGAGCCGTAACATCATTATCCCTTTGAGCCGTGTTATGTCCCTGCACAACAATTTTATCTTCTTTAACTAAAACTGCCCCATAAGGCATATCTCCTTTTTTAGCTTCTTCTAGAGCAATTTTCATGTAATCTTCGGCTGTCATACTCTTACTTTTAAATTTTTACGGATTCACCGATATTATTGATTCGATAACCCTAGAAGATATTCTTGTTTTTTAGATTAACAAATTGCAACTAGGGTTAATGATGAATTAATCTTTAATAACCTTTAAGCTTTCTGCCAAATTTCCTTAACTTTTCCGGGCATAAATTCAGAAATCTCTTGAATTCGGCTTTGAGAAAGTTCATTTTTTGTGGCAGCAAAAACAGCTTCAATAATGGTTTCACCCGACATTCCTTTGGGCGCTCCTCCTTCTTGTTCAATCCGAAAAATAAATGTGTTATCATCAAACTTTAAAGGCGGACGAACTCGACTCAGCCAAGCAACAATCGGATTTGTATCTTTCCAAAGAGCAGAAATTTCGGATTTCAGAGTTTTATTGTCTGTCGGTTGAGCTTCTTCGTGAAGTTCAGATGCAACGCGATCTGATGATTCTGTCGTCATTAAGTCACGCATTGTCCGAAACACGATCTCACTGAGATCTCTAGCCTCATACAAATCGTTGAGTCCAGCTTTATTTTTAACTTTCTCCAGGAAAGCTGTGTTGCTTTGAGAGATTTGAGGGGTTTCCATTTTATTTAGATCTAAATCCTAATTTTATCAGGTAGTACAACGCTATAGTCTATCACGGTTCTGTGCATCCTACCCAGGATGAGTTTTTAAAATGCAAATCCTATCGACATACGCATTAATCTCTTTCTTCGGGTAGAGGATAAAAAAAATTTAAAATGAAATAATTATTTAGGACATATTATAAATTTTCAAGGAGTAGCTTTTATGGCCCCGACTCAACCCCTAACCGGAACAGAACTGATTGATTGTGCCAAAGCAAGTGCTAATCTGGGTTTGAAAGAAGCAGCCCAAAACTCGGGCTATGGTGAAGATGTTGAGAGCTTTCAAAAAAATCTTAAACAAGCTTGTGATCACATTGGGGTTAGCATTGATGGTTTGAGTGATCTAGTAACTCCGCAACAACAAGTTAAACAAGGACAAGGTGTAGAAATTGCACCTGATAGTAAAAATTCTCTCTAGAAAGTTGAGTTAATAAAATAGATTAATTTTTATAATCAGTTTGGGTGAGCTTCGAGAATACTGCTCACCCGCTTTTATAGTAGATTGTTATTTGATCGATTTTGAGGTGTTTTACAGACGCAACGCATCTTCAGAACGCCCATCAGAATTCGGTGTTGGCATATAATCATTATACTGATCCTGATTGTAGAAATAAAGCGTCCGAATGGGATAGGGAATATTGATATCTGCTTGATCAAAGGCTTCTTTAATCGCGACAATTGCTCGGGTTTGAACGTGACGAACCATCTTTTGTTGAGGTTTAGTCCAGTAACGAACAATAAAGTCTATTGAACTATCTCCAAAACTGACTAAATCTATTTCTATTTCCGGATTTTCTAACACCCCTTCGACTTGAGAAATTGTTTCTTTTAGAAGTTCAGATGCTTGGCGTAAAGAGGTATTATAATCAACACCAACTCCTAAATCTGTTCGTCGATAAGCAAAAGCTGTCCTCACTTGAACCGCACTGGTAAACACCGTTGAATTCGGAATTAAAACCTGTTCTCCTTGGTAAGTCCGAATTTGAGTTGTACGAATATCAATTTGTTCTACTGTTCCTTCGTATTCTCCAATAATCACCTGATCATTAATTTGAAAAGGTTCTTGAACGAGCAATAAAATTCCAGCTAAAAAGTTTTTAAAGATATCTTGAAACGCAAAACCAATCGCAACCGAACTTAGCCCTAAAGTGGCGATAATATCTCCCAAACGTAAACCCGGAAACGCAATTACACAAGCCAGAACAACTCCAATAACCCAAACGCCAACTTGACTAGTTTTGATCAGAAGTAATTGTAAAGATCGACTGCGAATCGCCCGATTCCCGATTTTTTCGACAATCTTATGAACAAATTGAGCTGCATAACGGGTTAAGAAAATAATAATCAGAGCCGTTAAAATTGCAGGAATAAGTTTGACTCCACTGGCAACTAACTCCTGTAGACTGTCTTTTACGGTTTGAAACAACTGATCCATCATTAGAGAATAATTGAGCTTTGATTTTGAGTGTTTTCAATTTCACGAATTGAGTAGATGGGTCTGAGTCTCACATGATCTGCATGAATTTTCAATTTTTTATTCAAAATTTAAGCTCGTTTTTAGAGGTTCACTGCAAAACGCTTTACAAACTATACTAGCATTGTTTATTTTTAGAGTCTATCTTAGGGTATAAATTTTTAAGCTCCAGTGAGCTTATTTCCTCAGACAGAAGCCTGACAAAGAGAAAATTTGATAAAGTTATAAGGAAATAAAAAAATAACTTTTTATTTTTAATTTAGGAATAGAGGTCGTAAAGGCATGAAAAAACATCTTTTTTACAAAACGTTGGCAACCAGTTTAATTGCAGTCAGTTTACTTCTTTCCCCGTTTCATCGCCCCGCTTTTGCTCAAAATAATAATAACACTCCTAACAATGCCGAAGAAAACTTAGATCAAGCCGGAGAAAACCTGGAAGATGCCGGACAAAATCTTCTCGAAGCCACTGACGAAGCTACTACAGAAGCTCAACAACAGATTGCAGAAACAGCCAATGTAGTCGAACAAAAAGCCAACTGGGGATGGTTAGGACTACTTGGTTTATTGGGTTTATTCGGACTCGCAGGTAAAGGAAAAGAAAAAGTCGTTCATCACTATGAAACCGATCCAAATATAGTTAGAACTCCTTTAAGAGATGATCGACGTTAAGGAAAGAGTGATAACTGTTCTTCTGGCGGTGAATACCCTAAATGTTTCCACGCTGAAGCTGTTGCTAATCGTCCGCGATGCGTGCGTTGTAAAAAACCAATTTGCATTAAAT
>CAZNCM010000038.1:8294-8506 GCA_964571155.1 uncultured Lyngbya sp. | reverse complement strand
TTCATAAACCTCCTCAATCGTTTGAGCATCCTCACCCGTTGTTGCTGCCATTGTTTCTAACCCCACTGGTCCGCCATTAAAGTTTTCAATCATCATTTGTAACAGGTGGCGATCCGTCCAATCTAATCCCATCGGATCAACATTAAACAGTTGTAAAGCAGTGGCGGCAATCTCCCCCGTAATCGGCCCTGAAGCCTTAACTTCTACATAAT
>CAZNCM010000038.1:7519-8284 GCA_964571155.1 uncultured Lyngbya sp. | reverse complement strand
CGCACCCGTTTTAACAGGCGATTTGCAATTCTAGGAGTCCCCCGAGAACGACGGGCAATTTCTTCGGCACCATCAGGATTAATGGGGGTATTTAATAACTTAGCGGTGCGTTCTACAATTAAACTTAATTCATCGACTTCATAAAACCGTAACCGTTGAATTAATCCAAACCGATCGCGTAGAGGAGAGGTTAACGCCCCGATACGAGTCGTCGCCCCCACCAGGGTAAATGGAGTCAGTGGAATACTGCGAGTTTTAGCTGATCGACCTTGACCAATGGTAATATCGAGACGGCAATCTTCCATCGCCGGATAAAGTATTTCTTCCGCCATTTTTGATAAGCGGTGAATTTCATCAACAAACAGAATTTCGCCCGGTTTAAGATTCACTAACAGTCCGGCAATATCACGAGGTTTTTCAATCGCCGGAGCCGTGGTAATCTTACAAGTAACCCCCATTTCCGACGCTAAAATCAACGCCATTGTTGTTTTTCCTAACCCCGGTGGCCCGTAAAGCAACAAGTGATCCAGGGTTTCATTACGAGATTTCGCTGCGGCGATCGCAATTGCCAGGACTTCTTTTAAATCCTTTTGACCGATATAATCACAAATACGCTGTGGTCGAATAGATTCATCTTGTTTAGGGTTAACTTGCTCATCAGTTGTTTCTTGAGGTTCGAGAAGATGATCGTCAGTCGGTCGAGATTGAGATTTTTCGGTTTTTTCCGAACCTACAGACGCCCGCTTTTTGCGGGAATTGGGATCA
>CAZNCM010000038.1:5677-7509 GCA_964571155.1 uncultured Lyngbya sp. | reverse complement strand
TTTTGATGAAATAATTGCCATGACGGGCGAATTTTACCTTCCGTCGGATTTCTTCATTGTGCCACAATGCTGATAATCTCAAAAATGGTATCAAATTATTCACCTTTTTTTATGACTTCTCCCTCTACTGAGTCCAATTCCGAAGATCTCACCTTTGAACAAGCGATCGCCCAAACTCAAACGTTACTAGAGGACATGGCTGCAAACGCCCTATCCGAGTCGGAAACCGAAGCCGCGATCGCGAATTTAGTTAAAACTCATAATGGCGCGAGGGGGTTTTTTGTCACCTATCTCACCGATCCTCGTGATTTTGTTGATCGTCCCTCCGAAGCAGTTATCCGAGGGTTAGAAGCCTCAGAAGAAGTCCCTGACTTGTTGATCAAAAATGTGGCGATGTCTGCGGCTATGGGGGTTCATCATCGTCGTAACCAACGCGAAGAAATGGCTGTCGGTTCAGATCGAGTCCGATCGCGATCGGTTCACTTGATTCAATCTTTGAATATTCCTGTTTTGGATACAATGGTCAAGCAACTTTTAGACAGTGCAAAAACGGGAGTGGGTGAATACCAAAGCTTTCTAGAACGTTGGGGTTATGACACCGAACAAAAAGAAGCGATCGTCCAGGCAATACATCCTTTGATCTAAAGTAAATCTAGTTGAACGTACTTCTGCGATCGCGCTTAAAACGATGTCTTAAAAATTCTAGATGCAACCCTGTTTTTTCAGAACTATTGTTGTTTGATTAATCTCAGTTTTTGTTTACACGACAGGTTTAGCGTAGAAAGAAACTCCTTCGAGTCTAAAATCAGGAAGCGAATCTGCAAACGCCGCTTGGTTGGGATCAATCGTGTAAAAGTGACCGTCTGAAATCATATTATAAGCTCGGAAGACAGGCAATGTCCCCGGTTGTTGAGTTGAATAGACTTGAATGGGTACTGCGGAAGGATCGGCAGTCCACTCTTGCAGAGTTTGTACAAAAGCAATTTCACCGGGATTGCTGCTGTAGAAATAGCCGCCTTTTGAGTTGACAAAACGTTCAAGTACATTGCTTCCTTCAGACTGAAATTCAAACCCTTCATTATTAAATTGAGGATTGAGATTCGTCGCTTGTTGTTCTCCCGGATCAGCCGTAAAGAAATGTGAAAGTGCGGTTGTATCCCAATAACGACCCACTCGTTGGCCTGTTGGGGTTGGAGAGGAAGCATCCAGAATGTTTAGAGTTGCACTACCTTGAGAACTAACTGTATAACCCGTTGCCGCCTGTAAACCAATTTCAATCGTTTCATTTAAGTCCGCAATTCCATCATTAACGGGGTTAATTGTAATATTGGTACTATTTTGTCCGGCAGGAATGGTTACCGTTCCGTTTGTACCGTTGAATGTGCTACCAACCTGGTTGTAGTCCGTTCCAAAAGTGGCTGTTCCACCCACAGAAAAGTTAACGTTCAGGGGAGTTGTGGTATCTCCGGTGCGCGAGATTTGAAATGTACCGGGAGTTGGGCCGATTTCAGAAGGATTTCCCAATGCACTCACCGACACGGACGTTTCTCCCCCGGTTCCTGGAGTAATCTCTAAATTGTAGGGAGTCGATGTCGCACCCCCATCACTCAAGTTTGATCCATTGGGAAGGTTAGAAACGTGAACAAAATAAGTTCGGTTGGCTTCGAGAGGAACTTGAATTTGCTCCGCTGTGACCCCTGTATTCGTGCCTTGATTCAGCAGAGAACCATCATCTCGAAGTATTCTTAAATCTGCATTATCGACTAAATTTGAGAGTCTGAATGTGAAATTTCCAGCGGTAGGAGGGGCGACAAATTGATACCAATCCTCAG
>CAZNCM010000038.1:0-5613 GCA_964571155.1 uncultured Lyngbya sp. | reverse complement strand
TTCAAAGTTTCTGCACTCACTTCAAACAAAAAAGGCCCCGTATTCGCAACAGAACTGACTCGGACAACGGCACCTTCTCCGGTGGGAAATCCGTTGGGAAATGACAAGACTTCTGGACTTCCATTTCCGGTAAAGTTAATATTTGTACCCGAGGGGAAACCGGCTACATTTGCCTCTGCATTAAACTGAATATTCAGATCGGGGATAAGACCTGGAGCTGCACCAATCGGATAAGCTGTAAATTGAATCGGTACATTCGGTTTGATCTCTGATGAAGCTACGTTGATTTGAACGTTTGCTCCAAGATTATTAATCGCATTTGTATATCGTTGACCTGCCATCTTTTTCTCCTCTATCACAAATTCTGACAAGCATAAATTACCCGATAGTCTCGACTCGGGTTGATCTACACCGTTTATGCTTTATAGTTTAAATTATATTTTTTAGTTTAGAGGGGAAAAGAGTTGATGATAATATTTTTAACATAAAAGTGAATCAAAGGTTTGAAATTAGCGAGATAAAATCCGGTTAATTCAACCCTTTTATTAAAGTTCAATTATGCCTATAAATCTTGGGTCTGCCCTCTCTCTGTACAAGGGGTTTTGCGACAAAAATTAGGGCTTTTATCGCTTAAAACTATTAAAATAATTTAATAATTTAGCGAAAGTTTCTTAATTTTTTACAATAAACCTTTAAATAACTTCATCCCATCAGTCTGTCCTAAACTGGGATCAGAGGCTCGTTCGGGGTGCGGCATCATTCCTAAAACATTCCCCTGACGATTACAAATTCCCGCAATATTATTCAACGAACCGTTAATATTTTCAGCCCCAACGTTGGGAGTCGGAACCGAACCGTAGCGAAAAACAACTTGATTATTAGTCTCTAATTCTGCTAAAATATTGTCATCGCAATAGTAACATCCCTCTCCATGTGCGATCGGCAGGTTAATCACTTCGTTGGCTAAATAACCCGTTGTCCAGGGCGTTTGAGGATTGACAACCGTGAGCGGCACGCGATCGCAAATGAAGTGTAAATCGCGATTTCTGACTAACGCCCCCGGTAATAATCCCAATTCCGTTAACACCTGAAAACCATTACAAATGCCAATCACATACTTTCCTTGCTTGGCGTGTTCGAGAGTCGCTTGCATCACCGGAGAAAACCGCGCTATCGCCCCACATCGCAAATAATCACCATAGCTAAACCCACCCGGAATCACCATCACATCAATATCAGAAATATCAGTCTCCTGATGCCAAATCATCCGAGTCGGTTGGTTCAAAAGCCCTTGAGTCACCCAAACCACATCGCGATCGCAATTAGAACCGGGAAAAACAACAACACCGAATTTCATGGAATGATGGTTAAATAAAATCTAAGTTTAAGAGGTTTGAACTTCCGAAGAAACCGGAGTCAAATCAAATCGATAAGTTTCAATGACCGGATTAGCTAACAGTAAATCACAAATGCGATCAAGTTCAGTTTTCGCTTCATCTTCGGTATTGGCATTCAGTGTCAGTTCGATATATTTGCCAATTCGCACTTGTTCTACATTATCATAACCCATCTGTTGAATTCCCGAACGAACCGCTACCCCCGCCGGATCGAGAACAGAAGGACGAAGGGTGACATAAATTTGAGCGGAATACTTTTGAGTCACAATCAAGCCCAGTCTAACCAAACATTCTTATTATCGATCAAACCGAGACATTTGAGATCAATTGATTGATTTTGATTGATTTTCCTTTGCACTCCCCCCAGACACTACACCCGGAAAAATTTAATCATGGGCGTATACCATACGCCCCGACTGATCATTATTGACCGGGTTTCTCTTTGTCAGCATCGACTTTGGGAACCCAACCGGGAGCATCTGCATCTTCCCAACCTGCCGGACGCTTAGAATTATACCAGGCGATCGAACCAATAATCGTTGCCGCTAGAAATCCAGCCGCGAGAATTCCCAGTAACGCCCATTGTACATAATCTTGATAAGCTACGTTTGTAGTCACTTCCATTAAAATCTTCATATCGAGTATCAATGTTTGATCAAGAAAGCCAGCAAACCCTAGAGTACCACCTTCGGCTAGCGGACTCAAATCCTGGGTAGGGGCATATATTCGCCGCCATCACAGGGTATGACTTCTAATCGTTTTTTTAACGGATTTGTATTGTAGAAACGACAAACAAGTGCTACCACTACAAGATGAGATCACTTAATTAATCCAAACCACTCATGAAAGACTTTTTAGATAACCTTTCGCGCTACCCCCGCTACTTTATCACCTTTACCTTGGGGATATTTTTCTTTTTGTTTGATAAGTTAAAGCCTTACATGGATAGACCCCTGACGGCGATCGCCCTCGTTGGTTTGATGGGTGGTATTTTCGCCTTTACGTTTTTTACTCTACGAGCTATGTTGGGATTAAGTCCAGTATAGTTGGTGGCAACTGGCAACTTTTAGACATCGGGGGTCGGAAAAATGGTCAAAATTAGTGCCGACTCCTGATTTACTTATTTTCAGCGCTCGTCTCAATACAATAGCCATCATTCTGAGAAAACCCCAGCTTTTTCATTATTTTACACCCCGATTCGCACCCAAGCTCTCCCGCTCAACTGTTGAGAATGGAAAACGGTCAATCCATTTCACGATCAACTCTGCACCCTGACTTTCCCAACCGAACCAACGAGAATAAAATCGCTATTATCTATCTTTAGCTATAGAAATTGTAAAACGTAGTTGTATTCTTGTCGAGACTCTAAATTAACAAATGTTGAAACGGTTCAAAGTCGATATTGTCGATAGACTTGAGCAGCAGCCCGATGTAAAATCGAATGACGATACACTAAAGCACTCATATCATCACAGTAGCCTCCGCCAATAATTCCAGCCACCGGATAACCCAAACGAACACAAGTGCTAAGAACCTTCATCTCTCGTCGCCACAGTCCAGTATCACTTAAAGCCAGCTTCCCTAAACGATCATCAATGTGAGTATCCACCCCCGCATCATAAAAAACCAAATCAGGTTTAACCTCTGATAAGAGATCTTCTAAATACTTCCCCAACGTGTATAAATAAGCCTCATCTTCCATCCCCACCGGAAGCCCGACATCCAAATCACTTTTTTGTTTCCGCGCCGGAAAATTCGCCTCACAGTGCATTGAAAAGGTAAAAACACTCGGATCATCTTGAAAAATAACCGCCGTCGCATCCCCTTGATGGACATCTAAATCAAGAATTAAGATTTTTTTTGCGAGTCCTAAATTTTGAAGGGTACGAGCTGCGATCGCGATATCATTAAAAATACAAAATCCAGTTCCTAAGTTGGGGAAAGCGTGATGAGTTCCTCCTGCGGTATTACAAGCGAGTCCGTGACTGAGAGCGAGTTTAGCCGTTAAAATCGCCCCACCGACTGCGATACAAGTCCGGTTTGCTAAAGCGGGACTCCAGGGTAAACCGATACGACGTTGGGCTTTGGGGTCAAGTGTTCCCTGACAGTAGGCTTGTACATAATCACGATCATGGACTAATTCTATCCATTCTGTGGGCGGAAGTTCGGGCGTATGAATTTGGGAGGGTTCGATCACTTCATCAGCGAGTAACATTTGATAGAGTAGCCTAAACTTTGACATCGGGAAACGATGACCAGGGAGTAAAGGGGCGACATAATCGGAATGATAGACAATTGGTAAATTCATAATTATGCTGAAAGGCAAGAGTAGAAAGTTGGTTACTCAACAATTTGATCACATTGGTTTGGAAAGGTATTATGACATCAACAATCACTTGGCAGTATGGCAGCAGCAACCCCGAGAATGCAACTGCCTTAGAAACCATTCGTCAGTGGTGGGCTGAGATTGAAGGCCAGGAAATTAATTGGCAACAGCGTTTAATTCCGGAAACTGGAGATTTAAGCCAGATTAATTGGGAGTCTCAAAAGTTTGATGAAGTGTTTCTGATTGTCAATCCTCAGTTGCGAGGAATTACGCTATATTGGTCTAAGCCAAAAAGTGATCAAGAACGCAGTATTACCCCGAGTAAGTTAGAGTTAGATCCGCTACGTCAGCAATTATATATTTTTTCTCAATCTCAAGCCAATATTGTCATCCGGGTTGAATTTCCCAAGGTCAAGTATCAGATTATAGACCTAAAAAATCCCGAGATTGCCGTCGGTAAAGGGGGAACCCTTCTATTGCGAGATGCTGAACAATTGTTAGAGGTGAAAGTGAGTTTGACTCCAGAAAAGTTAGAACAGTTGAAACAAAAGCTGATGTAGTATTCACGAACCTATTTACAAAAATTGCCAGCGATCAAAAGTAGCAGACTGACCCCAATATTGATCATTTTCATCAATGATATTCCAAACAATAACATTGGAAATTAAAAACAGTTTCCCCGTTCGGGACTGACGAATTCCCTGATAATTCTTAGTGTAACCTTGAGTTTTGACTTGTTCAAGCATTTGTTGACGTTCGCTGACTTCTTCTATTTTTACGGGAGATTTAGATGGGGTTTGTGTAAATTGTTCCCAACTCATTTCCCATAATTGTAAAGCAGTATAATTACCGTAGTTAAAAATTGGATTGGCTTCAATCCCATGAGAAACTAATACAAAAGGAGCGTCAAACAAAGCTTGGGCTATTTCTTCTGGGGTTCCATCCCGATCGAGTAAAGTTTGACCTGTCCAATGCTTGAAGCTGTTGAATAAACGTAGACTATGAATAATAATAGAGTCTTGTTTCCAGGGAAAAGGATTGAAAAGGGTCATGTTTCTTGGATTTTAAAATTTAGATCTAAGCTAGATTTTATTTCTAAAGACAACAAAATTAATTTGCTCAATTGTTGATCCGATCAGTATGATTTTGATTTTTAATTGAGAATCTGCCCAAAACCGATACAATTAAATTTGACACTAGGTTATAACAGAATAGATCATCAGTCATTGGTAATTTTATATGACAAACGAGGACAAAAACCCAATCAATAAACCCAGGAGTGCCAAGGAACTGATCGAGCGTTATGCAGCCGGAAAACGAGGTTTTATGGGGGTAGAACTTCCGGGTGCAGAATTGCAAAATGCTGTTTTACCCAGTATATTATTATGGCAGGCAAATTTGCAAGGTGCAAACCTCAGTCGAGCAAACCTCAAAGATGCTCACTTATTTGCTAACTTGAGTAGTGCTAACTTATCTCATATTGATCTCACCAGTGCCAAACTGATTTATGCTGATTTAAAAGCGGCTAACTTAACCCAAGCTAAACTGTTTAAAGCCAACCTCAAAGGGGCTGATCTACGCGGTGCGAACTTAAATGAAGCCAAATTGATTTATACAGATCTCAGTGAAGC
Source organism: uncultured Lyngbya sp. (assembly GCA_964571155.1). Taxonomy (GTDB): domain Bacteria; phylum Cyanobacteriota; class Cyanobacteriia; order Cyanobacteriales; family Microcoleaceae; genus Capilliphycus. The sequence continues at coordinate 259 of CAZNCM010000038.1, read as the reverse complement.
TGACCTGCGTGGTGCTAGCTTGAAAGGGACGATGTTTTATAAAGTCAATCTCTTTAAAACAAACTTACAAAATACTGATTTAAGTGAAGCGTTGTTACTGGGAACCGAACTTTGGCAAGCCATTCTTTCTGATTGAGTTTCTCCTATCGGCTTTTCTCTATTCTCTCTAGAAAATTGGCATCAAAAAGTTTGACTTTTCGGGAGATTTTCAGTATCATAGAAGATGAAGCTTTTCAGGCTTAGTCTGAGTATACGCTTG
>CAZNCM010000037.1:24349-26186 GCA_964571155.1 uncultured Lyngbya sp. | reverse complement strand
AAAACTTGAGCAACTCGTTTGATATTTTTACGTTCCTTAGAGGTTAAAATTCTTAATTCTGTTAAAGAACCCAAGTTTCTCAACATTGCCCCTATTGGCATTTCATCGAATAGTAACTGCCAAGCTCGTTTATCCATTTGTCCTACAGGAGCCGCCATTTCATGGGTTAAATGACCTTGAGAAATTGCTTTGTGAGTTTGATCGGGATGACGTTTTAACCACTCATACCACCAAATTTGTTTTAACGCTTCAGACGGAATTTGTGAAGGCAATTCATCCCAACCATTGATCACCCAATTAAATAGCAAATTATGGTCTTCTGTGGTTGGTTTGACATGGAATAAACGCAACGCATCACGGTGAGAAAATCCTTGACGTTGTTGATACTTTAACAGTTGATAAGCGAGTCCTTTTACATCCTCATTAGATAGCCAAGTTTTCCCCGCTTCTCGGACAATTTTTCCAAATCCTCGCATTGCTTTCGTATAGCTTAACCATTCGTAGAAATGGCTTCCAGTACGCACAACTTGCGGAAAGATTTCTGTAAAGGCAAGTTTTGCTTCAGGGGTTTCTCCCATTGATAACAAAACCAGGGCTAAAATCGGAGCGCTATTATTAATAGAACGTCCATCAGAAGCATAAAGAATTTCATCGGCAACTCGATAAGGATCGGCTTCAATTGCAAGTTGAATTGTATCCACAAATTCTTGAGTTAATTCATGTTTACCGGCATAATAAGCACCTTCAGCAGTTCCAATTAATAAGCAACGCCGTAAGATTTGCCAGATATCTGCTTTGAACATCCATCCGCCCGAACGTCCTTGAGTCATTTCCGCTTGACGACCCGGAAGCGGTTGATTTTGAGGCGTTTTATTTTGAGACACAAAAAAGTTATATTTCATGGTTTTTCCTCCTAGTAAATTTTGCTTTTTTAATTGGGATTATTAAAAATTAAAGAAATTATGAATTATGAAATTCGGATGACCAAGCGATTTTTGTTATTAATTATTCTGTGCAAACCGAGAACCTCCATCATTGAAAATTGGGGGTTGAGGTTGAGAATAATCAGACCTTTTATAGAGAACTATACCCCAGGTTTTTTCGGAATCGATTATTAATATTATCAATGTAAACTGAATAATTAATCGTAAAAATACAGTAGAATTTATCATGTTTTCCTCCAGCCCCTTTGGGCAAATAAACCTAAAATTTCAGTCTTGAGGCAAACCCCAATTGGCAGAGTGGGATTTGAACCCACATCACTCGCGTTACAGGCGATAACCCTCAATTCTTCGGCCTTTTCAGACAAGGAATGAACAAGGAATAAAGCGTTTTACCGTTAAACTATCTGCCAAAGATGGTGAACGTTTTCTTTATTAATTCCAACTTTTTTGGTGTAGCGGAGCGGGATTTGAACCCGCATCTCGGCGATTAAGGGGGGATTCGTAGTATAGACGATAACCCTCAATCTGCGTCCCAAAGGGCAAAATTGTGCTTTACCAATTAAGCGACCCGCCACATAAATGACTAGCAATTAATCGGATGAAAACCTCCATTATTTCTAACTTTTGGTTTGCTTTCCGTTTGCTATGTTTATAAGATAAAGTGACAATATTCCCCTAATCGAATTTTGAGCTTGACACCGCAAAGCTAGATGTAGACTACACTTGAGAGATAGGGGAAGTTGTTGAGATGGGGGATTCCCCCAACTTTGTTGAAAAAATGCCGCGAATCAGTTACGGCCCACAAGCCAAAAACCGTACTAAACAGTTACTCACCGCTTTGTTGGACTATGCAAACGACGAGTTAGACTGTGATGAAATCGCTTTAGAACGCT
>CAZNCM010000037.1:23337-24266 GCA_964571155.1 uncultured Lyngbya sp. | reverse complement strand
ACGAGAGATTAAAACCGATTGGAAGGATGAACGGCAATTAATCGTACAAACAAAGCTGCGGTTTCTAGAAGCGTTGATCGAACTGACTGGAAATGCGCTAACGATTCCTCAAATTAAAGAAGCGTTAAACCGTCTTACAGATTTTTTGGAAATTTTAGAAGATCATCGTCCAGTACGGCGAGGATCAGAAACATGGCATTTTACGTTAAAGTTTTGGCATAAACGAAGGGATCGCACAGCGATTTTACACCAGTTTAATCAGGAATGGGAACAACGCCGTCCGCAAAAATCTAAACAAGTTGCTGGCGATCAAAAACTTTTTCAAAAGCTCGAAAATTCTCAGGATTATTGTATTCAAGAAGATGTTAAGAATGAAGACTGTAATCCTTGGTTAAAATATTGTCGAGAGAGTTTGCAGACCCAACAAATTGAACGTTTAACTACAAATCCTTTAACAGTAAGTGATGGTGTGACGTTTGAACTTCAGGAAGTTTATGTTCCTTTGGGTTTGGTGGAATGGCGATCACAAAATAAACTACAAAGCGATCAAAGTTGTGAATTTAATGATGCTGAGGATATTGAAACTCAAGATATTATCAATCCTGAGTTATTTCTACAACAGCTACTTACCTCTCAAGACCCTCAACGCCTTGCCATTATTGGAGAACCTGGATCTGGAAAAACGACAGTATTACAACGAATTGCTAATGAATTACTTGAACATAATTTTTTTCCGATTTGGATTTCTTTAGCGGATTTACAGGGAGATACACTCGAACAGTATTTACTCAAGGATTGGCTGAAAACAGCCACGCGCCAAGTCATTATTTCACCTGAAATGCAACAGGAATTTGCCGAATTATTTCAGCAGGGACGAGTTTGGTTACTGTTGGATGCAGTGGATGAAATGGCAATAGAATCGAGTGCAG
>CAZNCM010000037.1:15877-23323 GCA_964571155.1 uncultured Lyngbya sp. | reverse complement strand
CGTCAACTGCGGGGTTGGATAGCAGATGCTCATATTATTCTCACCTGTCGAATTAACCTTTGGGAAATGGGTAAAAATCCCCTAGAAGATTTTGTTACCTATCGCAATTTGAGTTTTTGTGATCATGATTCTAAGTCCTTAAATCAAATTGAACAGTTTATTAAAAAATGGTTTCAACATCAGCCACAACTCGGTGATCATCTTTTTACTGAACTTGAAAAACCCGAACGTCAGCGAATTCAAGATACTGTTAAAAATCCTCTCTGTTTAGCCCTTCTCTGTCGGATTTGGACAGTCATGCAAGGAAGCTTTCCAAGTACAAAAACTGCCCTTTATAATCAATTTGTTCAAACGCTCTACGAATGGAAACAAGATAGATTTCCGACTACTTTAGCCCAGCGACAACGACTAAATCAAGTTCTCGGAAAGTTAGCCTTAAATGCTTTTTCTCAAGTCGAGATGAAGTTTCGTTTTAGTCAATCTTTTGTAGAAACAATTCTGGATGCAGATGAAATTAACTTATTTTCTTTCGCTTTACAACTGGGTTGGCTGCATTCAGTAGGGATTTCGGCGATAACAGGAGATCGGATTTATGCCTTTTATCATTCAACTTTTCAAGAATATTTTGCAGCACAAGCGGTTGTAAACTGGCAATTTTTTTTAGATAAAATAGATTCTCATTATCGCATTTTTGCAACTCAATGGCAAGAAATTATTTTACTTTGGTTAGGTCGGCTAGATCTAGAGAATTCAGAGAAAGAAGAATTTATTCAAGCTTTAGTCAATTTTGACGATGATTGTGGTCAATTTTATCAATATCAAGCTTACTGTTTAGCCGCTTCTGGACTATCAGAATTTTCAGAATTTAGTCAAGCCGATCAAATAATTGGTCAATTAATTCATTGGTGTTATGGTGAATTTAATCCGACTCAGCAAAAATGGTTAACTTTTCCAGCACCTATTTTAGAACGAGCGAGAATTGCTCTATTTTCTACTGATCGACCGCGAGTGATTAAACAGCTTGAAAAGCATATACAATCCTTAAATCATTCCCGAATTTGTTGGCTTATTGCCTATAGTTTAGGAAAAAACTTTGATTGGGGGAACAAAGTTGCTGAAAATACGTTAATAAAATTATTAGAAACGGCACCTGATGAAATTACTAAAATGGAGATTGCTAGCAGTTTAGGACAAGTAAGTATCAGTCATCCTCTTGCGATCAAGACTTTAACAGAAATTCTGCACTCGGCTTCCCAAGACAGCTTTCGCCGCAAAGTTGCCTATCGACTGGGAAAAATAGATCCTGGAAATACAACTGCAATTAACACTTTAGTTGATCTGATTCAATCACCTTCAACTCCTCAAAAAATTAGAGCAAGAGTGATTAAAGATTTGTCACAAATTGAGCCTGAACATTCTCTCTTTAAAACACAGTTTATTCTTAATCCTGGGCAAAATAAATCTACTCACCTTCAGACTCAAAAACTGCACAAAAATCCAGATAAAGCACTGATTATTTTAAAGCAGAAACTGGCGACAAACCCTAAAATTAAATCCCAACGGAAATATGCAATTTCTTTACTTAAACTACAACCTGGATATCCAAAAGCAATCTCTGTTTTAATTGAAAGTTTACAGATTCCTGAACAAACTCAGAGAACCTATAGAACCACAATAGAAGCTTTGAAATTAGGATTGCTTGAAGAACAGCTTCCGTTCATTGTCACGAGTTTAAAACAGTATGCAATTGCTGTCAATCAAGGCGATCGCTCTCCTCAAGCTCTAGAAATTTATAAGTTGTTGTGGTATGCTGCTCAACAGATGACTTACGCTGATTTTTACGCCGCTTGGCATCAGGTTGACAGTGAATTTGATCTTTCCTCCAATACACTTTAAACTAAGGAATATAGAAACTTTACGGATTTTAAAACAAAATGGCAACTTATCTAGTAACCGGAGCAAATCGAGGAATTGGTTTAGAATATTGTCGCCAACTTCAACGGCGAGGAGATGATGTGATTGCGGTTTGTCGTTCAGCTTCCGATGAACTCAAAGATTTAAACGTGCAAATTGAAACTGATGTAGATATCACGTCTGAAACATCTATTTCTCAGTTAATTAAACGTCTAGATAATCGTCCCCTTGATGTATTAATTAATAACGCTGGAATTGTCGAAAGAGTTAGCCTTGATAATCTTGATATTGAAAGTATTCGTAAACAATTTGAAGTCAATGCAATCGGGCCTTTGCGCTTCACTCATGCACTTCTTCCAAACCTAAAAAATGGTTCAAAAGTCATCATAATGACCAGTAGAATGGGTTCAATTGAAGATAATACTTCGGGCGGTTCTTACGGTTATCGGATGTCAAAAGTCGCCTTATCAATGGCAGGTAAATCCTTATCTCTTGACTTAAAACCTCGTCAAATTGCAGTTGCTATCCTGCATCCCGGATTAGTAAAAACTCGGATGACAAACTTTACCGACTCGGGAATTACTCCTGAAGTATCAGTCCAGGGATTACTGGATCGAATTGATCAATTGAACCTAGAAAATACTGGAACTTTTTGGCATTCTAATGGCGAAGTGTTACCTTGGTAGTTCGTTTTTTATTAATGTTCTAAATCTTAATATTAGGATGGATTGTGAGGAGAATAATCAATAAACTCCCAATTCAAGGATTGGGTAAGTTGAGTCTCTAAGCAGTGTTTCAAAGTAAAATTCCAGTAACGTTTCGTCCCTCCTGTTTCGTGAGTTTTATCATCGAGTTCCCATAATATTTCAGCCTCGCCTGTGAGTTGTAAAACGCGATTACTCTGAAAATCCAAAAATATTAATCCCGCCCGAGGGTTAACAGCAAAATTTCCGAGTGTATTAAACATACTATTACCCAAATAGTCAGGAATTCGCAAAGTTTTTTCATTTAAAACACGCACAAAACCTGGATTTCCTCCTCGATGAGAGGCGTCAACACCTCGACTCAGATAAGCACTCACGACAAAGAATGTATCTGCTGAACTAATTAATATTTGTTGATCGGGTTCTAATTCCTCTCCTTGACGTTTGAGCGGAGAATACTTTGAGGTTTTCATCTCTACTAAATGTCGTCTTTGAATATACATTGAACAGTTGGGATAGGATTCTTCTACCGCAATCTGTAAGTGTTCATTTCCCCGATCAATAATGCGTCCATTAATTCGCAGTCGGCGACGGTTTTCTAACTCAATAAACAACAAACCTACCTGAGAATGATGCTGAATATTAGTCCAAAATGGATCATCAAAATTGGGAAATGTGCGAGTTAAATCAAGTTTAACCGTTTGTGAATTAACTGCTTCTGCAAAGCCGGGATCACCCAACAATACCGATGCCCACAAATTTTTTTGATCGTCAATACTCCCAAGTATCACCATTGGTTGTTGTTTAATAAATTGGATGGCATTTTGGGCTATTGAATTGGCAATAATTCGACCATTTTTTTGTGCTGACTGGGTTTCCCCAACCCGTTGTTGTACGTGTAGTTCACCCTCGTGAAATGGAGACTCTGGATTCATGTTTGACCTCTGGTTAGAGTTGTTGAGTATAAATTAGCTGAATCTCAACAAAAATGAGAATACCTCTCGAACCTTAATAAAGCCTGATAATTTGTTTGATCGGTCAAGTATCATTCTGAGCGAATAAGAAGAATCTCATAGATGTTGAGTGAAACGAAACATGACATAGATGTTTTATTGCACTCAGCATTATAGAGGATGATCTATCTTAGGATAGAAGTAAAATTGCGCCAAATGACTTATCCTATTTGTGTTAATTTTTGAGCTTTGATTTGACTTCAGTCTTAATCAAAATTATATAGATGAAACATTTTAAATTATTATTGCCTCGAAAACTTTGGCGGCCCTTCACTCTTTTCATTGCTGTAACGGCATTTTTTTTCATTACTCCTCTTAGTATTGCTCAAACTGAAGATATTGTCGTTCCCACCCCGCAACAATCACCCGCAATTCCAACCAATCAAAGTCAAGACGGTTTATATTTTTCCGATGTGTTAGTGCGAGGAAGACCTATTTTTCAGATCGGAAGTTTAGCCGAAGTTAGTGCTAGCGATCGCGCTAAAATTATTAACCGTAGAATTGCCAGTTTACTCTCTCAATCGGACTCAATCCCCCCGGTTTCAGTTAATATTAACTCTAATCAAAATATTGCTACATTACAAGTTAAAAACCGTGTCTTAATGACCGTAACTCAGCAAGATACTCAAGATTTTGGTTTAGAATTAGAAGCCTTGGCGCAAAGGTGGGCTGATCAACTCAATCAAGCCTTTGATAAACGTCCTTTAGCGATCGATGTCGGACAGCGCTTATATGAAACCGTTCGCCAATTTTTCAGAGATACAATTAGCAATTTACCTGCATTTATTGGTGCATTAATCGTTGTTTTTTTTACTTGGGGAGTCGCGAGTGCTGTTCGTTATGCAGCATTCAAATGGGCGCAAAAAACTGAAGGTGATTCTAACACTGAAGTCTTAATTGGGCGGTTGAGTTATGGTGGGGTTTGGGTCTTGGGAACTGTTGTGGCTTTAGGCGTTTTAGGGTTAGATTTTGCGGCACTTTTGGGTGCTTTTGGACTAACCAGTGTCGCAATTGGTTTTAGTCTCAAAGATGTTTTAAGTAACTATATTTCTGGAGTAATTTTACTCGCGGCTCGTCCATTTAGAATTAACGATCAGGTGGTGATTGAAGATTTTGAAGGTACGATTACTCAAATTCAACTGCGAGGAACAACACTCAGAACTTATGACGGACGTTTGGTTTATATCCCTAATCAAGAAGTCTTCCAAGCCAGCATTATTAATAATACAGCTTCTCCTCGTCGTCGTAGTTCAGTCATTGTAGGAATTGATTATAGTGAGGATCTCAGTACAGCGCAAAAAGTGATTTTAAATGCTCTCCATAATATGCCCGAGGTGGAAACCAATCCGGCTGCTGATATTTTAGTTAAAGAACTAGCGCCCAGTACCGTTAACTTAGAAGTACGGTTTTGGGTAGATTCTCGACGGGCGGGCTATTTAGCCACAACTTCTCACGTCACTCAAGCCATTAAAGAAGCCTTAGAACAGGCAAATATTGATATGCCAACGGATATTTATACCCTAGTTTTTCGCAATCTACCCAATCAAGTTAACGGCAATGTTACCGCTCAATTAAATCAAGAATAAAAGATGGGTTACGCTAGGCTAACCCACCCTACAAATTATGCTGCGGTTAATTCTGTGAGTTCGGTTTCGTCATTTGTTTGAGAAGGTGCTGCATCTTCAACCAACGATCGCATTTGACCTTGACGTTCGACAAAATTACTCACCATCGCCAACAACGCATCGACTTTGCGAGTGCGCCACTCATCGACAAGGTTGGCAACCTCCACCGCAGTCAAACGACGATGTAAAGCTTCTAACAGGTAAGCGGCGTGGCGGGTTTCATCTTGGGCGACACTCAGAATACCTTTTTTGGTGCTAGCCGTCACCAGATCATCATCCGGTAAAACCTTCGCCATGCGTACAAAGTCCTTGCTGGCGTCAAGTTCGAGGATATAGGTACTCCCCATAAACACGATCCAGTCTATGTTTTCGGCTTTGAGTTGTTCAGAGGTATAGTCTTTGAAGTACGCCTCAAAAAACGGACTGCGCTGACGTTCTTTTTTGTCTTGTTTGTCTTGTTGTTGGACTTGTTGCTTGAAGTCGATCACTTGTTTCTGATGACGTTTGAGGGCTTGGGCAAAAATTTGACCATGACGTTTTTCGTCGTTGGCGTGACGTCCCAACTGTTCGGCAAGCCAGATGTCTCCTTCAGCCAAAGCGCGATCGCGAAGTTTCTCCAAAAACGGAACTGAACCTGACTCTGCTAGTTGAAAGCCAGCCAGTAAGTTCGGGCGAGTTTGGGCATCCCGCAGGTTACGAGCGGTAATGTAGGCACTCGCGCCACTCCCAACAATGTGAAGAACTTGAGTCAAAAGGTTCATATCAAATCAACTTAATTTGTATTAGCACAACTTATCTTTAAGTATGACAAGTTTTACGAAAATTGGTACAAGAATATACTGCAAAAATTTAGGACTTGTACTAAGATATAGGCGAAATTATAATACTTAGATAACCATGCCTCAGTTTAAATTCTTGATCGGCGCTCTTTCAACGGTTTCCATTGCGGGAAGCCTCATTTTAGGTTCAACTTCTGCGGAAGCTTGTCTATACAATAAGCTGAAATCAGGCTCTAGCAGCTTCAACTCAACCGATAAAATTGCTGTCAATTGGAAGAACTTATTGACATCTAAAGATATCGCTAAAGCAGCCGGAATTGCTGCGGTGACTGGAACTGCGGGTTTTCTCGGACTGGGTTTATGGTATCAGCGTCGGCGTGAAGCTGAATTAGCCGCAATGTCTTTTGAGAGTGCTGATGAAGTCAATGATGCGACGAAAGTGCATCCAGAAGCCCCAGGCGGCGAACTCGATATGCAAGAGAATACCGCAACTTTAAAAGAAGAATCGGCTCAAAAAGAAGTTGTTTTTAGCAAATAACTCTAAGAATTTAATTCGCTTATTTGTCCGATATCTTTTCGTTAACTTAACGGTAGATCATCAGCTTGAATGTCCTTTTTTACTGTTAAGTTAACTTTATCCTTGATGTAAGTATTTCCCATTTTTTGAAGCTTGATTTTGCCATTAGCTATCTGTTAAGGTAAAGACCTTAACTCCTGATTAAGGGTTTGATGAGTGAATGCTACTCAGGATGAGGGGTGTATAATTTTTCATAATCATACATCCCTTCTTCTTTTTATTCTTCTTCTGAAGCAGCAATCACTTCAACCCGAATATATTTCAAGCCATTAACACCCGGTAGAGGCGCAACTGAACCCACTTCTACTTGAGATTCCACCCAGTTTTCACGGGTTAGATACCGTAAATATTGTTGATATTCATCTAATTCTTCTTCAGTGGAATAGACAATTGTTAATTTTCCGGGTTGGGTAATTCGTTCTTGAGTTTCTAAGTCAACCCCTTTATCAATCCGCTTTTTAACAATTTCATAGCGAATATCCCGAGTTCCTCTGACATCAAACACTCGTTCTGTATTCTCATCGTGAAAAATATCAATCATCGTATGTTGGACTAAAATGAGGTGCGCCAACTCTAAACTAATCTTCCCTTCTGCTTTCAATTTCAACGCCGTTCTTGCACAATCACAAACCGCTCGTAACTGTTCATAACGCAAACTTTTGAGATGAAAAAAACTAAACCGAGTATCAATTGACTTCCCGACATAGAGCATATGATCCATTCCATCACTACACTCAACATCACAGTAATGAGGAATAATCTTTTGCATCTCCTCTTGCCATTTATTCCAGCTTTTTTGCAGACTAACTGTAATTAAATTCAGCATCTCATCAT
>CAZNCM010000037.1:13654-15867 GCA_964571155.1 uncultured Lyngbya sp. | reverse complement strand
CGCTCAGTATAAACACATCGATGCTGATTATCACATGCCTCACGATAAGCAGAAACTGCGGCTTCTACCTCCGCAGAACATTCACAGAAATAGTCAAAATAAATTTCTAAATGAGTCTTTAAATAATCAGTCGCCCGAACTTCACCATCAACCGTTATTTTTTCTTCAATCTGAGTAATATATTCAACGAGATCTTGACGCAATTGTTCACCGAGAGCCGTCTGTTGAGCCTGACAAACCGCCTCAATCACCGCTAACCCCAAATTAAACTGAGTGAGCAAATCAGCCTGAATTGCGTAATTTCGTTCCTCCGACGAACCCCGAATATCAGAAATTCCGTAGAGAGGATTAACCTGTTCAAACACAATGGGTTGAGGTGAAAGCCCCCAACTTCGACGTTCAGCTTCTTGCAAAAACCGCCATTCAACAGAAGGATGAAGATTGCGAATATTACTCAATCGTTGCTGAGTTGAGAAGTGAAAAGCTGTAATTAAAGCTGGAATGAGTTCTTGAGCAAGTTTAAGATCATTGGGATGAAAGTGATCGCTCTGATGACTTCCCAATCCAATAATTCCTAAAATTTGTTCCTCTGGAAAAGAACTCAAATGAGATTGAATCACTAACGGAATCAGCAACAAAGAGCGAATATCTTGATTGTAGAGTAGACGTTCACATTCAGTCGGAAAATCTCGTTGTAATTCAGGAACAATTATGACTTGATTGCGATGAGCCGCCTCAAAGAAATAAGAGTCTTTTAAAGTTTCTAAGTTATAAATAGTCGGAGCTGCGGCTTTGGTATCTAAACTAAAAGAAAGCTTGGCTTTATTTTCCTTAAACCGGATAAGAAGACTATAATTTGCTTTAAATAGCGATCGCAAACTTTGTTCGATTTGTTCCCAACCTTGACGCTGACGAATTAAATTACGGTTGAGAAGTTGATCGATTAACAGACGCTTTTGTTCACTCAAAGTAACATCTACGCCTTCAAGAACAATCATCCCTTCAATGCGGTAGTTGTCTAATTGTAATTGTTGAGCGATTGCAGCAAGTTTACCGGGTTGCTTGAGTTGAGAAAGTTCGAGTTGTTCGCGGATTTGAGCAAATTCATCAAGATTAGGATCAATACGAGTAATCTCACAACTTTGGGTATTTAACCAAAAACGAATAAAAAAGTTCTTTTTTTTAGGGTTAAAATGAGGTGAAACGAGAACAGATTCGTCAATAATTTGTAAAGGTTCGAGATTAATCTGATAATATTTAGATACAATCTGTTGAAGTAAGTGATAACGATAAAGTTGTTCTAAACTAATTTCTGTAACAGGCTTAAATTGATTAAAAATGTTCAGTTGATGATCCTCTGAACACAGGTAAGCACTGTCAATTTCGAGTAACTGACAAAAAGAACGATTCCCATACTGCAATCTAAAGCTATCCGGTTCTACAACAGCCAGTAGAGTGCGACTACAATGCTGAAGATTAAATGGAAGTTGCCAGGCTTGCAGTTCGGTTTTGGGTTCGGGTTCGGGAGTAATAGGGGATAAGGAAGACAATTCAGTAGAAGACTGAGTATTCAAACGCTTAGATTTTTTCGGAGTCAGAGTCGTTTTTTCTGATGGGGATTGGTAGTGTTCAGGATTAGACACAGAGACGCACATGAGCGAGTTTCCCACAGCAATAGCGGATCAAGTTCAAGGGCGGAGAACATCGGGGATGTCACTCCCTAATTGTCGCGATCGTAGCACAATTTTTGAGAGAGCCGTTACCATCAACCATCAGATAGATGCCAGAATGCGTCTTTAGAGTTATTTGTGAGTTCGCCAAAAGAAATAACTTCTAGTGAGAGTTCATCAAAGTGCAACCCAAGCTCACCAATTATGAGACAATATTTAACGAGATCGTCTGGAATTTGTCAGTCATCTCTTAAAAAGACTTGACAAGTCGGCGTTTTTCTCAATTGCTGCGTCTAGCTAAGTTGCAATGCAAATTTCAAACCCATCAACTTCCACTTCAAGCGATCACTCGTTACTCGAAAAACGGCTGTGGATCGAACATCTCGTTAGTGAAGCGGCTTCTCTGGAGTCGGAGATTGCTCAAGCAACTGATGTCATTCACGGGTTAACTCAAACGCCTAAAACCCTCTCGCCGAAATATCTATATGATGATCGCGGTTCGGTCTTGTTTGAGCAAATCTGTGAGGTTCCGGAATATTATCC
>CAZNCM010000037.1:10022-13644 GCA_964571155.1 uncultured Lyngbya sp. | reverse complement strand
GACTCGCACAGAAACTGCCATCCTCAAAAACTGTACCTCAGAAATTGCTCGTTTAACAGGGCCTTGTGAACTGGTCGAGTTGGGAAGTGGAAGTTCGACAAAAACTCGAATTCTGCTGGATGCTTACCAAAGTTTAGGTCATCCTCTACGCTATTTACCGATTGATATTAGCGGAGGAATTTTAGAAAAAAGTGCTTATGAATTGTTAGAAGATTATCCTTCTCTCCAAGTTCATGGTTTGGTGAGTACCTATGAACAAGCACTCGCCCAACTCAATCCTTCTCCTTTACCGACACGGATGATTAGTTTTCTCGGGAGTACCTTGGGAAATCTTTCACCTGTGGAGTCGGAACAATTTTTTGCTGAGATTACCACCGCATTACAACCCGGAGAATATTTTCTTTTGGGGATAGATTTGCAAAAACCTCCTCAGATTTTAGAAGCGGCTTATAACGATGCTCAAGGCGTGACTGCGGCGTTTAATTTGAATCTGCTGCAACATCTCAATCGCCGTTTTAAAGGGAATTTTAATTTACAGCAATTTGAACATTGGGCATTTTACAATCAACAAGAGCATCGGATTGAAATGCACCTACGAAGTCTGCGATCGCAAACGGTTCAGTTACGCAGTCTGGACTTAACAGTTGAGTTTGCCGCCGGAGAAACCCTTCGCACTGAAATTTCTCGGAAGTTTGACTTAGACAAAATTAAAGCTAACCTGAAGTCTCAGGGGTTGACAACCTTAAAAGTTTGGACTGATTCTCACCCCTGGTTTGCGGTGTTACTGTGTCAGGTTGAAGCGAACAGTTAACGGGGTGTCAGGTCGAGCAAATTACCCAATCTTTTCCTGAGCCGGACAGGTCGCAGTCTGTTTAATCGGCCTGATTGTGTGTCGGTGCATTAAGTGATTTCATTTTTCCTTTGCTGGATTGAGAGTAATTGATTTGATGCACCCTACTTTTAATGATATAAGATTAATAAAAGTCGATCTGTTAAATTGATTACATATTGGAGTTAACTGTGCAAATTCTGTTGCAGATTTCTCGACTGATTGACCAATTTAATGAATTTATTGGTCGGGTTGTTTATTGGCTTGCCTTATTGATGATTGGTGTAGGAACTTGGAATGTTGTGGGTCGTTATATTGGGCGATCATTCGGTCAAAACCTCAGTTCTAATGCCCTGATTGAAACGCAATGGTATATTTTTGATGTGATCTTTTTGTTGGGTGCTGCTTATACTTTAAAACATAATGAACACGTTCGGGTTGATGTTATTCAAAGTCGCCTCAATACAAAATACAAAGCCTTAGTTGATTTTTTGGGAAGTGTATTATTTCTGATTCCATTTTCAGTGATGGTGATTTTTTATTCTTGGGGTGCAATTAGCAATTCTTGGGCAATTTTAGAAACTTCACCCGATCCCGGCGGTTTACCTCGTTATCCGATTAAAAGCTTAATTATTGTTAGTTTTGTGTTATTAATTATTCAAGGCATTTCTGAGGCGATTAAAAACTTCGCCATTTTTAAAGGGATTCTCACCCCAGAAACAGAAGACCCAAGTCGCCGAGCAAGAGAATAGATTCAAAAAAGAGTTTCTGCAACAATTATATCACCAAACTTTGCAAACTCACCCAAAAAAATCTCAAGTTTTTGAACAAAAATTTAGATTAAACATTATCGCATTCTATGAATCCAGATTTACTCAGTCTGTTAATGTTTGGGGCGGTGTTAGTCTTCCTAGCAATTGGTTATCCCGTCGCCTTTTCTCTCGGAGGAGTTGCCCTCATTTTTACCTTTGTGGGGATGGCATTAGGAATATTTGACCCAATTTTTTGGTCAGCAATGCCCCAACAAATCTTCGGGACAATGAATAATTTTACCCTGCTTGCCATTCCCTATTTTATCTTTTTGGGGTCAATGTTAGAAAAATCTGGCATTGCTGAAGATCTCTTAGAAACCATGGGGATTTTATTCGGACGGTTGCGGGGAGGATTAGCCGTTGCGGTGATTATTGTTGGGGCCTTACTTGCCGCTACAACGGGTGTGGTTGCGGCTACAGTCATTGCCATGGGATTAATTTCTTTGCCCACAATGCTGCGATATAGCTACAACAAAAAACTAGCAACCGGAGTGATTGTTGCATCGGGAACCCTCGGACAAATTATTCCGCCCAGTGTGGTTTTAGTCGTCTTAGGTGATCAACTCGGCGTATCCGTCGGAGACTTATTTATCGGGTCTTTGATTCCCGGTTTGTTAATGACGGGAGTATTTTTAGTTCATGTGTTAATTGTCGCATTTTTACGACCCGATGTTGCCCCGGCTTTACCCCAAGAAGTGTTAGATGCACCGGGACTTGGAGGCAAAATTGTTAAAGTTTTAATTCCGCCGATTTTACTGATTACCTTAATTTTAGGAACCATCTTTTTTGGCATTGCCACCCCCACAGAAGCGGGTGCTGTTGGTTGTGTCGGGGCGATGATCTTAGCCGCAGCAAATCGCCGACTCAATTGGGAAAATCTGAGTCGAGTTTGTGATACAACCTTGCGAACTACTTGCATGGTGATGTTTATTTTAATTGGTTCTAGAGCCTTTAGTTTAGTGTTTCGTGGACTGGGCGGCGAACAATTAGTCAGAGACTCCCTTTCTAATACACCCGGAGGAGAAATCGGATTTTTATTAATTACGATGTTATTGATTTTTATTCTGGGATTTTTTATTGACTTTTTTGAAATTGTGTTTATTGTCGTGCCGTTACTCGTTCCCATCGCCCAAAATTTTGGCATGGATTTAGTTTGGTTTGGAGTCGTCATCGGCGCCAATATTCAAACCTCATTTCTCACCCCACCGTTTGGATTTGCCCTATTTTATTTGCGAGGTGTTGCACCGCCCGAAGTCAAAACCGAAGACATTTATCAAGGCGCAATTCCGTTTATTATCCTGCAATTAATTGTATTAGTCCTGATTGTGGTCTTTCCGCAAATTGTTAGCTTTTTACCCTCGTTGACCGCAGCAAATTGAGTCGGGATGAGTTCCCCTTTTACCTCTCCCTAACCCTCTCCTACGAGGAAAGGAAAAAGGAAAGATGTTTTTGAAACTGCCCTACAATTCTCGGGAGTGATCAGTGATCACTGTTTTGAACCCGTCTCAACCTGATTACCCAATCCCAAAACCCAATTTTTTATATAATAATATCAATCGTTCAGTTAACGTATTGAGCCAGTGACTACAACACCCCTCCGCCCGGATTCTCAACCCTCCTCTACCCAACGCCCCGACCACCTCGGACGCTTCGGCCAATTTGGGGGCAAATACGTTCCCGAAACCCTAATGCCTGCTTTAGCGGAATTAGAAACCGCCTTTAAACAATATCGCAACGACCCCGAATTTCAGCAAGAATTACAACAACTGTTGCGGGATTATGTCGGGCGTCCGAGTCCGTTGTACTTTGCCGAACGTTTAACCCAATATTACGCCAAACCCGATGGCAGCGGAGCGCAAATTTACCTCAAACGGGAAGACCTCAACCACACCGGCGCCCATAAAATTAATAATGCCTTGGCTCAAGCGTTATTAGCTGTCAAAATGGGGAAACAGCGGATTATCGACGAAACCGGGGCGGG
>CAZNCM010000037.1:0-9935 GCA_964571155.1 uncultured Lyngbya sp. | reverse complement strand
ACGTGTTTAGAATGCGCCTGTTAGGGGCGGAAGTTAAACCCGTCGAGGCGGGGACAGGCACCCTCAAAGATGCCACCTCAGAGGCGATTAGAGACTGGGTAACGAACGTAGAAACAACACACTACATCCTGGGTTCCGTTGCCGGGCCACATCCCTATCCAATGATGGTGCGAGACTTTCATGGAGTGATCGGCGTTGAAACCCGCAGTCAATGTCTGGAAAAATGGGGCGGTTTACCCGATATTTTAATGGCTTGTGTGGGCGGGGGTTCAAACGCGATGGGACTGTTTCATGAGTTTGTCAATGAACCCTCAGTGCGGTTAATTGGCGTTGAAGCCGCAGGTGCAGGGATTGAAACCGGAAAACACGCTGCTACCTTGACAAAAGGACAAGTTGGGGTGTTGCATGGGGCGATGAGTTATCTGTTGCAGGATGATGACGGACAGGTGATCGAACCTCATTCTATTAGTGCGGGGTTGGACTATCCGGGAGTTGGGCCAGAACATAGCTTTTTGAAAGACAGCCAACGGGCAGAATATTATAGTGTGACTGACCAACAAGCCTTAGATGCGTTTCAACGGT
Source organism: uncultured Lyngbya sp. (assembly GCA_964571155.1). GTDB lineage: Bacteria > Cyanobacteriota > Cyanobacteriia > Cyanobacteriales > Microcoleaceae > Capilliphycus. The sequence continues at coordinate 9,353 of CAZNCM010000037.1, read as the reverse complement.
TGTCGCAGTTAGAAGGGATTATTCCGGCCTTAGAAACCGCCCATGCGATCGCCTATTTAGAAACCCTTTGTCCGCAGTTAGAAGGCAGTCCTCGGATTATTTTAAACTGTTCAGGACGGGGTGATAAAGATGTTCAAACCGTTGCGAAGTTCCTCAATTCCACCGATTAAACCCAAAGCCAGAGATTAAAACCCCAATTACCTCCTCCATCCCTCCGCCTGCGGCACCTCCGTTAGAAAGGGTGGCAGGAGGAGGCTACTTTTTAACTGCCCTCACCTCGTCGGAAAAGGTTTGGGAAATTTTGACATCTATTTTTTGAATAGGTTAATGATTGCAGCAGTTTAGTTTTTATGCAAAAACTTGATAAACAGCCAGACTTTTTTCTTTGCCTTTCAGCTTTACCTTGCCGATAAGTTGTGTAGAAAATTGATGATAAATATATTGATAAGTTTCTTCAGAAATAAGGATGCGACAGATTCCATCTTGCATCGACTTCTCATAACTTTCTAACCGGGCGGCGAGGTTTACAGTATCTCCAATTGTTGTATAATTTTGTCGGCGCAGACCTCCCAAACTCCCTGCTACAACTAAACCGGTTGCAATACCGACTCGCATCGCAACTGTGGGCAGTCCTTTTTTACGCCACTGTTGATTGAGGGTTTCTAACTGCATTCCCATCTCTAAAGCACAACGAACCGCCCCAGTAGCATCTACACCCATTTCTTCTGATGTGGTTCTCGGGATGGGAATTCCAAAGACTGCCATGACTGCATCACCGATAAATTTATCGACAACGCCATCATGATCCAGTACGATTTGTGACATGACATTCATATACTCATTGAGCCAAGACATCAGAGTTTTGGGGTCAGTGCGTTCTGTGATACTGGTAAAGTCTTTTAAGTCCGTAAATAGCACCGTTGCCACCATCTCCTGGCCGATAAGATGCCCTTGTTTGAGGAGTTGGTGACGCGACTCCCACACCGCATTAGCAATTTGGGGAGAAACTTGCTGTCCGAGCAAATTCATCACAATCTGTCGGTCTTCCCGTTCCATGTAACCTTTATAAGTCGTAATGGTTATTTCTAATCCGATTAATGCCAAAAAGGGAGGAACAACGGGAACCCACCACCCATTTAAAAAAGCCAAATATGCCGCTATGATCACAATGCCGTGAGTGAGAAATAGACTGACAATTTTCCAACGAATTCTGACAATTTTCCAACTCGTGACGACACCCACCCCAGACCAAAATACAATCCAAACCCCCTCGATCAAATCCGGCCAAACTTGAATCAAAGGACGTTCCTCTAAGGCGGAACTGAGAACTTGACTGGCGATGTGGGCGTGAACTTCAACGCCTGGAGTTGTATTACTATAGGGCGTTAAGAAGATATCCTTGAGGCTGTATGCAGCAGTTCCGATCAAAACAATCCGATCGCGTATTAAATTAGGAGAAATGCGATCTTCAAGTACATCGCTCATTGATACTGTCTCAAAGACTGGACAATCCTGACAGTTTGAACTGCGATAGTTGAGTAGGAACTGATAGCCACCCGCATCCGCCCCGACATAACCGGCCTCGTTGCCCTTCAACGGCTCAAAAACCGCTTCACCAAGCCTTAAAATTCCCCGCTCCGGATCAATTTCTTCTAAATTAATCCCCTCTTTTTCTAAATACAGGAAAACCAGTTTAAGCGGTAAGCTAAAAATATAGTTATCCTGATCAAAAGCGATGAATAAAGCCCGACGAACTCGCCCATCTGAATCAACAATAATATCAGATCCTCCCACTTGGTCAAGCTTTTTCAGTGCTGGCGGAGGCGCAACAGATCCAACCACTTTTTCAATCCCAATTAAGTTGGGTGTGGACTCGAATAAATCGACTAACTGATCAGAACCGGGTGGTACGGGCAAATCTCGATAGAGATCTAATCCAATGGCTCTCGGTTGCTGAAGTTTGATTTTTTTGAGCAACTCCAACAACTGTTGATCGGACATTGGCCATCTGTTCAGCGTTTTGATATCTGACTCATCAATCGCAACAATCACAATACGTGAGTCTACAGGTTCAGGAGGATGCCAGCGAAAAAACAGATCAAGAGCGCTCCATTCTAATCCCTGCAACCGTCCTAAGCTGCGAAGAACTAAAACCAGTCCAACGACTGTCGAAAAGATGACAGCAATATTTCGTCCTTTCCAAAGCGACTGTTTTAGTTTTTTCCGAGTAATGTTGAATTTCAACTGCTTTACGTGGATGTAAAATCCCCATTTAATTGTTCGCCTTGAGTGTGCCACATTCAATCAAGGGTTGAGTCGCAATTAAATCAAGGATAGGTTCAGACTGCAACAGTTGTGTCCAAGTTGCTAGGCTTTGGTTATTTGGGTTAGAGCATTGGAGTGTTGCTAAAGTCGCCACCGCATCATGCCAAATCCCATATTCTGCATACAATTCAGCCCGTTTTAACGGTTCGGCTTGGTCAAGTTGGCTTTTTTGAGTGGGGGAAAGTTCTGTTAGTTTAATCGCTCCCACATCAACGATATCTCGATCTCGACTATCTGCGTCGCAAATAATCGCAAACATCCACTCATAGTCTTTGCCCACCTCCAACGGGGTTTGGGAGTCGGGGAGTTCGATTTTGACGATACCGCCCGTCTTTGGTAAGGTGTAACGAGCGCGATATTCATAGTCTCCGTTGGCATCTCTGAGCAAAAATTCTGCTTCTGTGGCTGAGGTTGTCGGCACATAAACGAAAAATTGAGGACGAGCGGCGATGGTTAGCCCCGACTTATCCCCAGGAATTAATAAAGTTAAGGGGGGTTTGGGTTGCTCTTGGTCAAGAAAACAAGTGGTTCGAGTTCCTCCGCCAACTGTTGCTTTTGGTTTTTCCTGTCCTGCGGGGGGTCGATATCGAATTGCTACTTTTTCACCCTCCCGACGGGGTTGGGCGGAAGAAGATTGCTGCGCTTGTACCTCAACAGCCAAGTTGCTGAGAATAAAAACCCCACTGCTAACAGCTAAGATCAGGGTGAAACCGTGTAGAAGGTGTTTACTTAACATCTCAAAAATTGCTCCTATTCGATGCAAAAAGACAGAGGATTGATATCAATAGAGAACAAATACACCCTGAATTTGATCAAAACCAGTTACCCACTAAAATAAAGGGCGCCCAGTAAAAGGGCTTGCGATATCCACGTTCTAAAAGGTCAAGTTGAGCCAGACGCAAAGCTTCTGCTTTACTAATATTAGGCTGGGTCAGCTTTTGATAAAACGTTTCCATCAATTGAGCAGTAGATTGATCGTTGACCGACCAGAGAGTTGCTAGGGTACTGCTCGCTCCCGAACGCACTGCTACTCCTGCCAATCCTAGTGTAGCTCGATTATCACCCGATGCAGTCTGACAAGCACTTAGAACTAAGAGTTCAATGGGGTTAATTCCGTTTTCTTCTTGAGTTTTGAGTAAACTTTCAAAATCATTAATCTTAATTTTATCGGTGGCTGTGAGAATAAAGGTATCTTCTCGGTTTGAACTAAACTGACCGTGAGTTGCGAGGTGAATAATGGGTGCATTGAGCCGATTAATTTGGTTTTGTAGGTTTGGTATTGTAAACTCATCGTTGAGTAGCACTTTTGAGGAGGGAAACTGCTCAGAGATGTTTTCAATTTCTTCTTGAACAGCAGGTAGGGGTGGAAAGTTTTGACTGGCTTCACTGAGTCCACCGACGAGTAGTTTTAAGGCTTTGGAATTTAAGGCGTTAGGGTTACGCAATTTTAATCCCGGTAAGGCGATCGCAACGTTATAGTTTTCGATGAGATACTGTTCGCCATCCTGTAAAAATGTCATGGGAATATTTCGCAAAACTCCATCGAGAACAAAAACTAATGTTGTGATGTTACTGTTTTTAAGTTCGGTCTGAATAGGACGAATTAGCCAGTTATAGAGTTTTTGAGTCTGAGGTAAAATGTCTTTTTCGTTGAATAATAGTCCTAACTTTCTACGAATTTCGAGATTCACTTGTCTAACTTCATCGGCAGAAACGGGGGTGAAATAATGACGCAAGGGTTGTCCGGGTAGGGCAATAATAACTTCTAAACGATTCGGTAAAATGATTGGATAAAATACAGCAGCAGTCGGATCGGCTTGGTCTATTTTAGTGGCTTCTTCATCGATACAAGCAATTTTAAAAAAGTTGTTCAGTTCCTCAATTTGTAAGGATTCAATTAAATTAATCGATTCTCTCAAATCAGATTGGGTTTCATCCGCACGTTGTAAACGCAAGTCAATTAAGTCTCGATAAACGGGTTCAACATTTTCTTGAAAGTTAAACCGACTGTCTAAGTCAGTTGCTACAATATCCTGACGAAGACCTTTGAGTAAATCAACGGCTTGGGTATAATTAGAAATTGCTAGTTCTGTTTTTCCGGTTGCTTTGCGAATGCGTCCGAGTTGCCAGAGAAATTGATAGGCAATATCGGGTTTATTTTGATAGCTATCTAGGGTATTCAGGGCTTGAATGGTTGAATTTTCTGCGGCGTTGAAATCTTGCTGAATTTCATGAAGTTTTCCCTGCAAACCCCAGCTATAAGCTAAGCCTTGTTTAGAGTTTATTTGTTGAGATTGTTCGGTAACTTGGGTTAAAATTTGCTGGATGTCGGCTTTTAGATCTTGTAATTTTACAACTTCTTGTTCATTTTCTCTCGGTTTGTAAGCCAATAAATCTAGAAGAATTTCAATGAAATTAATTTGAGTATTAATTCCCGACTGACTCAAGGGTAAAGCTGTTATATCTGTTTTGATTTCAGAAATTAAATCTTGGGATTCTTTCCAATTTTTTAGCTGAACTAACACGTTTAGTTTTTCGATTTTAGCTTGAGTTTTTAACAGAGGAAGCGTTGCCACTACCGCCGCCGCTTCGGTATAAGATTGTAATGCCGCTTCAAAATCTTTTTCAGCCTTTTCTGGATTGAAAAAATTACTATTTCCTTGGGCTTGTTTCGTTTTCCCTAAACTTAGATAAACTGCGCCAATTTGTTCAGTATTCTGCAAAAAATTAGCCTGTTCTAATGCAGTTAATAAGATTTGAGATGAAGCCGGAAAATTACCCAAAACTCTGAACACTTCACCCAGTTGTCTGAACGCTAAAATATTCAGAATATTAACAGGTTTTGCTTCAATGATTTTCTGAGACTCTAAAGACCATTCACAGGTTTGATTATTAAGTTGTAAAGCATTCATTAACGTTTGACAAGCTCTTGGATAAAACCCTAACGCTTGCATCGCTTGAGCCTGGTTAATTTGGCTATTAGTTCGGCTATGATCATCACCAATTTTAGTATAATATTCAGTGGCTTCTGTCCAAGTTGAGAGTGCTTTTTCTGGTTGTCCGGTTTCCAGGTAAAAATTACCCTGTATATTGAGAATTTGAGCCAAAAGACGCAGTTGAGTTGGTGATGCGAATTCGGGAGCAATTCCTAAGCGGTTTAGACTTTGTGTTATCGCTTCTTCGGCTTGTTTCCACTCTCCTAACTTCTGATAACTTAAAGACAGATTACTCAACGCCATTGCTTGATTTAAAGGCTGATTCTGGGCTGCAAATTCAGCAACAGCTTTTTGCCACATTTCAACCGCTTTCTGATAATCTCCAGCTAAATAAAACGCTCTGGCTTGTTCAACAAAATTGGGTTTAGTTTGTTGAATTTGTTGATGCTGAACCTCCATCGCGCTTGAATGTCTAATTTCAGCGAGTTCTGGAAATACGATCATCGACAGGAAAAACAACAGCCCAAAAACTAGAATTCGCCATCGAGTTTTTCTCATTTTTCCCGTTCCCCTAAAATAGAATAATCACAGGTTTTAGACTGTGAATTTGAACGTTGAACCTGAGTTCCAGTCGGATCATAACCGACTAAAATAACATCGCCATTTTCAGTCCGTATCCATCCCCGTGCAGGAACAATATCTAAACTTGAAATCGGTTCTTCTGCTGTTTTTCTTGGAGATTGTTGGCGTTGATTCTGGTTAATTTGTGTCTCTGCTGCTTCAGGAATTTGATCGCTTAATCCCACACTCACCGCCGGATTAATTGTTTCTTGAGTCGGGTTAGGCGGTAAACCTCCCCGTCCGGTAATTATAAATTGACTCTCTTGATTTTGCCGACAGGGATTTTGAGCTATTATTGCTTCTGGATCTATGACATCTTGAGTAAATTCAACGGCAAAACCTGACGAATCAAACTCACTATTAAAATCAATCGTTCCACTAAACTGAGTCCCGAGTTGAGAGGACGCTGTAATATCACTGGCTGCGGTGGGTTGTTGACGAATTCGAGTTCCTAAAACAGCATTGGCATTAATCGAAATTTGCCCCCCAAACGCTTGCTGTGCATTCGCCGTAATATCACTATTTTCAATTGCAATTAAACGGTTTGTATTCATCGTAATACTGCCGCCTGTTGCTTCTCCAGTTGCGTTAGTGGTAATGCTACTGTTGCGGCGCAGTAGAATTTCTTCAGAATTGAGGGTAATATTTCCCGAATCTCCTGCGGAAGTTTCGGCGCTGAGGGCGGCTTGGTTATCGAGGAGAATCACCGGAGAACGAATTTCTAGGTTTCCTGCACTTCCCTGACCAAAAGCTGAAACAGATATCTGCGCCCTATCTTGAAGCGACAAACGTTGAGTATTGACCGTCAAAGTCCCACCTTTTCCGATTGCTTCTGAGTCCCTTGGCGGGCTTACTCCCCCTGAATTGGTCAAAATGGCTTGTAAATTTCCTGCATTTTCCAAACCGAAAATTGTTGCTAATATCCTCAGTGTACCATCTTGAGCCGAGAAACGTTGAAAATCGATGGGTAAAGTGCCACCCCCTACAGCCTGATTTCCAGGCAAACCCAATCCCACGGAAGCGGTGATCCCACTAGGCAACCCCCGCTCAGAAATACCAACCAACTCAATATCTCTCGCCGTAACGGTCAAATTACCCGCATTTCCCGGACCGAAAGTTGCGGTGGATATTTGCGCCCCATCTTGAACGAAAAGACGTTGAGTATCGAGGGTTACAGTGCCACTATTTCCCGATTCTTTTCCCAATGAAACTGTTGTTATACTACTCGGAAACTGACCATCAATAGAAGTCCCAACCAGTTCAATATTGGTGGCGGTAACTGTTAAATTTCCAGCATTTCCATTCCCAAAAATGGCGGCTGAGATCTGCGCTCCGTCTTTCACTGAAAGATTTTGAGTATCGATAGTTATTGCACTGCTATTTCCTATGGCTTGGGGTTGAGGTGAAACGGTGCTGATTGCGCTGGGAAACTGACCATCAGCAGAAGTCCCAACCAGTTCAATATCGGTTGCCGTGACGGTCAATTTTCCTCCATCCCCTTGTCCTAAATTTGCCGCTAATACTTGCGCTCCATCTCGAAGCGACAGACGTTGAGTATTGAGGGTTAAATTGCTGCTAGTTCCCGCTTGTTGCCCAAGGGAAATTGTTGTTAAACCACTCGAACTGTTCGTAGAAGTTCCCAGGAGTTCGATATCGCTAGCAGTAACTGTTAAATTTCCGGGTTCTCCTATTCCCAAAGTTACTGTTAATATCTGTGAACCATTATTTAGAGAGAGAAGATCGGTTTGGATATCAATCTTACTTGCGTTTCCGATCAGGCTATTTTGCTTTAAAACAATAGATTCTGTCGCGTTGATGCGAATCTCTCCAGCTTGAAAGGATTCAATGTTTATATTTTCTCCCGGTGGAAGACTGAACAAATTAAAAGCATTCGCAATTCCATTAATCACTTGACTATTTCCAGAAATCTCCAGATTCCGAACATTTATAGCAATACTACCGCCAGGATTACCAATGACTCCAGCAATAGCACCATTGGTTAGTGAAACATTGGATCGTTGGGCGTTGAGAGGAAAGCTAAAATGGTTATCCGGTTGAAGTTCTATGGTTCCGGGTTCTGATAGTCCGCCTAATTCTAGACGACTACCCGGAGATACAATCACTCCGCTTTCAAACCGTATTTCTCCCCCAATTAAAGCAATTGTTTTCTCTGATGGTACAGACAATCCTACAGGAATGGCTGTGGGAAAATTACTATTTGAATCAATCCGGGGTGAGGGTGTTTTGGCTTGATTAATAATACTGCCGGGATTTTCTCGAATATTCAATCCAATGGGAATATTAATCGTTAATAATGGGGGTGCTTGCGGGTTAGATGCAGAAAATTCAAAGCCGTTTTCAAATAAGATTCCATCGGCTGTTGTGGCAAAAAACGAACCGCCAACATCTAACCGTGCGTTTGGCCCGAAGACAATACCATTGGGATTGATTAAAAATAAATTTGCATTTCCTAAAACACCTAATACTCCTAAAATATTGGAGGGGTTTTCACCTGTTACCCGACTGAGAATATTGATAATATTATCGGGATTGGAAAAATAAGCACCTCGCCCTTCATCAATATTGAATTCTTGAAAGCTATGAAATAGATTGTTTCCTCGAACTGCACCCCCGTCAATGCGATCGCTTCGTATCCCTCGAATGGTTTGGTTCGGAACAACTGTAGAATTCTCAGTTCCTAGAGTATTATCGGGTAAAATCTGGGCGTTAACTTGTGCGACTTGAACAGTATAAACAACAGCGATAAAAGCTGCTCTAGTTGTCCAGGATAATGAGGAAAAGTTCATGAGAGCAAAACTTTATAATGATTGTGAGGGGTTGATCATACGGATGCTCCCTGGAGAAAAAAAATTAATATCAGTAGAAGTCTAACTTGTTTTCAGGCTTAGTATAGCCTATTATTCCCCACTTTTGTGAGGTATTGGTTGCGACATCACCGAATACTGCTGCGATTCACTCACGAAGAGTAACGTTCGCAAGCCCCGCTTTGTACTGAAAGATCAGCATCGGGACGGGGCGTATTAATACATACTGGGGGTTTTCCCGATTGATTCTGCTCATTTACATCGTTTGCAACAATTCCCGTGATTCTTGCTTGACTAAACCATCAACGGCTGCATTTTGAAGTTGAATAAAAGCCTCAAAATCTTCTTGGCTATATTTAGTCGTTTGTAGCAGTTTCCTTAACTGTTTTTCAGTCTCTAAAGTTAGATATCCTGTATCGAGCGTTTTTTCGACAAGCTCGTGTATAACACCCATATTGTATCCAATCTCCTGTATGAAAAAGCTTATACCTTGCTCAAGTTTACTTATTAGTATAACTGAATTGTAACAAAGCTTTATCACAAACCATATAACCATTGTTTAGAATATTGGCAACTATACAGAAACTTTACAATATGAATTTAATTTATTGAAAATAAAATTTGTTTTGAAAGCAAGATCAACAAT
>CAZNCM010000036.1:12358-26509 GCA_964571155.1 uncultured Lyngbya sp. | reverse complement strand
CATTCCTCAAAACAATCATCTGATTATCATTGGTTTAGGTCGAGTGGGTCAACGGATAGCGGTTTTTTTACAAGAGTTTAAACAAGCCATTATCGGCGTGACAGAAAATGCCCAATTTGACTTAACTTTATTACCCTCTATTCCTTTAATTATTAGTAATTATGCAGATGCTCTGAGTAAAGTTAATCTCTCGACGGCAAGAAGTGTTGTGATTGTCACGGATGACGAGATTTTAAACTTAGAAATTGGCTTGATGGTACGCAATGTTAATCCTCATTGTCATGTTGTAATTCGGACGATGGAACAACGTCTCAGTGAGAGTTTAACTCAGTTATTACCTCATACTCAGGCGTTGTGTGCCTATGAAGTCGCTGCTGAAGCCTTTGCCGGAGCCGCATTTGGTGAAAATATTCTGAATTTATTTCGCCTGGGAAATAATACGATTTTGGTGACAGAATATCAAATTGAAGCGGGAGATACGTTGAATGGGTTACTCTTATCAGAAGTGGCTTATGGCTATGGTGTCGTACCGATTTTACATCAATCAAGAGACAAATTACCTCGGTTTATTCCTTCTGATGATATTCTACTTTCAGATGGCGATCGCATGGTCGTCTTAGCAACAACAGAAGGATTACGAGCTGTTGAGCAAGGGATCAATATTACCCCAAAAACAACAAAAGTTCATATTAAAAAAGCACGCACATCCGATGCTGCTTTTGAAGGAGCAAATGTAATCGTAAGAATTTCGGGCTGTCAACTCAGTCTGGCTCGAAACTTGATGAATCATCTACCTGCTACTTTACCGATTCCACTGTATAAACAGCAAGCTCATCGTTTGGTACAAGAACTGCAAAAAGCACAGGTATTTGCTCATATTTTAGAATAACTTATGGATTTAGAGCGTAAATATTTTATAAAATTTAACCCAATGATAATCTCAAGATATTGCTCTGTTAATATCAAGCTTCCAAACTATGGATAGTCAAAGTAAAGGGGGAATTTAGAAGTGTGGTCAAAGAAACTGCGGTGGAAGTGATTGATCTCACCAAAACCTTCAAGGGTAAAACGGCTCTGCAAAAGGTCAGCTTTACCGTAAAAGCAGGGGAAATGGTCGCGTTGGTTGGGGCTTCGGGTTCAGGGAAGTCAACGCTTCTGCGACATCTCAATGGCTTAGAACGGGGCGAGAGTGGTGTGGTCAAAGTTTTTGATTTTTCTCTACAATCTGAGGGAAAATTTCACTCGAAAATCCGACAATTGCGAAGCAACATGGGTTGTATTTTTCAGCAATTTAATCTCGTGAAACGTTTAACTGTCATTGAAAATGTCCTCGTTGGTAATTTAGGTCAAATTTCTCTGGCTCGTTCAGCGATTCGTTATTTTACTAAAGCCGAAAAAATACAGGCTTTATCTGCTTTAGAACGGGTGGGAATTTTGGAACAAGCCTACAAACGCGCTTCTCTATTATCAGGAGGTCAGCAACAACGGGTTGCCATTGCTCGCTGTTTAGTTCAAGGGGCTCGGATTATTTTAGCAGATGAACCCATTGCTTCTCTCGATCCCGAATCTGCTCGGAAAGTGATGGAATTGTTGGGCGAATTGAACCAAGAAAACGGAATTACCGTGATTAGTTCTTTACATCAAGTGCAGATGGTTCAGCGCTATTTTTCTCGTGCAGTCGCTCTAAAAAATGGAGAAGTGATTTTTGATGGATCAACATCAGATCTTAATCAAAACCGACTCAATCAACTCTATGGAAGTGCGGCTAAAGAATTAGTTTTAAGCGGACATGGAGAATGAGTTTAAATCTCAATTTTCGATCTTAGACCTAAAAATTGTCAATACATCACTCAAAAAACACAATGGAAAGACGCAACTTTTTAAAATCTACTTCTTGGTTTATTTTATCCCTCGGTGGAGCCAAATTAATCGCCAGTTGTTCACCCAGTTCGACGACTTCTGAAACTCCAGCAAACTCAGAAACGCAAGAAGCTGAAGCGGTTGCTGATACTAACGCCCAAACCCAGCCATTATCTGATCTTAAAGAACTAAATTTTGGGATTATTTCTACCGAGTCTCAAGCCAACCAAAAACCGATTTGGGAACCGTTTATTCAGGCTATGTCTGACGAACTGGGAATGCCGATTAATGCTTTCTACGCAACTTCTTATAACGGAGTCATTGAAGCTATGCGCTTCGGACAAGTTCATCTGGCTTGGTTGGGTGGAAAATCCTATATTGAAGCGGCTAAAATTGCTAACGCAGAAGCCTTTGCTCAAACGGTTGCCCTTGATGGTTCTAAAGGGTATTACGCTTATTTGATTACCAATAAGGATAACCCAATTGTATCACAAATTGTGAATGAAGATGGCGATCAATACGTGATTAAAAATGCTCCCGATCTGACCTTTGCTTTTAATGATCCTAACTCAACTTCAGGTTTCTTAGTTCCGAGTTATTATGTGTTTGCCAAAAACAATGTCAATCCTAAAAAAGCGTTTAAAAAGCTCGTTTTTTCAGGAAATCACGAAGCAACCGCTCTTGCTGTTGCTAATAATCAAGTTGATGTGGCAACGAATAATAGTGAATCTCTAAGTCGCTTAGAAAAAACGAATTCAGCCGCACGTGAAAAAATTCAAGTGATTTGGACATCCCCTGAAATTCCGAGTGATCCGATTGCCTATCGTCGAGATTTACCGGAAGATTTAAAAACAAAAATCAAAGATTTCTTCTACACCTACAACGATGAAACGGTATTAGGGCCGTTAGAATGGTCAGGCTTTATTGTCGCAGATGATAAAAATTGGAATCCGATCCGAGAATTAGAAATTGGGAAGCAAATCATGGAAATTCAAGATGATGAAAATATGGATACAGCCGAAAAACAGAAAAAACTCGATGAGTTAAACCAACAGTTAACAGCGCTGCAAAGTTAATTTTATTGATTGTTTATTCCCCCTACTGCTTTGAAAGGGGAGAAGTAGAGGAGATAAAAAAAGTGAACAAGTCCCCCTTCCCAAGGGGGATTGAGGGGGATATTTAAGGGAAACTTAGAGGGATCTATTCAATCTTTGAAAGGTTTTAAGCATGAAAAATAATGATCAAAAATTTCAATCTTCCTATTCATCTGTCAAATTATTGGCATCTCCTGCTGTCTTAAAAACTCTATCTCAAGAAAAACAAAGAGTCACAAAAACACGAATTTTATTTCTACTCGGAGCCATCAGTTTACTCATTTTTGCCTATGTGCAGAGCGAACTCAATTTTCCATTGTTGTTTAGAAATAGTAATAATATGGTCGAGTATACTCGCTCTTATTTTCCCCCAGATTTTTCAGACTGGCGATTTTATTTAGAAGATACTATAATCACAATTTCGATGGGACTGTGGGGAACATTAATGGCTGCAATTTCTGCAATTCCGCTCTCATTATTAGCATCAGAAAATGTTTGTCCAGTTTGGATAGTACAACCCATTCGTCGTTTATTAGATGCGATGCGAGCGATTAATGAAATCGTGTTTGCATTAATTTTTGTGGTTGCGGTTGGTTTAGGGCCGTTTGCGGGAGTTTTAGCGTTATTTGTGAGTACAACAGGCACACTCGGAAAGTTATTTTCTGAAGTTGTAGAATCTATTGATCCCGGACCAGTCGAAGGAATTCGGGCGACAGGCGCTCAAAAAATTCAAGAGATTATTTTTGGTGTTCTTCCGCAGGTAATGCCGTTATGGACTTCCTATATTTTATATCGATTTGAGTCAAATGTTCGTTCAGCTTCGGTATTAGGAATTGTGGGGGCGGGAGGGATTGGGGTTTCGCTTTATCAAAGTTTCCAAGCCTTTCAGTATCAAAAAGTGTGTGCGATTTTAATGATTTTGATTGTGGCGACATCGACTATAGATTTTCTGTCATCCAAACTGCGAAATTGGCTAATTTAATCTCAAAGCGAACAAGTAAATAATCAAGCAATCCTCAATTCTTTCTGAGTGCTTTTATGAGTTCTTCTGAACACCGTCAGTGAATTTTTAGTCAAGTGTTAAAATCTAGTTCAGTGTATCCACTTAAAATTTAGGAATGAGACATGATACAGATGATTGCTTTTTTGATGCTAGGACTAGCCACCGGAACAATCAGTGGATTAATTGGTATTGGAGGAGGGGTTTTATTAACTCCGGCTTTGGTTTATTGGTTTGGGTTTTCTCAACATTATGCTCAAGGAACAACACTCGCCCTATTAGTCCCGCCCATTGGTCTTTTAGCCGCTTGGAGCTATTATCAGGAAGGTTATGTTAACATTAAAGTCGCGCTTTTAATCTGTATTGGATTTTTTCTGGGCGGATTTTTGGGCGGAAAACTAGCAGGCTTAATTCCCGAGTTGTACTTAAAACGTATATTTGGTGTAGCAATGTTGATCGTTGGATTTAAGATGATTTTATCGAAATAAATCCCCATCCAAAATTAAACAAAATTTAACCCAGGAATTAATAGAGTTTAACTTTCATTGATTAAGGTCACAAGTAGATGGTGAGGAGTCTATTGTGATTTTTCTCAAGATTTTCTGTGTTGCTATTCTCCTACTCCTGTTAGGAGACTTCATTTCAACGTTTTGCTACCACGTTCCCGAACACATTTTTGGTAAATTCCATGCTGTTGTTCACCATAGTCCAAACCGTAGCTTTGTTCGCTATGCCATTTCAACTAAAACACCTGTTGCTTTGATCACGGGTTTTTTTGGAGCATTTCCTTACTTAAAGTTTATTCCTCTATTTTGGATTATCTCACCGATTGGCACAATTTTAGGATTAATTTTGGCAGAATGTCATGTGGAGTGGAGACACGTTTCTTTGCAAAAATGGGAAACTCCAACTCCAGTTAAACGGATTTGCAAAATATTCTGTATTACCACTCCCGAACGACATTGGGAACATCATCAGAATTCTCGGGTTGCCTTTGGTGATATCTTTACCTTTTATGACAAGCCGGCTCAAGCTTGGTTTAGGGTTTTATTGAGATGGAAAAAGAAGTTCCGAGCCAGATATAGTTAAAGTTTAGTTCAGAATAAAATTCATTCAAACTCAAATTATAATTCGGATGATCGCTTGGGATTGAGAGTATCTCACAACTCGTTTTCAAACACTAATTCCATGCGATCTCCCCGAAATCTGGTCACGCCATATTCGATAATCCGACCATCTTGATCGACATTAATGGATTCCGTTAACAAAATTGGATGATTGAGCGGTAATCTCAGTAAACGGGCATCTTGGGGACGAACAACCCGAGCAGAAACCCGTGTAGAATTCCGAATATGATCGCAGCCATAAACTTCTCTAAGAAGCTGTGAAATTGACCACATTTTATGTTGAAAAGATAAAATATTGGGGAAGTAAGACAGCGGAAAATGACCAGTAGAAATGCTAATCGGTTGGTCATCAACAAAAGTTAAACGTTCGATCACGACCACTTGATCACCAGAGGAAAGCTTCAAATTACTCGCCACTGATGAATTAGCCGGAATTTCAACAGCCCGCAACAGTTGAAAGCTCGTTTCTAAGCCTTGGCCAGTCATCGTGGCGTTGTAGCGAACCCGCTTACCAATGGGGTATCGAATCGGCATTCCCGCAACAAAGGTACCGCGACCTTGATCGACACGCAACAATCCTTCACTTTTGAGCAAAGCAATCGCCCGTCTGACGGTATGGCGGTTAACGCTAAAGCGTTCGCTCAACTGATTTTCGGTCGGTAATTTATCCCCAACCTGGTAGACTCCCTGATTGATATTTTGTCGCAACTCATTGGCGATTTGAGCGTATACAGGCACAGTATCACGGTTCATTCCAAATTTGATTCACGGTGAACCTTGTCAATTCTGACAAAGTTAGGTACTTTGTGACTAGCGGATTTAATTGTCTAGACAAGTTGAGTTAATTTCATTCATCCTTAAACATAATTATTATGTCAAATCTTGCCCAACGACAGGCTTGGATGGCAACTTTAGCAAAAGGTTCGTTAGAGCAATTGCAAGAGAAAATGGCAGAGCTAGAACCTTTGCCCCAATACAGTTTCTTGCGTCCACCAGAAATTGGTTTAACCCAGGTTCGGGGTCGAGCCGGAGGTACAGGACAGATTTTTAACTTAGGAGAAATGACATTAACTCGCTGCGTACTCAAACTTCATTCTCAACCGATGATAACAGGTTTTGGTTACGTTGCGGGGCGCTCACATTTTCATGCTGAGTTAGCGGCTTTAGCTGATGCTTTGATGCAGCATAATGACTGGTGCGAACGGGTTAAAAAAATAGTCATAGAACCCCTGCAAGCAGAGGCCATTCGTCAACAACAAATTAAGCGATCACAAACGGCAGCAACTCAAGTTAATTTCTTTACTTTAGCTAGAGGAGAATAAAATCATGAACCCATTATTTCCCTAAAAGATTGATCAATCAAATTGTTATGAAAATCACTCAATTGCCAGGGTTTCAAGATGATGTTCACGATGCTCAAATTACCTTCAGGACTCTTTTAAATGCTCTCTCTTATCCGGGAAAATCACAAGAGATTTGTGTTCAACTCACGCCTCCTCCTGGATTAACATTAGCTTGTGCTGCGGCGTGCTTATCTTTACTTGATTTAGATACAACTGTTTGGTTAAGTTCAGAGTTTGAACCTGATGTCAAAGCGTGGTTAAAATTTCATACAGGTTGTCATTTTACAACTCATCCTCAAGCTGCTAGTTTTGCAATTATTCAAAAACTGAGTAATAGACCCTCTCTAGAGAATTTTAATTGGGGAACCGCAGAAAAACCCGAACTTTCAACCACTTTATTAATCCAAATCGAATCATTAGCAACCTGTGAACCAATTCGCTTAAATGGGCCAGGAATTTCTGGGGAAAAAGTGATCAAACTGCCGTTAGATTCAAGTTTTAGAGAAGAATGGAGCAAAAATCATCAGAGTTATCCGTTAGGAATTGATGTCTTTTTATTGGGGGAAAATACCATAATTGGTTTACCCCGAACAACAAATTTAAGTCTATAGATTTCATCAACAAATCAGGAGTGTATTGAAATGCCCTATGTAGCAGTGAAAGGCGGACAACAGGCGATAGAAAATGCAGAAACATTGTTAAAAGCGTTACGACGAGGTGATCCAAATACACCCGAATTAACGATAGAACAAATTAAACAACAACTGTCTTTAGCCGTAAACCGAGTCATGTGTGAAGGGAGTTTGTATGACCCAGATTTAGCCGCTTTAGCCATTAAACAAGCGTGGGGAGATTTAGTCGAAGCAATCTTTTTGATTCGAGCTTATCGGACAACTTTACCCCGATTTTACCACAGTAAACCGTTAGAAACCAGTAAAATGCAAGTTCAACGGCGAATTTCTTCTATTTTTAAAGATATTCCCGGCGGACAAAAATTAGGGCCAACTTTTGATTATATTCATCGGTTATTAGACTTCAAATTAGCAGCAGAAGAAAACAATACTCCCACACCGCCAACAGCATCCCCCAACGAAGAAGCGGTTCCTTCGGTTTTAAATTTGTTAGGAGAAGAAGGACTAATTCAAGACGAACCTCCCGAAGATAATCAACCCTTTGACCTAACTAAAAATCCTTTAAAATTGCCCGCAGATCGAGATGAAAGACTACAAAATTTAGCCCGTGCAGATGAGGGATTTTTACTCAGTTTAGCCTATTCAACTCAACGAGGATATGGTCGAAATCATCCCTTTGCCGGAGAAGTTTGCATGGGAGATGTGGAAGTGATTATTTGTCCAGAGGAGTTAGGTTTTGAAGTTGCAGTTGCTGATATTACCGTCACAGAAGTACAAATGGTTAATCAGTTTTCTGGAAACCAAAAAATGTCACCTCAATTTACACGCGGATATGGATTAACCTTTGGATATAATGAACGAAAAGCAATGTCAATGGCATTAGTTGATCGAGCCATGCGAGCGAAAGAATTTGGGGAAGAAATTCAAGGAATCGCCCAAGATGAGGAGTTTGTATTGTCCCATTCTGATAACGTTCAAGCACAGGGATTTGTACAACATTTAAAGTTACCTCATTATGTCGATTTTCAAGCAGAATTACATTTAGTTCGACAGATGCAACAAGAACAGATCAATAGTGATAATTCTTCGGTTCAAGAGTCTGATTCAATCAATCCTAAACCTTCCCCAAATGAACAATCTTCTTGTTCTCCTAAAAGTTACTCCAAGTTATCTTCTTAGGCTAGTTTATAATTGATCTATACGAGAACAATTAATCAAAGGAGATTTTACGAATGTCAGCTTTAACGGTTAAAGATTTGGAACAGTTACAACGTCAAAACCCAGATTATCAGATGGAATTAGTTGGTGGAGAAATTATCATTATGAGTCCATCCGGGTTAGAATCAGATGAAGTTGCTGCTGCAATTATTGCTCAATTATCTAACTGGATTCGTCCTCGTCGTTTAGGGCGAGTTACAGCGTCAAGTGCGGGCTTTATCTTACCCAATACAGATCAAGATGTGCGGGCGCCGGATGCTGCTTTTATTCGAGCAGAACGACTAAAAAAAACAACAGAAAACTATGCTGAAGTAGTTCCCGATTTGATTTTTGAAGTGAAGTCAAAGTCTTATTCTTTAACGAAGTTGCGTCAGAAAATACAAGCATTTTTAACAACCGGAACCCAAATCGGAGTATTAGTTGATCCGCGAACTCGCACAATAGAAGTTTATCGCCTAAATGCTGAAAAAATGATTCTACAAGATGGAGAGATTCTCAAAGTACCAGAGGTACTTCCGGGTTGGGAATTACCACTTTCAGAAATTTGGGCACCTGAATGTTAATCCTTTATTGTAAAACAAACTCACTCAAAAATTAACCATGATTTCTGATTCTCAAAAGACATCTTATGAAGGGTTTAACTTTGCCTATCTAGACGAACAAACTAAACGTTCAATTCGTCGAACCCTTTTAAAAGCCGTTGCGATTCCAGGTCATCAAATCCCCTTTTCTTCTAAAGAAATGCCCATGTCCTACGGTTGGGGAACGGGAGGAATTCAAGTGACTGCTTCTGTGATTGGAAAAACAGATGTATTAAAAGTAATTGACCAAGGTTCAGATAATACGACAAACGCAGTTAATATTAGACGTTTTTTTGCAAAAGTTTGCAATATTAAAACAACAGAAAAAACCTCAGAAGCAACTTTGATTCAAACTCGACATCGGATTCCAGAAACCCCTTTAAAAGAAGGTCAAGTGATGGTTTATCAAGTTCCGATTCCTGAACCGTTGCGTTGGTTAGAACCCTCAGAAGTGCAAACTCAGAAAATGCACGCCTTAGAAGAATATGGTTCAATGTATGTGAAACTCTACGAAGATATTACAAAATATGGTTATATTTCCACCGCCTATGATTATCCGGTTATGGTGAATCATCGCTATTTAATGAGTCCGAGTCCGATTCCTCGATTTGACAATCCTAAACTCAATAATTCTCCAGCATTACAACTATTTGGGGCGGGACGAGAAAAGCGAATTTATGCAATTCCTCCCTATACTTCCGTGAAAAGTTTAGACTTTGAAGATCATCCGTTTTCCGTCGAAAAATGGAATCAACCCTGTCAACTTTGCGGTTCAACAGAAAGTTATTTAGATGAAGTCATAATGGATGACCAAGGGACAAGAATGTGGGTGTGTTCAGATAGCGATTATTGTCAGCAGCAACAGCAAAAATAAGGTATAATTGAAACGAAAAACTTGAACGATCAATAGAGTATTTGAATCATGTTAAAGTTTTATCACACTCCCTTATCTGTTAATAGTCGTCGGGTTTGGGTAATGCTATTAGAAAAGCAAGTTGAATTTGAGGAAATTGTTCTTAGCTTACAAGGCGATCAATTTGATGCTGAGTATTTAAAATTAAATCCTTTTCATCATATTCCGACTCTTGTTGATGATGATTTTACCTTAATTGAATCTCTAGCGATTTTAGATTATCTAGAAGCCAAATATCCAACCCCTAGTTTTACGCCTAAAGACGCTAAAGCCATTGGAATTATGCGGATGATAGAATTAGTAACAGTCAATGAACTTTTACCCACAACTTTACCGCTATTAAAACAGAGGGTTGGTTTACCAGAAGATCCGAAACAACCGTTAGAAGCCGTTTACCAAAAAATTACAACAATTTTTGATTTTTATCAAAAGTATTTAGGTGACAATCCTTATTTAGTGGGCGAACAAATAACGCTGGCTGATATTGTCGTTGGCACTGTTATCCCCACATTAAAATATATGAACATCTCCCTAGAAAATTATCCTCAACTTCAAGCTTGGTGTGAACGGTTAATGTTACGAGAAAGCTGGCAAAAAACCGAACAAAAGCCAGAATATATTGAAGCTTCCTACGCTAAAATTAAAGCTATCTTAACCCAAAAACATTAATAATTTAATAATCTATGAATAAGATTCAACCCTTGCTGACTGTAGATAATCTAAGTAAAAATTACGGTTTAACTCAAGCTTGTAATGATATTTCTTTTACACTTTATTCGGGTCAAGTGTTAGGAATAGTTGGTGAATCCGGTTCGGGAAAATCAACCTTACTCAAAGCCATTGCTGGATTTTTATCTATTGAACAGGGTAAAATAAACTATTTAAACCGTCAAGAAAAATGGTTAGATTTTCAACAAATTTCTGAATCCCATCGTCGTCAACTGATGCGAACAGAATGGGGATTTGTTCAACAAAATCCTCGGGATGGTCTGCGGATGAATATCACAGCAGGTGCGAATATTGGTGAACGTTTGATGGATATTGGGGTGCGAAATTATGGTAAAATTCGTCAAGAAATTGCCTATTGGTTACAACAGGTTGAAATAGATTGTCGGTGGATGGATGAACTCCCCACTACTTTTTCGGGAGGAATGCAGCAACGCCTACAAATTGCGAGAGTTTTAGTGACTCAACCTCGTTTAATTTTAATGGATGAACCCACCGGAGGATTGGATGTTTCGGTACAAGCAAGATTGTTAGATTTATTACGTTCTTTGGTGAGAACTTTAAATTTAAGTGTTATTTTAGTAACTCACGATCTTGGAGTTGTACGGTTACTTGCTCATCGGTTATTTGTGATGAAAAATGGCAAAATTGTAGAGTATGGATTAACCGATCAAGTATTAGATGATCCTCAACATCCCTACACTCAACAATTGGTTAGTGCAACTCTAATTCCTTAGTTCATATCATAAAAACGAAAAAAAGTGACAAAAATGCAACTCAAACATCAACCCATTGAGTCTGTAATCTGTGACTCTGATGATTCTATTGTACTCAAAGCTGAGAACCTTTCTAAGAGCTTTACTTTGCATAATCAGGGGAGTGTTTATCTTTCTGTCTTAAAAGAAGTCTCTCTCCAAGTTAAACAAGGAGAAGGTGTTGCTTTATCCGGAAAATCAGGTTCAGGAAAGTCTACCTTTATGCGATTACTTTATGGAAATTACCGAGTTGATAGCGGTTCAATTTGGATTAAACATCACCAAAATTGGGTAGATTTAACTCGACTAGAACCCCACGAACTCTTAGAAGTGCGACAGACAACAATCGGCTATATTAGTCAATTTTTACGAGTTATTCCTCGGGTTCCAGCGTTAGAGATTGCGGCTGAACCTTTACTGGAGTTAGGGGAAAATATAGACACCGCTTATGAAAAAGTTCAACAGCTTTTTATTCACCTCAACTTACCTGAGCGCCTTTGGAGTTTATCTCCAACAACGTTTTCAGGAGGAGAAAAACAACGGGTTAATATTGCTCGGGCTTTATCAGTAGATTATCCGATTTTACTTTTAGATGAACCGACTTCTGCTTTAGATGAAAGTAACGCTCAAGCCGTAATCCAACTTTTAAAAGAACGTCAAGCTAAAGGTTCGGCTTTAATTGGAATTTTTCACGACGAAGGAGTTAGAAATCAGCTTTGTATGCGAGAATTAACCTTTGGTAATTAGATGAATAATGACTTCTAATTAAACTTCGTAATCAACCGCGAGAATGTCTGCTAAAATAGGCTTGATCAAATTCTGCACAACAGCTTGATGATCCGGATGTGGAGTATAAGCCTCCAAAGCTGTTTTATCTGTAAATTTAACGACTAATCCATGCTGAAATCCCTGAGAACGTTCAGAAAAATTGGTTCCACAGGATAAGTCGATAATACCGGGGATTTTAGTTTTTAATTCTTGCAGTCCCTCTAGAACGGCTGCAATGGCTTCTGGTGTCGCTTCTTCTGTCCATTTAAACAAAACAACGTGTATAATCATTCTTGCTGAGATCCTAATCATCATTTAAACGCCTTTAGAATTTTAGCAGAATTTTAGTTACAATATGAACGTTTGAGAATTAAACATCTTGATTAATTTTCGATTAACTGACTATTAAGAAACCATGAATGAACAAGTCTACACCAATTATCGTCTACAACTTCCAGATCAAGAATTGATAGGAACTTTAGTCGTTCGTGACGGCAAAATTGCAGACATTCAACCTGGTGTTGTTCCCACGGGTAAAAATGGTCAGGGAGACTATTTAATGCCTGGATTAATCGAACTCCATACCGATAATCTAGAAAAATGTATGTCTCCTCGTCCGAGTGTTAAATGGCCGTTAGAAGCAGCCGCAACTTACCATGATCGGGATTTAATTGGTGCAGGAATTACAACGGTTTGTGATGCAATTGGGATTGGAGATATTAAACCTGGTTCCAATCGGATGAGTCATTTTAGACCGATGATTGAGGTGATTTTAGAGGGACAAAAAGCCGGAAGATTTACAGCCGATCATCGCCTGCATTTACGATGTGAACTTTCCTATGATCAAGTTTGTAATGTCGCCAATGACTATAGCGAACATCCCTTACTTTCGCTCATTTCTGTCATGGATCATACACCCGGACAACGACAATTTGTAGATGTAAAAAGATACACAGAATATTATATGGGAAAATATGGGTTTTCTGCCCACGAAATGGAAAGCTTTGTCGAAATGCGTCGTGATTTGCAACAAAAATATGCAGAAAATAACCGAAAATCTATTATCAAACTCACCCAAGCCAAAAATATTTCTCTCGCCACTCACGATGATGCCACGGTAGAACACGTTCAAGAAGCCATTGAAAATGGGGCAACTATTGCCGAATTTCCAACCACATTAGATGCAGCAAAAACCGCTCACAAATCAGGCTTAAAAGTATTAATGGGTTCGCCTAATTTAGTGCTAGGGGGATCGCATTCGGGTAATATATCTGCGATGGAACTGATTCAACAAGATCTCGTGGATATTCTTTCCTCTGATTATGTTCCTCATAGCTTATTACAATCTATTTTTATCATTGCCAATCAGCTCAAAAAACCTCTTTATCAAGCCATAAAATTAGTCACTAGCAACCCGGCAAAAGCAATTAATTTATTTCAAGAGCGAGGGAGTTTAGACCTCGGGAAAAAAGCCGATTTAATCACCGTTCATAATGATGGAATCGTTCCCCGCATCACTTCGGTGATTCGTCAAGGTCAACGAGTGGCATAACAGCTAAAAATTAAACGAATCAAAAATCTCGATCAAGACGATGAACACTGAACAATTTATTATCTATGCTTGTCCAATCGGAGAACTCAATGAACAAATTAATCTTTATTTCCAAACAAGCAAAGAACGCTGCGGCAAAAATCCCGCCCATGATTATATGCCCCATTGTTCTCTAACGGGATTTTTTAACGCCAATCCAAATAGGATTTATGATTACTTGAACAGTCTCGATCAAATCTATCATCAATCTCAAAATCTCTCTTTAGATATAAAAATTGTGCAGATGATGTTCAAACCGAAGTGGCATGGTTTAGAATTAAAAGCATCCGGTTTAAAACACCTAATCGCTAACTTTGCCGAAATCATGCACCGTCAACCTATTGAGGAAAATATTCGACTCAAAGACTGGCTTCATATTAGTTTCGCCTATAAATTTAAACCTCAACACCATGAAACCTTAAAAAAACTGGCTGAAAAGATGATTAACCCTGAATCTCTAGCTCAATGGGAATTACGATTTTATCAAAAATATTCTAACGGCTGCTGGACTTGTCTACAATCTTGGTCTCTATAATTAAACCT
>CAZNCM010000036.1:9873-12348 GCA_964571155.1 uncultured Lyngbya sp. | reverse complement strand
TTAATTGTAATTATGATTCAATTCCAATCTACCATGAAACTTAGCCTTGAACAAATTATTGAAATTCTTAAAACTCGGGGTCATGAACAATATGGTCAAGAAAATGTGAGTCAACTCGAACACGCCTTACAATCTGCGACATTAGCACAATCTAATCATGCTTCTTCTGAACTGATCACCGCTTGTTTATTGCATGACTTTGGACACCTGATCCATCAGTGGGGAGAAGATGCCGCCATACGCGGAATTGATGATCGCCACGAGTATTGTGCCTTACCTTTCTTGAGCTTATTATTTAGTTCGGCAGTCACTGAACCCATTCGTCTTCATGTCGCCGCTAAACGCTATCTTTGTGTCACCAATTCCGAATATTGGCAAACATTATCCCCCGCGTCTCAACACAGTTTGAACCTACAAGGGGGAATTTTTTCGCCCGATGAAGCAACCACATTTATTAATCATCCCTATGCAAAAGATGCCATCAAGCTGCGAATTTGGGATGATCAAGCCAAACAAGTCAATTATTCAACTCCGAGTTTAGAAGACTTCATTCCAATTCTTCAGGCTTGTGTCAAGTCCTAAAATCAGGGAAAATAGGAAGAACTGATCAACTCTCTCTAAATTTCCTTAAATTGGGCCTAATATTCCGGGTTAGACTCCAGTGGGAGAGAAAAGAGAGAGAACCCCAAATTTTAGTTATATCACCCTTTATCTCTGACTTTTTTATCAATGAAAACTCGATCAAAAATTACTCATATTATTTACGATCTAGATGGTTTACTGTTAGATACAGAACCGCTTCATGCCAAAGTTAACCAAATGTTGGCGAGTCGCTATGACAAATTGATCGAGCCTTCTTTAATGTGTAAATTGCGAGGTCGAAAATCTCACGATTCCGCCAAACTCATTATTGAAATGCTGGAAATTCCCTTA
This sequence comes from uncultured Lyngbya sp., assembly GCA_964571155.1. Taxonomy (GTDB): domain Bacteria; phylum Cyanobacteriota; class Cyanobacteriia; order Cyanobacteriales; family Microcoleaceae; genus Capilliphycus. The sequence continues at coordinate 11,415 of CAZNCM010000036.1, read as the reverse complement.
ACCGTTGAAGCGTATCTCACCGAAAAAGATGCGATTATTTATCAATATTATGCCAATGTTCCGCCCTTAAAAGGTGCGGTTGAACTCACCCAACATTTGGCGACTCATCGCATTCCTCAAGCCATCGCCACCAGTTCGAGTAGTCGTCCCTACGCCGCCAAAACTCAAAGTCATCAACAATGGTTTTCGATGTTTCAATGTATCATTCGAGGTGATGATCCCGAACTCAAAAATGGCAAACCTGCACCCGATATTTTCTTACTTGCCGCCCAACGCTTAGAAGCTAAACCGGAAAATTGTTTAGTCTTTGAAGATGCCTTAGCCGGAGTTGCAGCCGCCAAAGCAGCAGGAATGTCTGTGGTAGCTGTTCCAGCAGCAGATATGGATCAACAACTCTATCTCGAAGCCGATCAAATTCTCAATTCTTTAAGTGAATTTCAACCCGAAGACTGGCAATTACCCCGCTTTAATTCATCCGTAAACGCTTCTAAACTTTGAGAAGACGATAAATTAATGTAGTTGCGATTAATGCTGCTGCTAAGGCCAATGCAGGCGGAACAAATGGAATCCATAACCCTTGTTCAATCAGCAAAATATAACTATAACGATGCAAAACCCAAAGCATCGGTACTGCAACCCCAAGCGCAAGAACAGGACGGAACCAACGGGCGAGTAAACCGCCAACTAACGCCCAAACTAAAATCCAAATATTCTCTTTCCAGTCAGGCCACCATCCTAACAGTTGTCGTTGATCTTGAACCGCACTAATCAATTGGGAAATCATGTGACCCTGAAGAAAAATCTCGGATATTTCTCCATAGGGAGTCGAATAAATGGTTTCAAATTCGGGAACACTCGTGCCAATTAACACAATTTTATCTTTGACTAAAGCCGGATCAACTGAACCATTTAATACCTCTGTTAGGGTGGTTTTCGGTGCAATTTCACCGCCTGTAGCCCGATAATTTAACAGCAATTGTGCATGATCAACATCGAGAAGCTGATCGTAGCCACCCGGATTCATCGGTAGGCGATTTAGTGTAACATTACCCATCCTAAAATCTCGTCTTTCTTGATAAATGTCTTCGGTAATGATCCCCTCATCCAATAAATAACGAAACGCCATCAAGAGATTAAAAGATAACTCACTTTGACAAGGCGAAATTTGCCGATCTTCTGGCGGTTCCAGACTCAATAATTGACGTCGAACAATTCCATCTTTATCTAAAACCTGATCGCTAAATCCAATTCTGTGTTTCCAATTAGCCCCTTGAATTGCGTGAGGTGAGGGTGAACGACCGGAGTTTTTTACATTTTCTCCGACATCACATTGACTAATAAATCGATCATCGTTTTGAAAGCGATTAATTAACTTTTGATATTCAGGTTTCAGTAAGTAATCTCGATAAAGGGTTAAGCCAATCACACGCGGTTGTAATGCCGCTAGTTTTTCGACTAATTCTTCAAGATAGCCATCATTAAGAGACTTATGTTTGCCTTCATCGGCGGGTCTAATTTGAGCATTGACATCACTGCGAGTAA
>CAZNCM010000036.1:6486-9863 GCA_964571155.1 uncultured Lyngbya sp. | reverse complement strand
CTAGGGTTTCTGCCGGACGCGATCGCATAAAATGATCAAAAGCTTTCAACTCTAAAAACTCTAACTGTCCAAAATCGCGAATAAAGATCACTGAAAAAGCCGCAATTAAACTCGCACAGACCGCCATAATAATGCGAATGAACCGGCGTCTTTGTTTCCTATATTTTAATATTTTGGCTTCGGATATTTCCCGATCTTCAATCTCTTTCTTTTTCAACGTCGGTCGGCGTAACTGTTGCCAACTCGGAGGCACATCCGCTAAGTTTTGAAAAATCAGAGGCAACCAAGTTGCTCCGGGTAATTCCTGATAATCTTCCAGTCGTTGTTGGGCTTGATAAACGGATTTATATAAAGGTTTTCCCGTCGAATATTCTGCCAGAAACTCTTTCAAAAAAGACTGAGCCACAACATCCGGCACCGACTCCTGCATCACAATTGCAACCGGAATTTTTCAACTCCTGGGCTAATCCCAACCCATCGCAGGAATTAAACACCGCAATTTTTAAACCATTATTAATCGCTTCTTTGAGAGTATTTTTAAACTCATCCAGCCTTAAACTTTCTTTCTCACTTAGATAAATTCGACCAGTGGTTTCTTCCGTCTTACTATGTCCGGCAAAAAACAAAATATCCCAACCTTTGGGTTGGCGAAGTGTCTTAATAAACTGTGTAGAACGAGGCTGATGTAGAAACGTCACCTCCGCACCTTTCAACTTGCGAATCGCTTCTTGATCGGGTTGTAAATTAAGATGGCGTTTATCTCCTAAAACCGCCAAAATTCTAACTTTATTAGAGCGACTTGAACGGTTTACAGGCGTAAAATTGGCACTAAATCCCGGTAAAGTATAACCCAACCCCGTATGATATTCTTCGAGTAAATCCCAAACGTGCCAGGGTAACTTCCACAGTCGAGGATTTTTAGTTTGAATAATCAGGCGAATTTCACTTTCACCTTGAGCAAATTCAACCCTCAAACGTTCCCGAATACATTGCCATTTGGGAGTAGAAGATTGCAGCCATTTTTTCATGCGTTTTTCGACATCTCGCACCAAACGCTGACAGCGAGAAAAATCATCAACAGCCGAAGAATTGCTTTGAAAACTTTCATCAATTTCCCAAGCTTCTTCAGTTTCAGTGTTGAGACGCCGACTCGACTGACTCGCGCCTTGCAGACGCCGAAAACGAGTTTGCCAACTGACATAACATCCTTCTAAACCCGGGTTTGGAGGAAGTTGACCTTCGAGTTCAGCCAAAAGACAGTTATCATCGGTTTTGATCTGAAGCAAAACATCAAAGCCTTGCTCGAAATTACCATGACCAACCTTCAGTATTGCGACCTTGCCCATAGAGGCTATCCTATCTTATCGATTTGACTCTGTACACCGCACCCATTGGGGGTTCTAAAATCAGACAACATTTTGATCTGTTGCTTTACGAGTCCCACTATTCCTATCTTTCAATCTATTGTACAGATAGCCAAAATCTATAGCAAATCTTTATTTTGGGAGGTTGATCGCAATTTCTCCTCTCTATTGTCTTGCATTGGGTACTTTTACCTGCATTCTTAAAATTATGTCAGAGAATCATCACTAGGCCAGAAAATCTTCTGTCACAATCGTTGAACCAAATTGCAATTGCACCTGAAAACCCGTTTCTGGGGGTGGACTAAAACGACGTCCAATGGTTCGATCCAAACCAGACCCTTGACGATCACTTCTCGCTTCTACCTGTAGGCGAGTTTCTCCCGACATCGACAACACCTTCAAAGTCAAACCCCCTGGTAAAACGGTTAAAGACCCTAGCGGTTCAACTTGCAGCCAAACTCCAATCCGATCATTGGCTTTCGGCATAATCGCCACCATCAACGCCACTTGTTCGGAGTTCGGTTTCGAGGACAAATTGATCGCCCTCACTCGTCGAATTCCGGCTTGAGGATGATTGGGGTCTAGTTTCCCTAAACTCAAAGCGGCTTGCCAACGGGTTTCTTCGTCTTCTGCGGTTCCCAAGAGTTCCGTTAAAGCGTTAATCGTTGTCGAATTGCTAACGCCCATGTAACCTAAGTCGCCCGCCGCTTGAGCGCGAACCTCCTCGCTTTGATCGGGGTCTAACAACCGGATCACAGAAGCCACAGAATCAGGGTTTTCAATCACGGCTGTATCTTCTCCTCGCACCGCAAAACTCGGTTCAGCCGGAGATAATAGCGTTTCTAGGGTTTCCCAACCTGCGGTGACTGTATTTTGCAGCCATTGACGCAAATTGACCGAAGTTGGGACGGTTTCAGCCTGGGGGGATGAGAGCAGATGTTCGAGTAATTCATCAGGCGATCGCAATTGTCTTAAAGAGATCAAGTTTGTCGCCGTTTCTACAAAGCCCAACAATGTGGCTAATTCCTGTTCTAAGTCCAGTTCTACAATCACATAACCAATGCGATCGCTTTGCACCTCACTCGGAACCGGACAAACTGTTGAGTCGAGATCTCCTTGAACCTGAATCGGACGACATTCTAAGCGACCTCGACCGACAACTTCTAAGTCTGCCACATCTGCATACAAACGAACAGAGGGGTTCCAACTATCTCCGGTTGTTAAATTCGTGGGAATTCCCATAATTCGCAAATAGTTATTCACAATGCACACCGCCAGCGTATTGAGATAAACCTGAGTCGCTTTCTGAGAAGTTGGTTGTTGGGCGGCAAATTGTTCAGCTAATGATTTCGCTTGAGAAGGGATGAATAAGGGAATGGAGAAATCATCTAGGGTTTGCATAAATTGACTGGTCATGATTTCCTTTTGGTCCGAGTTTTAGCAGGATCGATATACCCCTGAGAAGTACCAAATTCTCTCAAGAGGGGTAGACATTTGCGGTTGTAAAATTTTGGCAAATCTTTTGTTTCTGCGGGTGTGAGGTCAAAATCTGAGGCAATATCATTCCAGGGTGTCTCCGATGGAAACCGTTTCAAAAAGAGAGCCTGACAGTTAACATCAGCACAATTTCTAAAACAGGTTTTACATAAGAGGTGATCGGGATCTTTTTTCACCCATTCTGTGGTTTTTTCCCAAATGTCGATAACGGGTTGAATATCCGGTTCAGCCGCAACTCTCTCGATGGGATCTGTAAAGTTTGCTTCAGTATTCGGTGGAGTAACTTGACGGTTTAACTGCCGATAGGCGCGATCGCGCCAAGTTCTCAGCCGTTTTTTTAAGTGGTTGTCAAGCCAGGTAATTACACTGGCCCGTTGAGGATCGTACTCCTCTAAATGCCCACAGCAGTATTCCCAAGTTTCCTGAAGTGCGTCGTTATAATATTCGGTCTTCTCTCTCCACAGCTTACCCGAACGCATAATTTTACGAATAATCTGATTGAGTCTTTGCCGACGT
>CAZNCM010000036.1:5203-6476 GCA_964571155.1 uncultured Lyngbya sp. | reverse complement strand
AGGAGGATAGGTACAAGCCTCGGCAACGAGTTGACGGAGTTGAGTGTGTATGTTGTCCATAGACTGGTATTTAGTTATAGGAATTGCCGCTCTCTTTTTCGCAGATTAACCCTAAAAAAATTTTTTTTCCAGATCTTGCGAAAACTTACTTTTAGCGTCGCTATATCTTTATGAACGCTCTAACAACAGCTTCATCAGCTTTTACACAGCTTTTTGAACTGTCATAAGTGAGTTCCCCCTAAAATACAGTGGCCCTGAACCCTAAGCTAATTGTTGACTGAGTTTGATTATTATTGGATGCCCAATCTCTAGCAAGTTGCAAACTCCTTGATGATTGGCTTTTTCGTTCACGGGTCACTTTTTCTTGAGATGAACTTTAGTTTTTCTATTATCCAGCAAATTGTCTACTTTAACAATAGCGTCTACAGCACATTTTAAATAAAATTGAAACGGGAATGCCCAAAAAATTTTTGATCGATTTGCGAAAACTGAGATTGACCTTCCTATAACACAACGAAGCCTTCCCCGTAATCCCTGAATTGGGAAGTTGCGAATTGATCGATCAATCATCTCCCGGTTTGAGAGTTTATCACTCAAATCGCTGTCTTTTAATGGCTAAAATTTAAGAGTCATCTCAATTTTTGCAATCTGAATCTAATCAGCTTCATTTGTTTTGTAAAAACCAAGGAGACATCTACTATGGACTTGCTCGAAAATCGTGAAACCCTATTAGAAAATCCAATTTTGGGATTAGATAATTCTGAAATGGATGATATTGATGATCTTTCAGTCATTCCGGGTTTGTCAGAAGTTGAGATTCCCGATGATCTAAATGATGATTTCAATGACGATCTAGATGACAACTTTGATGATGGAGTAGTTATTCAGCCCATAAATTTACTCGATTTAGCTTATTACAAAAATCAAAATCCAGAGCTGGCTGAACTCAGTGATGATGAATTAGTCTCTCACTTTCAACTTTATGGATTAGAAGAAGGACGTGTATTTAATCCGATTATTAATCTTAATACCTACCGAGAACTTAATCCCGATCTGGCTAACCTCAGTAGTCGAGAACTTTGTGAACATTTAATTAATTTCGGATTAAGTGAAGGGCGTTTATTTTCTCCTGTTGTCGATCTCAACTATTACCAACAAATTAATTCCGATCTTCCTGACGATTGGAATTCTTCACAGTTATTAGAACATTTGACACAATTCGGATTAAGTGAAGGGCGTTTATTTTCTCCTGTTGTCGATCTCAACTATTACC
>CAZNCM010000036.1:4107-5103 GCA_964571155.1 uncultured Lyngbya sp. | reverse complement strand
CCGATCTTCCTGACGATTGGAATTCTTCACAGTTATTAGAACATTTGACACAATTTGGCTTGAATGAAGGGCGTTTATTTTCGCCTGTGTTTAATATTCAAGACTATCTTGACGACAATCTTGAAGCTGTTACTGACTTCTTTAACTCTAACGTTGAACAAATCAGCTTGAAAGAAGTCTTTCGGTTTGCTTTCGGTGTTGGTTTATTTCAGGGAATTAACCCGATTTTAGATGATGATGATTTGGATGATGACGATACAGACAATAATTTCGATGATGACTTTGATGACTACTTCGACGAAGATAACGATATAGAAAATGACTTGAATGATGACTTCGATGACGGACTTGATAATGATCTTGATGATGACTTCGACGACGATGATATAAACAATGATTTTGATGAAGACTTCGATGATGATAACGACGGTATTATAGGACAAATACCAGATGTGAACATTGATGTTGATGACATTCTTGATGATGATATCAATGACGACTTAGATGACGATTTGGATGACGATTTGGATGATATCAATGACGACTTAGATGACGACTTAGACGACGACTTAGACGACGACTTAGATGATGATAATGACGACTTAGACGACGACTTAGACGACGATTTGGATGATGATAATGACGACTTAGACGACGACTTAGACGACGATTTGGATGATGATAATGACGACTTAGACGACGATTTAGATGATGATAATGATGATAATGACGACGATTTGGATGATGATGATGATGACGATATAAATGACGATTTGGATGATGATAATGATGACTTAAACGACGATTTGGATGATGATAATGACGACTTAGACGACGACTTGGATGATATCAATGACGACTTAGACGACGATTTGGATGATGATGATGATGACGATATAAATGACGACTTAGACGACGATTTGGATGATGATAATGATGATAATGACGACTTAGACGACGATTTGGATGATGATAATGATGATAATGACGACTTAG
>CAZNCM010000036.1:3179-4007 GCA_964571155.1 uncultured Lyngbya sp. | reverse complement strand
ACGACGATTTGGATGATGATGATGATGATAATGACGACTTAGACGATGACTTAGACGACGATTTGGATGATGATGATGATGACTTAGATGACGACTTAGACGACGATTTGGATGATGACTTTGACTTATCCAACTTAGTTAGCCTTGAGTGGTATAAAGATGAATATCAAGACGCGATCGCAGAGAACAAAGCCATCATTGATAATGATGATAATGGGGAGATTGATGACTCAGAGTTAATTAACTATGCAATTAGTTCTGGTTTAGAAAAAGGTCAAAATCCCGCACCTGGGATTGATGTAGATGAGTATCGGGAAAATCCAGAATATACAGAGGATTTGCTAACTCATTATAATGTTAACTCCCTCGATAATATTAGCTATCGTGACACTTTAGAATATATGTTTGACGAGGGTTTAGAAGAAGGTAATGCACCCTGGACAGATGATTATTATCAAGCCTTTATCACAGTTGATGATAACCAGACTGGCTTAATAGAATTCTACGGTGTCAACTCAGTTGATGAAATTGGTCTGCCTCAAATATTTGCTTACCTCGTCGATAATAAGTTTGAAGTCGATGATGATTTTGGGATTGACTAAACTCTCAATTTCCCAGCAACTTGATTCTCCTTAAAATCACTCTAACTCTTGAGATCGGGGGGGGCTTTGCCCTCCTAGATCCTTTACTCAGTCGTAAGCGATCACCTAGAAAAAAAAGACTTTAAGAAATAAGCCCTAAAACTTGACTTGTTGGATTTGTATTAGAAAAAGCACACAGTAAAACATCATCCGTTTTCGCATTTAGCGATTCTAAAGCTTGAGGAGA
>CAZNCM010000036.1:537-3169 GCA_964571155.1 uncultured Lyngbya sp. | reverse complement strand
TTTCGGATTTACAACCAGTAAATGACGGTTTTTCCAAAACTGCATTCCCGCTTGATAATTCCAACGCATTGCACAATAATAGTCATCATTGGGCAGGAACCGTAAGACTTCCCCAGTTAAAGTTGCTGTCTCATCATCAGCAATCAGTTGATCTTTTTTTCCCGCAAACCAAGCCACTTTTCCCTGAACAAACTTCTGACCTTTAAACTCAACTAATTCACCAAAAGGCTCTTTAATCTTCCCTAATTTCCGTCTTAAGGTTGGATTTTCCACACCCTGATAAGGAATCATATAACCTTCCTGGCGTAAACCCGCATAAAATTGACTCCAGTTTGACGGATCTGAATGGGGTTCAGAACCCACTCCAAACGGCCCAGGATCGGCAATATTACCTTTATTAATGCGTTGACTTAAAAAGTGAGCTAATAACGCTCCTAACCACTTTAAACGCGGCTTTAACCATTCCGCCTGTTCTAAACAAGTCAGTTCTCCCAACTCTAAAACCAATTCAGCGTCAGAAGTGCGAGTATACTTAAAACCGTAATAATTTTTCAAATTTGAAGTGAAATTATCCGGCATCCACTTAAACGGCCAATACTGAGAATAAAGTTCCTTCCAGGCTTTAGCTGCATCCTGATCTGTACTATCATCATACCCAATCGATGCACCACTGCTACAACTCGGACTAGACGCATCAAAATGAACAAAAACTGCTACTTTTACATCATACTTGCCCCCTAAAAAAGCATCTTCACGAATAACTTTTACTCCCGCTTCTCGTAAAATTCGAGTCGCTTCATCTGCCACAATGGGAGTCCACTCCTGTTCACCCCCTAACGGGCCATCAGCGCCAGTTGCCCCTGAAGTTCGTCCTTCGTGACCCGCTTGAATTAATACATCCGCTTGTACCATGTTTATCCCTTCACTTCTGCTTTTAACATGGTTCTACGGTTTTCCCTGTCCTCTCTCCGGATCTCAAATTGAACAGAATTATGAATGATAAATTATCAGTGATCAATGATGAAGCCCTAACTTCAGCCGTGAAAGTTGGGGGACTTAATATTAGGGCTGCGTTATAGATGAGACGTTAGCAAAAGAAGAACAAAATGATTAATTTTCAGGATTTGACTTCCTGGGGGTCTCAGTTCTTTTGAGTCTTAAAACTCGACAAACGCAGCCCGATTTTAATCGTTTTTGCGTTTATTTATCTTCAGCAAACACAAAACGATAGAGTTCACTTGGATCAGGTTCAGAACTACTTTCAGCAAATTCAACTGCATCATCAACCACAGCTTGAATTTTCTGATCAATTTCCTTGAGTTGTTCAGCACTTGCTAAATTCTTGTCAATCAAGTAGTTAGCTAACTTTTTGATCGGATCACGAGAAAACCAAAACTCTTTTTCTTCCTTATCGCGGAGTTCATCAGGATCAGCCAGAGAATGACCTCGGAACCGATAAGTGAGCGCTTCAATTAATGTTGGCCCTTCACCCGCACGGGCGCGAGCAACCGCTTCTTTGGCGAGGGTATTAACTGCTAAAATATCCATTCCATCGACTTCATATCCAGGCATTCCAAAAGCCGGGCCTTTCTTATAAATTTCGGGATCAGAAGTCGCCCGTTCATGGGCCATCCCAATCGCCCATTTATTGTTCTCAACGACAAAAATAATCGGCAATTTCCACAATGTCGCCATATTCAGACATTCATAAAATTGGCCGTTATTGCAAGCCCCATCCCCAAAAAAACAAGCCGTGACTTGATCAGCGTTTTCATCACCCAAGGCTTCACGGCGATATTTAGTTTGAAAAGCCGCCCCCGTTGCCACAGGAATACCTTCAGCCACAAAAGCAAAACCACCGAGGAGTTTGTGTTGAGCGGAGAACATATGCATCGAACCGCCACGCCCTTTTGAGCAGCCCGTTTCTTTCCCAAATAACTCAGCCATCACTTCTCGGGCGGGAACACCTGCACTGAGGGCATGAACGTGATCGCGATAGGTGCTGCATACAAAATCTTCACCTGGGCGCATCGCTTTAATAATGCCACTCGACACCGCTTCCTGACCATTGTAGAGATGAACAAAACCGAACATTTTGCCTCGGTAATACATCTCAGCGCATTTATCCTCAAACAAGCGGCCCAAAACCATATCTTCGTAGAGAATTAAACCTTCTTCGTGAGTAATGCTGGCGTGATCAGCCTCAAAAGTCGGTAATGTACGTTCGCGTTCGGAAACCATTGTTGTCTTAATACCTGTGTAGAAATGTTGTTAGATCCCAACCGACCCATGCCGGAGTGACAAAATTATGATTAATCATCACTATTGTAAGCTCACCCCCGCATCAATTCAGCGGCATTTGCACTAACCGGAGATTGGAATGTCGAGTGCGGGACTTCCCGCTACCTTGAGTGAGTGCGAGAATAACCCCGTATACATTAGCACTTCTCAATCCTGAAGACGATACGTTTAGCGCGACAGAGGTTTTCTTGCACTATTTATAGAAAGATTCTGGTACACTAATCGGGTAGCAAAAATAACGAAGACCTCCTGAACTTTGGTTATCCTGTATATCCGGGTCAAGGGCCTCAAGTTGTCAACAGGTCGATGAATTGAAAAGCTCAATAGAGTG
>CAZNCM010000036.1:0-527 GCA_964571155.1 uncultured Lyngbya sp. | reverse complement strand
CCTAGAAAAATTCCTCATCTGAGACAAACTTCGCTAGTATAGCTACATCAGTCGCTCGCCGTTGGGGAAGTCGCCCGTGCGTATTCCACTCGATTATTACCGAATTTTAGGTTTACCAATTCAGGCTACTGCTGAACAGTTGAAGCAGGCTCACCGCGATCGCACCATGCAACTACCCAGACGGGAGTATTCTGATGTGGCGATCGGATCGCGCAAGCGATTGATTGACGAAGCTTATGGGGTGCTGTCCGATACGGATCAGCGTCAAGCTTATGATATGGGCTTCTTGGCTAAAACCTACGACACTGAAGACCCTAAAGCTTCAGCCCCTGTTGGCATTACTCTTTCCAAAAGCTCATCTTCTGGATCAGCCAATGAGACTCATACACCGAGTATCGAAATTGATGATCAAGATTTTGTCGGTGCTTTACTGGTGTTGCAAGAGTTAGGAGAATATGAGCAAGTTATCAAGCTGACTCTCCCTTATCTCGGCAATGGGAGTATGGGCATCAAAGACGGTCGTTTTG
>CAZNCM010000035.1:24672-26872 GCA_964571155.1 uncultured Lyngbya sp. | reverse complement strand
GAGTTCGCAGTAAGTCTTCCCCGGTAAAGCTAGTATCGAAGTTTAAACGCGCCCGATAACCGAAGTAGGTTTGTGTCGGGTCTTCTTCATCTTCGACATTCGGCCCGCCGACGGTCGTATATTCGGAACGATCGCCAAAGGTATCCCCGATAAAGAAGATCACTTCCCCTCTCAACTTGGTGGTTGTGGAGAACTGATTCGCTTCCAGTTCAGCCGTGCGGGCTTCGAGTGCTAATACCCGACCACGCAAAGCCGCCAATTCTGCGGCAAATTCTTCTTGTAAGCGTTGCAGAACCGCTAAATCTTCGCGAGTCACCAAGTTCGCGGTAGAAGCGGCAATCAGTTCGTTTACCCGTTCCAAACAAGCGTTTAAACCTGCGGCAAATTCGTAACGAGTCATCGCCCGGTTTCCCTTGTAGGTTCCATCGGGATAACCCGCAATACAACCGTAACGCTCAACCAGGGATTGTAGTGCTTGGAACGCCCAGTCAGTCGGCTGTACGTCGGAAAGCTGGGAGACGGATGTGACCTGATCCATCACATCTGTTTCTGCGCTGTAGAGTTCCATTTGTTCGAGGTCAGAAATTCCCACCTCAGAATTCTCTACCGGATCTGCGGTTTCAACTTGAGCCAGTTGCAACTCAGGCGTTTCAGACACCGAAAGCGCATCTGAAGTCGCGGTCTGAGCTGGAGCCTCGCCATTATTTGTGATTACAGGGGCAACAGGTGCAATTTCATTCTTAGATTCATCTACGAGATCGACTAAGGATGAAACCTCAAAATCGGAATTCCCCTGGGTTAAAGTTAATAATTCTGAATGCTCTGCTTGCTGCCACTCAACTGAATGAATCGCTCCAGTTGCTAAGTCAGGGGTTGAATCTAACCTGACCGATGAAGTTTCAGTGGCTAGGGCGGCATTCGTTAAGGCAAGAGCAGCGCCCAGAATACCTGGACTCTGCTTAAGAGTGTTCCATAGAATTTTGTTCATGATCTCCAATCTCACACCGACTTAAAATACCAAAAGCAAGGGAGTCCCCAGCTCAATTGAACCAATAGTACCACAATCTTAACAGGAGTTTTCTGACAGTCAAGCGGGGCTGAAAGAAGGGGTTACTTCTGTATGTTGAATCCTATCAGTTCAACTTTCGTCTAAGTTCCCTCATTGATCCTACACAATTTGTTTGGAATTGAGGCGACGAATTGCAATTACTCCCGGTAAAGGTGGACTATTGGGCGTTTTCAGCGGCCAGTTGGAACCAATTGGGACTTGTCGAGTTTGAATAAACTCCTCACCCTCTGTGGTTCGTAGGGCAAACTGACGCTCTTGGGTCGCCATCTTTTGACGAATTCCATTGGCTTCTCCGGGGTGTTGAGCTGATAGAAATAACGTCTGTTGATCCGGACTAAAAAATGGCCCGGTCATTTCACATTCCATTGGCCCGATCGCAAATAAATAGGCATTCCCCGCATTTTCTCCCGAGGTGGGCAAAAACCAAACTGAATTATTGCCATAAACCCCTAATAGATTGGACTGGCTCAGAGGCTGACCTTTTTCATCGACTCGACCGGAAGGTACGGGTTGATTGTGTTTACTCGTAGACATATCTGTGACCATCCAAATATTCCCTTTACCGTCAAATGCCAGGTTATCGGGGTTAGCAAAACCGGAACCTCCATCTGCAACTTCGCCCCCGGTGGCAAACATTTTCCATTGAAAGGTCTTCGCATCGGGTTGATTACCACTCTCGCTCAACCGCATAATCCAACCATATTCATAGGGGGTTTCCCCCGTCGGACTTTGAAAGACTCGTTGGTCTGGCCCGCCTGTCTCCTCATCGGGAGAACCGGAGGTAAAGGCTATAAATAAAGATCCATCTGGTGCAATGTCTGTATCTTCGGGACGAGCCGTACAAGTGGCTCCGACTGCACTGGCGGCTAAATGAGCATCAATTAAGATGGCACCTTGGATTTCTTCGGGGGTATCTCCTTCATATAGATCTGCTAATGTCTGATATTGCTGCTTAAAGGCGATCGCTTCCTCGTCTTTTGCCGCAATCATCGCCCCGCCTGTGGGTCGTTTGGGTAAACAGATGATTCCCCCGGCGTGAACGCTCGGTAAATCGGGATTAACTCGCGTATCGGCTTTTAAAGGAATCCAACGACCTGTCCCATTGGCGTTAAATTTTGCCGCATACAACAT
>CAZNCM010000035.1:19837-24642 GCA_964571155.1 uncultured Lyngbya sp. | reverse complement strand
CCGTTGATCTTGAGGATCTTGAACTTGCGCTTTGCTAACAAATTTATAAACGTGTCCGCCTCGGCGATCGCATCCTGAATAAAATGCTAATGGCTTTCCGGCTTCTACCCGAATTCCGACGGCTTCATGGCGATAACGACCCAACCAAGTATGCTTCGTACCGTAATCATTGGCATTAGCTGGATCGACTTCCACCATCCAGCCATATTTATTTCCCGCCAGTCCGAACACATTCCCCAACCCGCTTAAATTCCCGGAAAAGGGGTTTTCACTCGGATTAACAGAGGTGCCATCGGGGTACACATCCTCTGGGACGTGGGTTTGAATATTTTCTTCGGCACTAAACACGGTTCCCCAAGGGGTTGTTCCCCCTGCACAATTACCAAAGGTGCCGATAATGCGATCGCCAAGCCCGTCGGTGTAGCCTTTGCCTTTTTTGCGAAAGACTGCAACAGCCGGCCCGGTTGACTTTAGATAACGGCCATCAATCCAACCGGAAATTCCGGTAATCCGTCGATCTTCGGCGGAGTAGGTGCGTTCCCATTGCCCTTCCCCATTACGACGAATGGAAATTACACCCATTCCCATATCGGTTAACCCTTGTTGGGAGACTTCTTGAATGGCTTGTCGTACTGAATTATTGGCAGGCAATCCAAAGGCATTAATTCGAGGTTTTTTCTCGGCTTTGAGAGCGGTTTCAAGGGTTTGAATGGGTAAACTCTTACCGATGACTTTTTCGTAAGTTTGCACCCAGATTTCAGAACTAATATATTCAAAATTTACGGTTAAATAACCTTCATTTTGATTGGTTTCTACGAAGGACAAATAATCATTATTGTAGCCAAACCGAGAGTCTCCAACTGGATCACCCCAAGCGGCAATTAGATCATAGGTAAACCCTTCTGGAAGGACAAGATCATCAACAACTTCATAGGTTTTATAGGCTTGAATTTGTTGTTTAGAGGCTGAAGCTGTACGAACGGGGATGAATTGTCCGACTTGGGTTTCTACAACGTCTGTTGCTAGGGGAATTGGCCCTTTAACGGGTTGAAAACTCAAGGGAGTTTTGGGCGGTTTTACTGAAGATTTGGGAGCAAGTGAAAGATTTTTATCTTCACAAGAACTTAAGCTTGCTGTACTCAAGCTTGCACCGAGGAACAACAGAAATTCTCGACGTTTGAGTCTCATAAAATATTAGAGGAGGAGGGTAGAAGCATTAACTCGATTATGAATGTTCAAAAAGGAATTACTACAGGATGTCAAAAACCTTTGTCCTCTCTGAATTCACTGAAAATTGATCATTCATAATTCTGTTGATTATTTTAACGATTCCCAATCGCTTTGTGCTACCTCGTGTTTCCCTTACCCAAAGCGATACCCAAATCCTCGCACAGTGACAATATATTCAGGATTACTGGGGTCGATTTCGAGTTTTTCTCGCAACCAACGAATATGAACATCAACCGTTTTGCTATCTCCAATAAAGTCAGGCCCCCAAATCAAATCGAGTAATTGTTCACGGGACCACACTCGACGGGGATAACTCATAAACAGTTCTAACAAGCGGAATTGTTTTGGCGAAAGTTTTAGCTCTTGACCCCGAGCCACCACCCGGCATTCTTCTTGATACAGGATGATATCTTTATATTGCAACATGACCGGCCCCGGAAGCTGAGATAGACGCTGACGACGCATCAAAGCCCGACAGCGAGCAATAAATTCTCTCATGCCAAATGGCTTACTGAGGTAATCATCAGCCCCGGCTTCTAAGTAAAATGCACAGTTATTGGAAGTTTCTTTTGTACCGATAATTAGAATAGGAACAGGATTCCCTTGATGCCGTAACATTCGACACAGATCAAGACCATTAACTGCGTCTAGTATTAATAGGTTGAATGGAAATTCACTCATCTTAGATGAGGGGCTATGAACGGTGGGTAAAGCTTCGCGCCCATCTAGGGCAATGACCACAGTATAGCCATGTTCTTTGAGGGCTAAAGACAGCATATCCCGCCAGGGTTCTTCATGTTCCAATAGCAAGATTTGACCTGCATATTTCAAGTCAGCACGATAAGAACTCTTGTCTAAATCGGGAGAAAACATAAATATTCCTACTGTTTGGATTGTGTGAAATTGTCGTAGTCATCAGAATTAACTTTTAGAAAAAGTAAACTTCTCAGGAAGTTTAATTCTCGACAATCCATCCAACGTAGATATGCTGCCATTGACGGGTAGGCCCACATTGAGAGGTTAGGGGTAGAATTGATCGAAAATCCCCACTCACAACGGTGAGCCACAAACTCTTTACTCGCTCATCTAACCACTTCGATGCGAGTTTTCTAAACATTATCTACTCCAAATCGGCTTGATCGGATTAATAAAGGGGATACAGTTTGAATTGTATGAGTAAAAGGTTAAGACCAGGTAAACAATTGGTAATCTTTTGGTTAAGAAATTTTCTGTGGGTTAAAGAATTTTGACCGGACTCCAAGGCTTGCTTGATAGACATCGCTTTAATTTTAGCGGGATCATTGCCTTGACTGTTAAACTGTTCTGGTGTAGGAAAAATTTCATCCCTAAATTAACAATCCGCAGTTTAACCTCTTTAACTTCATATAATGTTATTACATCTAAGTACCTGGCCGGAAGTCGAAACCTATTTATCCCACTCTACAGGCATGATTATCCCGATTGGTTCCACTGAGCAACATGGGCCGACTGGGCTGATTGGTACCGATGCGATCTGTGCTGAAGCGATTGCCAAATGCCCTAGTTAGCCCGACTATCAACGTGGGGATGGCACTCCATCACATGGCTTTTCCCGGTTCGATGAGTCTCCAGCCTAGCACGTTAATTAACGTAATCAAGGATTATATCACATCTTTAACCCAACATGGCTTTAAGAAGTTTTTCTTCATCAACGGTCATGGGGGAAATATTGCCACACTCAAAGCCGCTTTTGCCGAAACTTACGCCCATCTTGCTGACCTTCACCTCCCTGGCGCTGACCAAGTACAATGTCAGGTGGGAAATTGGTTTATGTGTAAGTCTGTGTACAAACTCGCTAAGGAACTTTACGCGGATCAAGAGGGTTCTCACGCCACCCCGAGTGAAGTGGCTGTAACTCAATATCTGTATCCAGAAGCGATTAAACAAGCCCCTTTATCTGAAGATGTGGCGAAAGGTTATCCCATTTATGGGGCGGCTGATTTTCGCCGTCATTATCCAGATGGTCGAATGGGATCAAATCCGGCTTTGGCTACTCCTGAACACGGAAAACAATTGTATGAATTAGCCGTGAAAGATCTCAGTAATAACTATCTAGAATTCGTGAATAAAATTTAAGATCAGTTGAGATTACTCCCCCAGAATATCCACATTAGTCGGAGAGGGAACGGTAGTAGGGGCGACTGTCGGTTCAACTTCAAAAACATCTTGTAACGCTTCCTGTAAACTTGCTCTCATAACAATACTATTATTGTAAAAAACGATCACTCGGGCAAGAGTAGGGAGACTATTTTCAGTCGCTTCTAAATAAATGGGTTCTACATAAAGCAGGGATTTCTCAATCGGAATTACCAATAAATTCCCCTGAACCACTCGGGAACCCTGACGATTCCACAGCGAAATTTGTTCGGAAATTTCTGGGGTTTGATTGATTAAGGCTTCGACTTGTTCGGGGCCAAAAATAAATTCTTGTTTGGGAAAACGATATAGTAATAATTTACCATATTGTTGGGTATCCGAACGGGCCGCCATCCAAGCCACTAAATTAATTCGACTAGCGGGTGTAAAGGGTTGTAGTAATATAAATTCTTCGCTGCTTTCTTCAGGAAGCCGCATAATTAAATAATAAGGTTCTACTGATTTAGGTTCATTAGCATAAATTTCTTTCGGGATTCGCCATTGGTCTTCTCGGTTATAAAAGACTCGTACATCATCCATATGATAGGTGAGTAATTGTTCAGATTGAACTTTATACAAATCGACCGGATAGCGAATATGAACATACAAGGTTCCGGGCATTTCTTGAATGGGTTGAAATAAATCCGGAAAAATCGTTCGCCAAGTCGTTAAAATCGGATCTTCAGGATCGTTTAAATAGTAAAACCGAACCGTACCATTATAAGCATCAACAACGACTTTAACGGAGTTACGAATATAGTTAAATTGTCCCTGTCCCGGATCAGAATAAGGATAACGAGTGCTAGTCGTATAGGCATCAATTATCCAATATAAATAGTTCGGAGGTGTGGATGTTTGATTATCAGGCCAGTTTAAATTTGCATCGGCAACAACTAAATAAGGATCGCTATCGTAGCGTAAAAAAGGCGCGATCATTTTGACTCGTTCTTTGATATTTCGACGAAAAAGTAACTTAGTATCGGGTAAGAAATTCCGGGCAAATATCATTTCCCAGTTTTTTAAATGTTTAGCAAATAGTAACCGCCGCCATCCCCGACCAATTAAAATTCCGCCCTGACCATCATAAGTATTATAAGTGTTTTCACTGCCTAAAGGATAATCTAACTCTTTAATTTGAGTCGAAGTCATAATATCGGTATTAGTAAGTTCACCGTAGTAAATGCGGGGTTCTCCGATGGGAATACTATACTGAACTCGTTGATCAACTTCTAAGGTACTTTCAGGATCGAGTTTGGGATCGGCACCAATATCTCTGACAAAATAATTGGGTAGTCCTCCATCGCCAACGGTATTGACAGGGGAAAGGGTAAACCCATAACCATGAGTGTAAACTAAATGTTTATTCACCCAAGTTTGGGCTTCACTGGGGACTGAATTAT
>CAZNCM010000035.1:16332-19827 GCA_964571155.1 uncultured Lyngbya sp. | reverse complement strand
CGATCTCTTGGGGTTTGTTCTGCGGGGGGTTTGAGTAATGTATATCGATCAATATTAGCATCGGGAAATTCGTAATATAAACGGATTTGTTGTAATTGACGGTTTGTTTGCAGGAGAGGGCGTTCATCCCAAAGTCGAATGTTTTTAATGGTCAGATCGTTTTTTTGAATATCAGCGTACGTTAATTCTCCTTGGGGTTCAAAAATTTCTGAGTTGATTTCATCGAGGTTAAAGGCTTGACGAGTATAGCCAATACTGCGTTCAATATAGGGGGATTCTCGTTCGAGTTCATTGGGCTGTACGACGAAGCGTTGTACGGTTTCTGGAAGTACCCAACCGGCAAGAAAGGAGATGGTTAGATACCATCCTAAAATCGCCCTGAGTGAATAACTATCGGCGAATAATCGCGCTTTTGATTCGATCTTTTTTCGGTAGATACGCTGTCTAAAGGGTTTTAAAATTTTATCGATATAAGGTTCTATTGCTTTGACGGAGAAAAAGGCTTGCCAAAATAGAAACATAGCAATAATAATAGCAATAATACAGAGCATTAAATCGGCGGGTGCCTGTACGTTGACATCGGTATAACCTGCCCCAAAAATGACTCCGCGTTGAGAATAAAGCAGTTCATATCGAGACAGCCAATGTTTGAAGGCAATACTCAACATCAGCATTCCACCGAGAGCGTGTAAGTGTCGCTGTTGGGGTTGTGAAAAACCTGGAAATCGTCCTTGACTAAGACTATTTCCAGAATGAAAATAAATCAGACTACAAGAGACTAATCCACATAAAAATAATCCCACTAACCAGAATTCGAGTAGATGGGCAATGGGTAAACTAAAGATATAAAAGCTAATATTTTGCCCAAAAATATCATCTTTTTGGTTAAATAATGTCGGATTAAAATATTGTAGAACATTAGTCCAATGACTGGATAAAACCAAGCTAAATCCTAAACTGAGAAATACAGCGATCGCAATTAAAGAAAATTCAAGTTTTAAAATTAAGACTAAAGTAATAATGACTAAAATTACCAGTAACCACCACTGAGAAACAAACTGTCGAATCAGTTCAAATAGGGGTTTGACATCAAAGCGATCCGGGAGGAGAGGCGCAACTAAGGGTTCAGAAAAATCGGGTTTCCAATAGTCGATAAAGATGGTTCCATAATGCAAAACAACTAACGCCAGTAACAGCGATAGACTAATGACAAACACGAGCAACCAACCCAACTCTAAAGCCGCAATTTTTGGGGCGGGTTCGGGGGAGAAAAAAGAAGTTCTCTGAGTTCGCGCGGGAGTCGGGGGAGGATATTTGTAGTGACTCGCGAGAAATTGATTTCCCAGTAAAAAACCTGCGGTAATAGTTAAGCCGAAAAACCACAGAATTGCCCGAGTGATTAATCGTAACCAATAAACAGATAAATATCCCAATTCCTGAAACCAAAATCCCTCTGCCACAAGATGAGTGACTAAATCAGCGAATAGCCACAACCCAAAGAGGAGGAGAATTGCTTGGAAAAATCGGGATTTGATCGCCATTGAAATTCAAAGGTAAAATGCCAAAGTTGAGAGGTTTTGCGAACTTAGCCGCCAGAATTATCGGTGTAGGGGGATCTGGAAGCCATAGCAAGTGCTAAAGTTTATCATATGGTCTAATCTTACCGTAAAAGCATTAAAAATGATATTAAGTTTTTTTAAAGAGGCAGATTTTGTCAGAAAATTCAGGATAGTAAGCTGGTTTTGCCATTTATTCTTTTCCCTCGGTATAGTCTTGTAAATACTGAAAAGGTGGCGTTAGCGTTCCATTTTTAGCGATTGTAGCCCGTGCAATCATTTGTATCGAATCTTCTTCCAATAGAAACGGAAAAATATTTTCTATCAATTGGTTTCCAAAGTCTTCTGAAGCATCACGGGGGAGTCCACTGGGAAGATTATCAACCGCCATAATTGTCAAATTTTTGTTTTGAGAAAAGGCGGGTTCTAATTGTTGAGTGTGAGGATTATAATCAAAATAGGGTTCGGTTAAAGTTGAGGTGCGTTTTGTACAGGGAATTGAACCTTCAATATCGCAGGTAATATCTGCAATGACTTGAATTTTAAAGCCCGAAGTTTGGATGTCTTCAGGGGTCAATAACACGGGAGAATCCGGATGCCAATAAGCCGCAGCAATGAGTAAATCTGTAACTTGAGTATATTTGTAAAAATCCCCTTCAAATTGTTCGGGATATTGAAAAAAATCTGCTTCAATAAACGGAGAACCATCCGGGGTTTTATTATAATCTATTGAATTGAGTTGATTATAAACTGTTTCAAGATAAGATTTCGTTAAAAAATCGGCAGGACTCACCGATGAAGTTCCAATTAAATCTAAGATTTCCATTACCCCTTTAGCAACTCTCCCTCCCCCGGTAATTGCGATTTTAATCGCCGGAAGTTTCACTTGGGTTAATTCGGCTTTCATCTCGTTAATATCCACACAGTCTAAAATGGGTTTAAGTTGATAAAGATGATTTCGTCTTCCGTAAGCATCTAAACCGTGATAGGCACCGACAATTCCCGCATATCGACCAAAACCAATGACCCGACTTCCCCCTTCGTTGGTGAGACATTCATAATCGATTAAACGAATATTTTGATCTAAAATCGCTTGTAAGAGTTGGCGGTTGTAGGGTTGTTTCTTGATGGTATGAGAAAAAAATAGATAAGTTTTATTTGGGATTAGGTCTGAAATTGGAACTTCTTTCACGCCCAATAAAATATCGCAATCACTCACATTTTCACGAACCTCTAAACCCTGTTGTAGATATTCGGTATCGGTAAAACAACGAATTGGGCTAGTTTGTACAATCAGTTCTACAGTGGGAAATTTTTGTTTGACGGCTTGACATTGTTGGGGAGAAAGGGGAACACGGCGATCAATCGGGACTTTTCCTTCTCGAATTATTCCAATTTTCATCAATTTACATTTATCATTGAGTTAATGCAAGAATAATAGTCAAACAGAAAACACTTTATTGTACTCTCAATGACAAGTTGAGAATAAAAGACTTAAATTAAAACTGAGACACAGCCGGACAGTTGGCAATATACCACCGCCAAGGTAAATCTGTTCCTTGAGTAATACCAATACGAGTCGTTTGTACGAACTGAATTTTACCGCTATCAACGGATTGTTGAAATGTAGGTGTTCGGTGTTCTAACCATAAAGGCCCGTCGGGATGCAAAGGTAAATCGGTTAACGTGCGATCAATTTTTAACACTCGACAGAGTTTTCCCGGCCCTGCGGCTAGACGATAAAATTTATCTTTTTTTAAGGGTTTCTTAACGTTGCGATCGCTTTTTGCTGGGAAGTTTAAATCTTGCTGAAGAAAGTCAGGAATTGAAGACAATTCTAAAGCCCGAATTAAAACCGCACTGGCGATTCCATCCTCATCGGTAACGATATTTAAACAGTGGTAGATTCCGTAGATTAAATAAACATAACTCATCCCCG
>CAZNCM010000035.1:14904-16322 GCA_964571155.1 uncultured Lyngbya sp. | reverse complement strand
CGGCCCAAACATAACAGCATTGCGAGGAGTTCGTTTGCGGTAAGCATGACAAGCCGGATCACCCGCCATATAAGCTTCTGTTTCGACAATCACGCCCCGAATTTGTTCACCATTGGGAAGGTGTCGCACAACAGTACAACCCAATAATTCTAACGCTATGGTAGGAGATGGACGAGATAGCCAAGTCGCGTCTACAATCTCATTAAAATTGGTATTGATATTCATTACAGGAGTTTCCCCATGGAAGTTAAGTTGATTTTGGCAGGATTAACCGTTTTATTTACGGTTTCTTGTTTGTTCTTTGGAACCAAAAACGGTTTCTATGATAGCGACGATTATCACGGTAATGGTTGCGCCCACTAAATAGGGAGATGGGGAGGTCGGGAGGTCGGGAGATCTCTTGCCTTCCCCTGTTCCCGGTTCTCTATTCCCTAAAAAAAAGTGATAGACACTTGACAATTTTCTAAAAAACCGTAACAATAGATACAGACAGAAAAAAGAAAACGTTCATCTCTCTGGTCTGGAGAACGCTGATCTAGGTATAGTCAGGAAAATCGTCGAGATGGGAGAGACGGAAGTAGGGAAGTCATCATTCCCGAAGGAACGCGCCTCACTTTGTCAACCCATCGCATTAAAAAGGAGAGGCGATTAAGATGAAACTAACCTATCGTGGAATAGATTACGAATATAATCCGCCGGAAGTAGCTACTTCAACCGGAACAGTCGCAGGAAAATATCGGGGACAGGACTGGCGTTTCCGTAACCTGAAGAAACCCCCCGTTTTACAACCGAGTTATAATCTCACCTATCGTGGGGTGAAGTATGGAGATCATCCGGCTTCTAGCGTTAGTCAAACCGAAACTCCGCTAACGATTGCAGAGAAATCCCGAATTTTGATGTTAAAGCACGAACGTTCTGAAATGAAGCGTGAACAGTCGATGCTAAACCGTCTGGCTGATGAAGTTGGATTGAACCTCAACCCGACAGCAACCTATCACTCAGTCTAGGAATTAATTGCGAAATAGAACTCTGTTGTAGAAGCTAGCACCCCCATTGTGGGGTGTTTTTTTATGGACTACCCAGAAGTTACGTTGATGTGGCACACTTATAGACTAAGCTAAATGCTGACAGTTTTCCATCGTCACCGATTCTGGGTGCAAACTTCAGGAACGGGTCTGAGGATAATCTAGTCGTGGTGTGTGTAGTGGACGAGGAAACAGAAATTGGTCAGATCTATGAAAAGCGTTGTCCTCCGCCGACAATTGCTAGAGAATCAGTGGTCGATCAAACTGAACTTACTGATTACCCTAGTACGACGAGACTTGGAAGCCCGCTATAAAGGTTCCATTTTAGGGAATTTATGGCCGTTGCTTAATCAGCTTGTCCAACTGCTGATTTTTACCTATGTCTTTTCAATC
>CAZNCM010000035.1:14517-14894 GCA_964571155.1 uncultured Lyngbya sp. | reverse complement strand
TTGATATTCAAGGGGTTCCGGCTGATAATAAGCTGGCGTTTGGGTTGTGGTTATTTGCAGGCTTGTTACCGTGGTTAGCCTTTACCAACGGACTGACGCAGGCTACGACTTCTGTTGTGGGACAGCCTAACCTGGTCAAAAAAGTGGTGTTTCCATTGGGACTGCTTCCTTTGGTGCCGATTTGTTCTGCGTTTATCGAGAGTAGCTTTGGGCTAGTGGCTTTGGTCGGGTTAACTTTAGTGATTGTCCCGGAACCAACGATTAGTTTGTGGCTGTTACCTTTGGTTTGGATTCCTCAACTTCTCCTCACCGCAGGTTTAGGATATTTAAGCGCAGGTTTAACGAAAACGTATTATTGTAAAATGTTGCAACAAGCA
>CAZNCM010000035.1:13619-14507 GCA_964571155.1 uncultured Lyngbya sp. | reverse complement strand
TCTTTTTGCGAGATATTCCTCAAAGTTTGGGTGTAATTCTCAATCTCTGGTTTTATGCGACTCCGATTGTTTATCCGGCTTCTAAAATTCCCGAAGCTTGGCAGGTTTGGGTGTTTTGGTTAAATCCGATTACGGCACTGGCTGAAACCTACCGTGATATCGTACTCAAGGGTCAGATTGAGCATTGGGGAGAACTTGCCACTGCTTCCATCGTCTCTATCATTATATTCTATGGCGGTGTGTGGGTTTACAAACGTTTGCGTCCGGCTTTTGCAGATGTTTTGTAATTGCCAATCGTTTTTTTCACACAACAACCGATTACGATGTCTCGGTAGCTAGTAAACGACGAATGTCCGAAATTGCAATTTCAGTTAGTAATGTTTCCAAGTGTTTTAAGCGGTATCGACATCCGGTTGACCGACTTAAAGAGATTTTTTTGCCCCATCAGCAACTCGCTGAGAAATTTTGGGCGTTGCGAGAGATTAATCTACAGGTTTATAAAGGGCAAACTTTAGGCATTGTCGGTCGAAATGGTTCGGGAAAAAGTACCCTACTTCAGATTATTGTCGGTACGCTGACTCCAACGGCAGGCAATGTAGAACTTCAGGGGCGAGTTTCGGCGTTGTTAGAACTGGGAAGTGGATTTAACCCCGAATTTACCGGACGACAAAATGTGTTTTTTAACGGTCAATTACTGGGGCTAAAGCATCAAGAAATTGAACAAAAATTTGATGAAATTGTCGCCTTTGCAGACATTGGAGACTTTATCAATCAACCTGTTAAAACCTATTCTAGCGGAATGTATGTGCGATTAGCATTTGCCGTGGCGACCAGTTCTGAACCCGATATTTTAGTGGTCGATGAAGCCCTTTCTGTAGGGGATGAAGC
>CAZNCM010000035.1:7441-13587 GCA_964571155.1 uncultured Lyngbya sp. | reverse complement strand
TTTTTGTGTCTCACGCGGCTTCCTCTGTGACTCAACTGTGTGATTCCGCGATTTTGATGGATCGGGGTGAAATTTTACTCGAACATAGCCCCAAAATGATTATATCAAAATATCAAAAAATGATCTACGCCGATGCCACCGAATCAGAACGATTACGAGAAGAAATTCGGCATCTCAAAGCGTCTTTTAAGCCCCAGGAAGTGTTTCAAAAAGTAGAGTGGAAAAAATATCATCGCAGTCAAGCAAACTCTCAGCAAACCGAATCTAAACAAGCAGATTACTATGACTATTATGACGCGAAATTAAAGCCGGATAATCCGATTCATTATCCTTCTCGCGGTGCTGAAATTCGTGATCCTTATATTGCGACTCCTAAAGGGGAACGAGTCAATCATATTATTGCTCGGAATGACTATGTTTATACCTACACCGTAGACTTTCAAAAAGCCGCCTCACACGTCCGCTTTGGAATGTTGGTGAAAACCATCAGTGGGTTTGAGCTTGCAGGTGCTTCTTTCCTCGCCTCATCCCAATTTATTAAACACATCGAACCCGAAACCCAACTCGTGTTAGAATTCAAGTTTAAATGTTTACTAGCACCGGATGTTTACTTTTTAAATGCAGGGGTATCGGGAATTGTAGAAGGTGAATTTACCTATCTTGATCGATGTATTGATGTTGCTATGTTTAGAGTTCAACCTTGTGAAAGTTCTTGCGGTACTGGGGTTGTAGACTTGCTCGTTGAACCCAAATTAACCGTAACTTCGGGTCAAGTCAAACCTGAACAGGAAATCCAACAATATCTTTAATTATCGTTAATCAAAATTTCGGCTATGGAAGTCAATTGCTTTATTGAAAATAATCCTATTGTTGAAACTTTAATTCAGCATTTGGCTCGCTCTCCTCAAACGTTTCAGCCCCATATTGCCGTCGCCGATGAAATGTTTTTGTATCAGTTAGATGAATTGGATGATCGAAATTTTGATCAAGCTCTGGTGAATTATTATAGCTTGGGTCGAACGCTGTTTGATTCCATTCAACAAATTATTAATTGGTATTTTGGCGGTTTTGAACGAATTTCATCCTTTCTCGATTTTGCCTGTGGATACGGTCGCTTGATGCGGTTTTTGGTTCAAGAAATGCCAGTTAAAAATATTTGGGCATCCGATATCTATGCCGAGGCGGTGAAGTTTCAAACTGAATATTTTGGGGTGAATGGTATTATTTCGACTCGCAACCCCGAAGATTATCAAGTTGAGCGAAAATTTGACTGCATCTATGCGGGGTCGTTTTTTAGTCATATGCCACCCCATACTTTTAAACCTTGGATGCAGCAACTCTATCATTTATTAAATCCTGAAGGATTACTCATTTTTAGTGTATTAGATGAGGAAACTTTACCGTCATATACCCCAATGTCAGCAGAGGGAATTCTCTTTTCTTCAGAGAGTAGCGAAAGTCAATTGCTTGACCGCAATGATTATGGTACAACTTATGTGAATGAAACTTATATTCGAGAATTAATTAATCACATTAGTCAAAATCAAGCCTCGATTTATCGGGTCAAAAAAGGATTAAGTAACTATCAAGATTTGTATGTAGTCACCCCCAAACCCAATCAAGACTTTACGACATTAAATTTCAAGTATTATCCTCAAGGGTATCTTGATGCTTGTTACATCACCCCAACGGGAGATATTCAACTCGAAGGTTGGGCGATAGATTCTAACCCGAATGGCTTTGTTGAGTCTGTTCAAATGATTGTCAATAACCAAGTCATTCAAAACTGTCAGCCTTCCATAGAACGTCCAGATTTAGTCGAATTTTTTCAAACCTCTCAAGCCCTTAAATCAGGATGGAATTGTATAATAAATCCCCATCAAATTTCAACTCAAGATATTGTTTTAATTAAAGCTAAAAATACAGCCGGACTTGAATGGATTATTGCAGTAGAAACCGTTAAAAATTTAGTCCTGAGAACTCAATGGCGAGAGGAATATTCTCGAACTCAAAGCCAGTTAAAGCAGTATAAAACTCAACTAGAAAAAACACAATCTCAACTTGAATTTACCGAGCTTACCCTTGCCCAAGCCCGAGATAAATTAACACAACTTGAAACCGAATTGGGTAATTGTCAGTTTAACCTTGAATCTAGTCAGTTTCTATTGAAACAATCAAACGATGAAATTAAAGCCATGAAAAGTAGCAAGTTTTGGAAACTGAGAACCCAATGGCTAAAACTTCAACAAGCGTTAGAAACTGTTCTCAAAAGATAAAAATATCAATATAAAACCTCAAAAAAAATTAAACCTTTAAACAAACTATGGAAACCAACCGTTTTGTCAAGAATAACCCCATTGTTAAGACTATAACTCAACATCTCGCTCACTCGCCCCAAACCTTTCAGCCTGAAATTGCAGCCGATGATGAAATGTATTTGTATCAGTTGGATGAGTCAGAAGACCGCAATAGCGATCGCGCTTTAGTCTATTATTATTTATTAGGACGATCTATTATAGATTCTATCCGACAAATTATTAATACACACTTTGGCAGCTTTTCTCAAGTTGATTCTTTTCTCGATTTTGCTTGTGGTTATGGACGTTCGACCCGATTTTTAATTCAAGAAATCTCTCCGGAAAAGGTTTGGGTATCGGATATTTATGCTAATGCGGTTCAGTTTCAGATAGAAACCTTTGGGGTGAATGGTATTGTTTCGACTCGTGAACCTGAAAATTATCCGAGTGATCAAAAATTTGATTGTATTTATGCAGGGTCATTTTTTAGTCATATGCCACCTCGAACTTTCACCCGTTGGATGCAGCGACTTTATGACCTTTTAACTCCTGAAGGCTTGCTAATTTTTAGTGTGTTAGATGAGGGGGTTATGCCCTCACAGGTCAAAATGTTACCATCAGGAATTGTCTTTTCAACCGAAAGTAGTGAGAGTCAGTTTCTTGACCGGAATGAATACGGGACAACCTATGTGACTGAATCTTATATTCACCAATTAATGGGTAAAGTGAGTCAAAATCAAGCCACAATTTCCCGAATAAAAAAAGGACTCAGTAACTATCAAGATTTGTATATTGTCACTCCAAAAAAACACAATAGTTTAACAGAAATTAACTTCAACTATCATCCTCTCGGCTATTTAGATATTTGTGAACTTAAACCCAATGGGAATCTCTATCTAGAAGGTTGGGCGGTTGATTTTAATCCCAATAGTCAAGTGAAAACGATTCAAATGATAGTCAATAATCAGTTGATTCAACAGTGTCAACCTCAGATTGAACGACCCGATTTAGTGCAGCATTTTAAGCGATCCGAAGCATTATATTCCGGTTGGTCTTGTGAAATTAACCGTCATCAGTTTTCACCCGAAGATATTCTCATCATTCGAGCCGTGAATTTTACAGGTTTGGAATGGATTATAGAAACAGATTTTGTGAAATCACTCATTCCTCAAACTCAATGGCACACTCATCTAATTTCATTGCGAACGGACTTACACCAAATGCAAGTCAAACTGCAACAAAAGCAGGTAAAATTAAGCCAGACTCAGACCCAATTACACCAAACTCAAACCCAATTTGAACAGTCTCAAGTAAAGTTGACTGAGACTGAGGAAAAACTAGGACAAACCCAAGCCGAACTCTTGCAGAGGGAAACACAACTTGACTTTGTGCAAGCCCAACTCGGACAATGTGAAACGAAACTCACACAAACTGAAATGGAACTGGGTCAATGTCAAGGGCAACTGGAATCCCATCAAATTCTGCTTGAACAGGCACAAAACCGTATTCAAGCGATGGAAAGTAGTAAATTTTGGAAATTGAGGACAAAATGGTTTAAACTGAGGCGTACTATGGGTTTATCGGATAACGATTAATCAAAAAGGATTTGAGGGAGAAAAAAGGATTATTAGTTACTTTTGAAAAATAACCTAAAAACGATGGAGAAAGCTGAAAGTCACTCACCGATTATTATTGTTACTGGAATGCACCGTTCCGGAACTTCTCTGACGGCATCTTTACTACAACGTTTGGGCGTTAATATTGGGCAACGCCTTGTTGGAGCAAATTATGGCAACGTGAAAGGACATTTTGAAAATGTTGATTTTGTCGAATTTCACAAGGGAATTTTACGCGACCATAATATTGATGAGTTGGGGTGTACATTTCAGTCGAATATTTCCCTAAATTCACAGCAAATTGAACAAGCTGAAAGTTTAATTCAAAACAACCAAGATTCTCAGCATCCTTGGGGATGGAAAGACCCGAGAACAACATTATTTTTAAACTTTTGGCAGGAAATGCTGCCGCCTGCTCATTTTATATTTGTTTATCGTTCTCCCTGGGAAGTTGTTGATTCTCTTTATCGCCGTTCTACTGATTTAACGCTGATTAAATCTCCAGAATTAGCGGTAAAAATGTGGATGTATTACAACAAAAAGGTTCTCGATTTTTATCAAGAAAATCACGAGCAAAGTTTATTAGTAAATGTCTATAAAGTTGGAACCAAACCGCAAGAGTTTATTCAAGCAATTAAGACTAAATTTAATCTGGATTTACCCAGTCCTCCAGAAGATAATTTTGACCCTAATTTATTAGTTGATAATATTTTAGCGACTCCCAGACCGCAACTGATTAAGCAATGTTTTCCAGATTCTATCGACCTTTATTTACAACTAGAAGCATTAGCTGAAAATCTCAGTCGCGGGTTAACTCCGGTAGAGTCACAAGTTTTAAACCAGTCCACCTCTTTAACTTGGGTGTTTAAAGATTGGTCACAAATTCGTTTATTGGAAAAAGACAAAAAATTATTAACTCAAGAAAACGAACAGCTTCAAATTGATATTGAACAGTGGGAAGATAAATTTCAAGAAGCCGTTGATAAATTAGTTACAACCGAAACCGAACTGGGTCAAACTCAACTCCAACTCGATGGTGTTGAAATTCGCTATCAAGAAACCTTAGATAAATTAATAACCACAGAAGAAGAACTCGGTCAAGCCCAACTCAAAACGAATACCGCTGAAAATACCCGTCAAGAAGCGATTAAAAAACTCACAACTCTCGAAGAAGAACTCGGCAAAACCCAACAACAACTCGAAGGAACCCAAAGTCAGTTACACGGGGCAGAAATACACGCTCAAAACTGGGAAAAACGCTTTCAAGAAGCCGCCGATAAATTAACAGTTACAGAAACAGAACTTGGAAAAACCCAAGGACAACTCGAACACATTCAATTCCAATACCAAGAAGCCTTAACCCAACTGTCTCATACTGAAAATCAACGCAATCAAAATCAACATCATACCGCCACACTTCAGCAAAATTTGTTAGAATCTCAAGCCCGTTTTCAAGAAGCCCTCAACAAAATTTATACTCTTGAAAATGAACTCGGTCAAACTCAACTCGAACTCGTTCAAACTCAAGGCGAAGTAACTGCGATTAAATCTTCTAAACTCTGGAAAATTCGTCAAAAATGGGTTAATTTTAAACGTCTTTCTCGTCGCACACTCAAACCTCAATATATATATTCACTCGATACACCCAATCAATGGGAATTTGTCGGTAACGGTGATACATTTACCCAAATAGAAGGCTGGTGTTTCTACACTGGAAAACGCAACTTTACTGGAATTCGGGCGAAAATAGGTTCAGAAATCGCTACAGGTATTTATGGAATAGAACGATTAGATGTTGCCCAACAATTTGATTGGATAGAATCGGCTAGAAATTGTGGATTTAGAATTGAAATTCCGCTATTAGTTGGCAATCATAACGTTAATTTAGAACTCCAAACTCGCAACGGAAAATGGAAACGGTTTGTGACTTATTCTCTGCAAGTTTCCCCCCTTCAAGCCTCCCTTGATGTTCCCACTCCAGAAGACCAACGCCCCGGCCAAATTCTGTTTGCAGGTTGGTGTTGTCATCCCGAATATCACATCACCCAACTGACTTTATATTGTGGTGAACATTCGATGCAATGCGCCTATGGGTTGCAACGTCGGGATGTGGGCGAAGTCTTTCCCGACTGGCCAGGGAGTGCCAACAGTGGGTTTGAAGTGTTGATGGATATCCCTGTTGGTCGGTGGCCTGTGGTACTAGAAGCCGAGTTAGAAACCGGAGAAACCGTCA
>CAZNCM010000035.1:4805-7358 GCA_964571155.1 uncultured Lyngbya sp. | reverse complement strand
CACCTACAGCTTTAGCCAACCGTTAACTGTACGGCGTTATGGACTCGCCGCGAAAAGTTCAGCCAAACTGCGACAGGTTTCAGAATTTGTCGGGGCTATTCGTCAACGGACTGCCGAACGCAAGCAACGCCTGGGCCGCATCATTCCCCTCCCCAACGAAATTCCAGCCATTATTCGTCAAATGCGGATGATCTACCGCACCAGCAAAGCCACCACTGACCTTGCCCTCCTCCCTTCCGGCTTTGAACTCCCCAAACCCATCGACCCCTATGAAGCTTGGTTAAGTGCGAATCAATGGACGGAACGCAGTTTAGAAGATTTAAACACTCGACTGCAAACTTATTCGGCAGAAAAATTAGCAAAAATTTCGGTGGTGATGCCCGTTTATAATCCCCCGATAGAATTCTTAGAAAAAGCGATTCATAGCGTCATTAACCAAGTTTATTCTAACTGGGAATTGTGCATCGCTGATGATTGCAGTACCGACCCCAAAATTGCCGAAATTCTGAATAAATTTGCCGAAGAAGATGAGCGAATTCAAGTTATTTTTCGCCCCGAAAACGGTAATATTAGTCGCGCCACAAACTCTGCTGCTGTGCTGGCAACCGGAAAATTTATACTCTTGCTCGACCACGACGACGAACTCACCCCCAATGCGTTAGGAGAAATTGCCCTTTACCTCGCCGAACATCCCGAAACCGACGTTCTTTATACCGATGACGACAAAATAGATACCGAAGGAAAACGGTTCGCGCCCCAATTTAAACCCGATTGGTCGCCGGAATTACTGTTATCTTATATGTATATGGGTCATGCGTTAGTTTTGCGGCGCAAACTGTTTGAAGAAGTTGCCGGAATGCGGTTAGGATTTGAAGGGTCACAGGATTATGATTTAGCCCTGAGAATAACAGAAAATGCTCGTCATATTGCTCATTTACCTTTAGTTTTATATCACTGGCGAACAGCGCCGGGTTCCACCGCCATTTCAGGGGCAGCCAAACCTGCGAGTTTTGAAGCGGGTCGTCAAGCGGTTCAGGATGCGTTAGACCGTCGAGAAACAGCGGCTAAAGTGTATCAACCGGACTGGGCAGTTAAGCAAAGTTTGGGGATTTTTGCCCATCAATTTACCGATAATGGCCCCTCTGTCACGATTATTATTCCCACGAAAAATCAGCTTAAGTTATTACAAGCTTGTTTAAAATCGTTGTTAGAAAAAACGACTTATCAAAACTATGAAGTGCTGATTATTGATAACGAAAGCGACGACCCCAAAACTTTAGAATATTTGGATTGGATTGCTCTGGCTGAAACTGAACCGAAAATTTCTATTCTCAGAGTCGCTAATCCTCACGGTAAATTTAGCTTTGCGGCGATTAATAATCGGGCGGTTGAACACACTAAAACTGACTATGTTTTATTTTTAAACAACGACACCGAGATTCTTTCTTCCCAGTGGTTGAGTCAGATGATGGGTTATATTCAGTTAGAAAAAGTTGGGGCTGTCGGGGCGCGATTAATTTTCCCCGATGACCACATTCAACACGCCGGAATTATTCACGGGTTGCACCACAAATTGGCGGGTCATGCGTTCAAACTTTCTCATCGGGATTATTTTGGATATTTGGCTTATTCTAAAGTCGTGCGAAACTATTCTGCGGTGACTGCGGCTTGTTTGTTAACGCCCCGTCAACTGTTTTTAGACTTGGGCGGTTTTGATGAACAAAACTTTGCCGTTGCTTACAATGATGCGGACTACGGTTATCGTTTAACCGAACAAAATTATCGCTGTGTTTATTGTGCAGAAGCGGAATTATTACACAAAGAAGGAACATCGAGAGGGTTTAAAGATGACCCGCAAGAAGTAGCAAATTTCCGTCAAAAATATGCTGATAAAATTGACCCTTATTACAGCCATCATTTATCCCTAGATAACGAATGGTTCCACATTAAGCCCCGACGGTTTAATATACAAACTCCCCCGGTAAAAATTAAGCCCCGAGTATTGATGTGTAGCAACGCTTTGGAATATACGGGCGCACCATTACATCAATATGAAATTGCGGTACAATTGGCAGAACAGGATAAAATAGAACCCGTTATTTTTTGTGTCAATGATGGGCCGTTGCGAGAAGCCTATGAAGAAAAAGGCATTACGGTGCTTGTACAAGACCATCCTTTAATTAATATCTATCAACGGGAACAATATGACCTTGCTCTCACTGATTTTGCCGAACAATTACAGCTAAATTGTTATGATGTGGTTTATGCCAATACTTTAGAAAACTTTTTCATGGTAGACTGCGCCCAAAAAATGGGAGTTCCGTCTATTTGGAATGTTCATGAAAGTGAGGCTTGGCAAACTTATTTTAATGGGTTTGGTGCAGAAATTGCCGCCCGAGCGTTAGAATGTTTCCGTTATCCTTATCGGGTCATTTTTGTGGCGGATGCAACCCGAAATGTTTATTTACCTTTAAATAGTCATCACAATTTTACCGTGATTCACAATGGAATGGATGTGGAACGGTTTAAATTGGTCGCCGAACAATGGAACCG
>CAZNCM010000035.1:1065-4795 GCA_964571155.1 uncultured Lyngbya sp. | reverse complement strand
ACTCAGAGATTGTCATTCTTCTAGTTGGAACCGTTTGCGAACGCAAAGGTCAGCAGGATTTAGTCAAAGCTTTGGCACTATTATCCCCAGAATATTATAACCGAATCCGTTGTTTTATTGTTGGCGATCGCCCGAGTGTTTACAGTACACAATTGGCGACATTAGTCAAGCAATTAAACCCCAGTTTACAGTCTAAAATTTCTATTATTCCTGAAACACCAGAAACGCCAAAATATTACCAAGCGGCGGATATTTTTGTCTGTACGTCTCGCATTGAAAGTTATCCGCGAGTCATTCTCGAAGCAATGGCGTACAATTTACCCATTATTACCACCCCCGTTTTTGGGATTTCTGAACAAGTCAAACCGGGAGTGAATGGTTTATTTTACACACCTGATAAACCCGAAGAATTAGCCGAAAAATTGATTAAACTGTTAGAAAATGATGCTGAACGTCAACGTCTTGCTGAGAATGGAAAATATGTTCTAGCCTCGTTAAATAGTTTCGAGGAAATGACAAAGGAATACTATCAAGTTTTTGAGGAAGCCTACTTTATTAATCCCCATCCCCATCAAACTGTTTCCCCGGTAGAATTCATCTCTGCCTCAACTCCTGAAACGATTTCACAACCCATAAAACCCGCCCAAGATAAAAGTTATTGGGAAGCAAACCCAACGGCTGCGAGTGCGAGTGAATGGATATCAAACCCGATTATTGAAGATACCATTCATCAGCGAATGTCGGGAGGTCAAACAAAGAAATATTGGTTACGATGGCTAATAGAAGATTATTTTGCCGGAAAAAGCTTTAATAATTTATTATCCTTGGGATGTGGAATGGGAAACCATGAAGTTACCCTAGCGACAGCAAAATTTGCCAAAACAATTGATGCGTTTGACTTCTCGGAAACTTCCCTAGATATGGCAAAACGTCGGGCAGAAATTGCCGGAGTTAAAGTCAACTTCTACACAGATGATTTTAATACATTCAGTCTCGATAGTGGGAAGAAATATGATATTGCCTTTTGTTCGGGTTCGCTGCATCACGTCAAAGAAATTGAGCGGTTTTTAAAGATTGTTTATCAATCCTTAAACCCCGACGGATATTTTATTATCAACGAATATGTTGGGGATAACTACTGCATTTATAGCCGCAAGAAAGTAGAGTTAATTAATCGTTTGTATGCTTGTTTTAACGAACTATTGCGTTCGGGACTGCAAAGCGAATTTATTAACCCAACCATTTATCAAGTCTTTAATACTGACCCGTCGGAAGCAGTGCGTTCTAAATTAATTTTACCATTTCTTGAATATTATTTCGACATCGAAGTTTATAATCCTTTTGGAGGGGGAATTTTACATCCTCTTTATCCGCTTTTAAATCATGCTCAACTCTTACCCGGTGAACCCAAGGGAGAAACTATTGTCCGGTTATTACTCGAATTTGAAGAAATTTTAATGGAAATTCCAGGAAGTTTAGAATCTGATTTTTGTTTGTGTATCTTGCGTCCGAAGAAGTTTTAGGAAGGAGATTTTGAGAAAAATTAGTCTAAAAAAAGAGTAAGGAGAACAACTTGAACCCGTCAAAGATGAATTCGTATGAACGCCTAAAACCGCCTCATTTTATGATTTTAGGAACTCAAAAAGGCGGAACAAATTCCCTTTATAATTATCTCTGTCAGCATCCTCAGATTATCCCTGCGGTACAAAAAGAAATTCATTTTTTTAGCTTACACTATCAAAAAGGTATAGACTGGTATCACACTCAATTTCCCACTTCAGCAGATGGAAACCTCTTATGGACAGGAGAAGGAACGCCCTATTATCTTTTTCATCCTGGTGTTCCCGAACGGGTTTATCAACATTTTCCCCACATGAAATTTATTGTTTTGTTGAGAAATCCTGTAGATAGAGCAATTTCTCATTACTATTGGGAAGTGAATTTAGGCTATGAAATATTATCCTTAGAAGAAGCAATTACTCAAGAACCCGAACGACTTCAGGGAGAACTTGAAAAACTCCTCGCTGACGAAAATTATTATAGCTATAACCATCAACATTATTCCTATCTTTCCCGAGGAATTTATCAGGAACAGTTACAAAACTGGATGAACTTATTTAGCCGAGAACAATTTTTAATCCTCAAAAGTGAAGATTTTTTGAGCCAATGTTCAGAGCGTGTGAATCAAGTCTTTGAGTTCTTGGGTTTACCCGCTTATCAACTTCCGAACTATAAAAAATATAATGTCGGTGCTTATCCAGAAGTTAGTCCACAAATTCGTCAACACCTAACTGAATATTTTCAACCGTACAATGATAAACTGGTAGAATTTCTAGGTCAAGAGTTTAGCTGGCAAGAAGAACAATTACCGAAATCAGAAGAAGAAGACTCCTCTCGCAAAGGGGTTTTAGAAAGAACTTCTACTTCCTTATTTTCGTCTACTACTCAACTTAAACAACCGATAATGAACGAATCAAAAATTGATTATGAAGGGGCTTGGGATGATTATATTAAAAATTGGCAAAGTACCGATTCTGAATATATTTATCCAGGGGATGAATGGATTGGGTTAGCTGCCGGTGCCGCTCAATCTCTAGCCGAATATGAAGCCTTAATTGAAAACCAGTTTATTGCGCCTTATATTCAATCTGATCAAACCGTTTTAGAAATCGGAATTGGGGGCGGAAAAACAGCCGCATTATTGTTAAAATATTGTCAAAATCTAATTTGTGCAGATATTTCAACTCAGATGTTGAAAACAACCCGCGATCGCTTAGGTGAAGAACGAGTCAGTTATGTCAAACTAGATGGTTTAACGTTAGAGGGGATTAACCCCGGTTCAATTGATTTCTGCTTCTGCTACGATACGATGGTACATATTGAGCCGCGAGATATTTTTAATTATCTAACCCAAATTCCTCGGCTGATGCGGGGCGATCGCTTATGTCTTTTTCACCATACCAATATTTTGAGTGAATTAGGGTGGAAGAAATTTTTAAATGATTGGGATAAAAATCTCTTAGGACGCAGACATGGAACGTCATTTTCAGTGATGACTGACTCAATTATGGAAAAATTTCTCACTCATCTAAACTATGAGATTCTGCTCAAAGATATTCAATCTATCCCGAGAGATTGTGTGTGGATCTGTCGAGCGCCGACAGAATTTTAAGGGATTTCCCGGTTCTGTGCTGAAATTTGTAATAAGTATCAATTAAAAACCCATTTTAGATGAACCATGCGAGCCTTATTTCTGCATCCTAACTTCCCAGCTCAATATCGCCATATTATCACCGCATTGGGGGCTGATCCTAAAAATCAAATTGTATTTGGGACAAAAAACGAACGTCCAGAGTGGAAAATTCCCGGAGTTCGTAAAGCCTTATTTAAACCCTCTCGCGATCCCAGTCC
Organism: uncultured Lyngbya sp.; assembly: GCA_964571155.1. GTDB lineage: Bacteria > Cyanobacteriota > Cyanobacteriia > Cyanobacteriales > Microcoleaceae > Capilliphycus. The sequence goes on along the minus strand of CAZNCM010000035.1, from coordinate 1,384 downwards.
CCAAACTCATCAATACGTTCGCGCTTTAGAAAGTGCGGTGTTGCATGGACAAGGGGTATTTAGAATGGCTGAACAACTCAAAGCCAAAGGGTTTGTCCCGGATATCATCTGTGGTCATTCGGGGTGGGGGCCAACGTTGTTTACAAAAGAAGCCTTTCCCGATACACCCCTACTATGTTATTTTGAATGGTTCTATCATAGTCAAGGATCGGATGCGGACTTTGATCCAGCCGATCCCCTGACCGTTGATGATATGGCCCGTATTCGGATTAAAAATACTCCGATCCTGGTTGATTTGTACTCCTGTGACCGGGGGATA
>CAZNCM010000035.1:0-1050 GCA_964571155.1 uncultured Lyngbya sp. | reverse complement strand
GACCTATTGGCAGCGATCGCAATTTCCCTCACAATTGCAGAGTAAGATCTCAGTTCTCCATGATGGAGTCGATACCAGCTACTTTCAACCCGATCCGGGGGCAAAACTGGTCCTTCCCAACTGTGATTTATCCGGTGTCGAGGAACTGGTTACTTATGTCGCCCGAGGAATGGAACCCTATCGGGGTTTTCCCGAATTTATCGAAGCAGTCGCGTATATCCAGGAACGTCGGCCAAACTGCCATGTGGTCGTTGTGGGGTCAGAGCGAGTTTGCTATGGTAAATCCTTACCCGATGGTGGGGCCATTGCCTTACGGCCAATATTTAAAAGTGATTCAAGCCTCTGATGTGCACATTTACTTAACCCGGCCATTTGTGCTGTCCTGGTCAATGATTGAGTCGATGTCTACAGGGTGTTTAATCGTCGGTTCGGATACCCCTCCGGTCAAAGAAGTCATTCAGGATGGAGAAAATGGTTTATTAGTGGACTTTTTCTCGCCCAAACAGATTGCAGATCGCGTCTCAGAAGTCTTAGATCACCCTGATCGGATGGCAGAGATCCGTCTCAAAGCACGTCAAACGGCTTTAGAACGCTATGATTTAGCAAAACTGCTTCCCCTGCAATTACAACTGATTCAGACAATCACAAAACACCTTTAAGTAGAACCGTTTGTATCAAGGGCGTCAATCAGCCCGATCAGACTCTCAGTTTGAGCGGGTAGTGAGGGGATAATAACGGATAGACTGGAACCTTGAACAAACCCACTGCGTCTACAACAGTTGGGTACCCGACGCAACTTTATAGAGAAATGATTAGCAGATACTTAAAGGAAGGTCAAGGTTGAAAACATTTAGGGTAAGCTCTCGCAGTATAAACAGCCACCGACAGTCAGTAGACAGAAGTGGTTGTCAGGGACTAGACTTGCTGAGGGCGGAAAGGTTAAACTACTGCCGAACAAAGTATGGTGTCTCAGGCAGTGTCTGTAGTCCCAACGGTTTTATTGACATGATTGCGGAGGAGTGAAAAATCAATGACATCACAACCACAAAT
>CAZNCM010000034.1:24311-27110 GCA_964571155.1 uncultured Lyngbya sp. | reverse complement strand
TCAAAGCGTCCTTATCTATTTGAGAAATATCTACAAAAAACTTTACTTATTCAATAGCTTAATGCTTTCAGGCGGTCAGAGCAAGTTATCTTCATAAATCTAGAATGACTAACCCCAAAGGAATCGGGCTGGAGAGAATAATTGAGTATTTTTGTCAACTTTTGTAAACGCATGGAAATTAATCAAAATTCCATTCAGCAATTGCCACCCTGAACGAATATGCGATATTAATAGATGAATAGGATTAAGATCTTTCCATCATATCAAGGAGAATTAACGTGGTAGAACCTTTACTTTCTGGCATTGTCCTCGGTCTAGTGACTGTAACCTTAGCCGGATTATTCTTTGCGGCTTATCAGCAATATCGCCGAGGCAATCAGTTAAACGGTTAAAAAATAGGTGGGGACACAGAAGTGAGAACAGAAAATATCATTCCTTTGTCCCTGCTAGTATTGCTTGGATCGGGTTTTCAAACCTCTGAAATACAATAAAAAGTCAAGGCCGTATTTCCATAAACTTTCTCCCGACAGATTTTTAACCCTGAGTCGGGTTGAACAGTCCATCGTTTCGGATCATGTTCGACTGCTAATTCACCATCAGAAGTGAGTAATTGATAATTGGCGATCGCTTCTATTACAGGTTGATAAAGATCACTGGCATAGGGGGGATCAAAGTAAATTCGATGAAATTGCTGTCCAGCTAAGGATTTCAGTCTTCCCAACACATCACCCCGAATCACCTCAAAAGTTTGATTAGGGCTTGCTACCTGTTGCCAATTTTGACGGATAATTCGACAAGCTGGCCCCGACTGTTCGATCGCAACGGCCCGAGATGCCCCCCGACAGAGGGCTTCAGCACCCATTGAACCACTTCCTGCACACAAATCTAACCACTGACAGCCTGTGATGCTGTTTTGCCAAATATTAAAGACCGCTTCACGCACTCTCGCCGGAGTTGGACGAGTTTGTTGTCCAGATAAAGTTTTTAGCGGACGATTGCCGTAAATTCTCAAACTCATAGGAAAACAACAAACCAATTAACCGTTAAACTAACTATGGGAAATTGCCCGAAGCGGAGATTTTTGAGCAGATTTACCGTTGACAAATTCCACAAAATTACTCAATATTTGCAGTCCGGCTCCTGAAGATTTTTCGGGGTGAAATTGTACCGCCATGACGTTTTGATGGGCAACGGCTGCGGTGACAGTTTGGCTACCGTGAGTAATGGTAGCGGCATTAATTTCAGGGTTTGTCGGGGCAACATAATAGGAATGAACGAAGTAAACCCAAGGGTTTTGATCGAGGGTTTTCCACAAAGGAAGATGGGGTTGAGTCAATTGCAGTTGATTCCATCCCATGTGAGGAATTGTCAGTCCAGGTTCAGACTGAAATCGTCGTACAGTTCCCGAAAAAATGCCAATTCCTGCTTCGTTACCTTCTTCTGACTTTTCAAATAGAATTTGCAAACCCAAACAGATTCCTAAAAAGGGTACTCCTGATGCAATTACATTTTGAATCGGTTCGACGAGATGACGCGATCGCAAATGCTGCATGGCGGGATCAAACGATCCCACTCCCGGTAAAACCACTGCATCGGCTTGTTGAATTTCCGCAGGAGAATCCGTAATTTTGGGGGTAGCCCCTGCTTTTTCTAAACCTTTACAGGCGGAGTGGAGATTTCCCATGTCATAGTCGATTACTGCGATGACCGCCATTCAACTCGCGCTCCTTTTCTTGCGAATACCCCTATTATTGTACGTCTTTTTGCTAGCGGCAAGTCTTATGAGGCGATCCAAATAGATCCCCGTTGTAGGCTTTCAAATAGTTGATCGAGATGGAGTTGAGTTGCAGGAGAGAAGCGTTGTTCTGAGAGGATAGCAGATTTGAGGAGTTGGTAGTCGAGGGGGGTGATTTGGCGGAAGGTGAGAACCCGCTTGATGATGGCTTCGAGGTCAAGAGTGGAGGTGGAGGTTTGAGTTAACATGGTTCAACTGCAATTTCGAGGTTAACAATCTCTATAATCGCGCGATCGCCATATATGTTGTGTGATGTGTTAATTGAGTTTTTGTGAATGTTGTCAGTCTGGGGATGTGACCAGATGGGTGTCTCCATTGTGATCTGCATCCGTATGTTTACGGAGAGGTTGAAAAATAGGGGTTTTAGCCGACCGTATTTTTACGGATTATCTCTTGAGTTCTGAACTCCAATAAAATCGTGCTTGTGAATAACTTTAAGCCGATCTCCGTTCTAGTGATTATGCCAAAACTAACCCTTCAAGTCCGAACCCGTGAGAATCTGCTAGACTTGCTTGCTAAATCCGAATCGTCCGCTTGGGTTGTTGCACGGGATAAATTAGAGAAAATCACACATATTCAAGTTGTAAATTTCGCAGGTACGCAAATGATTGAAGGTGTATTTGATCGAGAATATAGCTATCGAAAAGATGATGGCAGGCTTGTTATTAAGTTTTTGGACGGTCGCATTGTAAATTGCAACGTTCAATTCGACGGACAGAATCCGGTTCGCTATATTTAAGGAATATTAGTTTTTGATTTTTTCAATTTAGGTCATTCAATATGGATCTCACAGCCACACTCAAAGCGATCGCCTCCCTCAGCATTGAAGATAGAATCTATATCGTTCAAGCAATCTGGGATGATATAGCCGCCGAGCAAGCTTATCCCGATTTAACGGACACACAAAAGAAAGAGCTTGATTATCGCATTGATGAGTATAACAAGAATCCAGATAATATATTGACATGGCAATAGTAATTTATTTCAATAACTGATTAATATTT
>CAZNCM010000034.1:13885-24301 GCA_964571155.1 uncultured Lyngbya sp. | reverse complement strand
CAAAGCATCAATTAAGAAACAATAATGGATTACGCACTGGCATTTCGTCCAGAAGTTAGAGATGAGATTAACGAAGCATACAGTTGGTATGAAAACCAACAAATGGGACTTGGCGATCAGTTTCTAAACTGTATAGATGAGATTTTGAATAGAATTTGTTTGATGCCAGAATCTTATCCAGTTGTTTATCGTGATGTTCGACGGGCAGTTGTGAGACGATTTCCCTATGCGATATACTATCGGATTATATCGAGTCGGGTGATTGTGATAGCAGTTTTTCATGGGCGGCGAGATCCCAAATCTTGGCAGAAACGTACCTAATATTATTACAGACTGCGTTGTTGTCTGGGACTAACAAAACTACAAGTTATTGATAGCATGGGTGACAACGAATAATTTAACTGTTGAAATTAACAATTTTTTGCTGTCACCCACCCGACAAATATTAATTAGGACTGTTCCGACACCACTAAACTTGAAGATGCACTGCGTCCAAATTCTTCGGGGGCTTGTTGTAAATAGGCTTTTGCACCGGGCCAGATAAACTCTCCGGGTGTTACGGAACGAACTAAATAATGCAGTTGATAAACTCCGGGTTGGAGATAGTCAGCATAGGCAAAAATTCGGTCGCGGTAAATAGTTTGATAGCTAATATTCCAACTATCGGCTTGGGCTTTTAAAGCGGAATTGCTAGTATTAAAACGGTTATCAATGGCTTCAAAACCGGCGGGAAGCGGGTCTGTAATCATCACGTTATTCACAGGATGGTCGGTGATAATTTCTAAGCCGATATCAAACACTTCTCCAGGTTGAACTTCGACGGGTTCTTCTGCTGCTGACAGTCCCATTGTTTGCAACACTTCACTCTGATTAACTCGTTTAACTTTGCGTTCAACTCTTAACCCATTTAACCGTCCTGGTTGACTTCCTTCCAAGCGATATTCGTAGGATATCCAATAATTCAGTTTTCCGTTTCCAGAGGTTTGAATGATCAGATTATTCTTACCTGGGGGTAATTCTGACATGGGAATGTTGAGATTAAAACTGGAATTTTTGAAGCCGTTAAATTCGGTTAAACCCAAGTTTGTACCGCCCAATTTGACTTGAACTTGGAAGTTTTCGGGAGTGGGTTCTATGGCTGCATATTCGGCTAACGCTGTTAACGCTTCGGCGTTATTGTAAGTGCTTCCCCAGGTTCCCTCGCGGCGAAGATTGAGTAAACTTTGGACGAGTTTATCTATCGTTTCCGGTTGACTATTTTGACTCACAAATAAACGCAATGCTTCCGACTGGGCGGTAATATCTGAACTCATCCAACCGTATTGTTGGGGTAAATTAACGGTGGCGGTTTGTCCGGTTTGATAAACGATTTCTTGCAGTTTATTCACCAGTTCGTTAAATTCAGAATTCCATTCGGGGAAGTTGGATAAATAACGGGCGAGTTTAATTTGAGTTACCGTATCAAATTCATCCCGCAAGCCGTAAATATCGGACATGAAATCGTTGCGTTGGTCTCCCATTTCCGCCAACGCCATTAAGATATTTAATCTCACCCGACTCTTACAAACCAAATCATCGCTACAGAATTCATTTTTTTCTGGGTTAGCTAAGGCTTGTTTAAGATAATATTCAAGTTGATTAAGTTTATTTTCATCAACTTTAAATCCTACTTGAGAGGCTTTTGCTAAGGCTTCTCCGGCGTAAGCAGATAAGAGAGGATTGGAGGTTTTTTGTTCGGGGTAAAGGGCTAGTCCTCCGTCGTTTTGTTGCAGTTGGAAGATTTGGTCAAGGGAGTTTTGGGCTTGTTGGTTAAGGTTTAATTCACTAAAATTTTGACCATATTTTTGGCTTAACTGTTGTAAGTTGGACGCAATTAACAATTGACTCGCCGCAGGTTCAAGGAAGGGTAAATCTTGATTAAAGATTTGTTTAGCGGGGGCGGTAATTTGAGGGATTAAGGTACTCGCGAGGGAGATATTTAAACCGCCCGTATCTCTAACAGTATCGCGAGTCACGTTGATGGGAATATTTAAAGAATCGGTTGTGGTTCCGCTTTCAATAACTTGTTCGGTGACTAACACGGGTTTGACTTCTAACGGAATTTCAAAGCCATCGGTTTTCCCGTTAAACGCGGTTTGAAACTTCACTTGAGAGGTTCCCACTTCTTCTACTAATACCGGGAAATAGTAGGCTTGGGTTCCAGCTTTGAGTGGGCGTTGAATCGTTTGGGTATTGGAGTTTCCGGGGGAAAGTTTAACGCCGCCTTCGACATCGGCTTTGACTGCAATTATTCCTTTTTCTCGGGTGTTATTAGTAACGGAAACTCCGGCTAAAATTTTGTCTCCTGGGCGGGAAAATTGGGGTAAAATCGGGTTAGAAAGTAGGGGTTGGGTGGTGATAAATGTGGTTTCACCCGAACCAAATTTAAAGTTACCATCTGTCGCCACAACCATCACCCGCCAGGTGGTTAAATCGTCGGGAAGTTTAAAGGTAATGTTGGCTTTTCCGCTATTATCGGTAACAATTGAACCCTGATAATAGGCTAGAGGTTGAAAGTTTTTGCGGATACGAGTGTTGCCAATTCCCGCAGAAAAACCACCGCCATATCCCCAACCTTTTGCGAGTCTGGTTGTTAAACTATACAGGGCAACTTCCGAACGACTATCGTTAAAACGAGTAGAAATCGGTTGTTCGGCGTAGACGGTTTCTAACAAATTGGGGGGACGATAACCGGTTAGTTGTAACACCGCTTCATTAACTACCATAACGGTGAATTGTCCGCGTTGGGGTTGGTTATTTGCATCTTTTAATTGCAGTTGCAAAGTTTGTTCGGCACCGGGTTCAACTTCCGATTTTGTTGGCGTAATTTCTACTTGCAGGGTTTTTTCCGCCAAGTCGGTTTTAAACGGTACAAACCCAATTTGAGATAACCCCATTGTCGAGAGATTTTCTACATTTTCGGGTTCAACTTCTGAAAGGAGTTCGCCTTTACGAACTAACACCGCTTCGACGGCTGCGTTCGGTAACATTTCCGAAGTAACAGTAAATTGAATTTGCGGGGCGCCGCCCGTGACGGTTGTTTGGGTTTCGTACAACGGTTTATCACGGACAACTGCAAAATATAACTCGCCTTCGGGATAGGGAGATTTAATTAAAGCGGTGGCGGTTTCTCCAGGTTTGTAGGTGTCTTTATCGAGTTCAATTTCTAAGCGGTTGTCATAATTTCCTCCCCAGAATACCGGAGAAGTTCCTGTCGCCCAAATTTGTAAATCTGTTGCGGTAGCTTCGCCGGAATTGTTGAGAAAATTGGCACGAATTCGATAGGAACCTGACTTGGGAGGGGTTAAAGAAACGGTTTTTGGAGTCTTATTTGATTTGACTTGTGTTGTCGCAACGGTTTTGTATTCAACTTGGTTTTTATCGGTTTGTCCACCTGCAACCACTCGGGTAACGTTGCTATAATTCATTTCTTGCAATTCTAAACGGACTCCCATATTGGGAATTGGTTTTCCGTTGGGGTCGGTAACAATAACTTCGACGGGAAATTCTTGGTTTGCTTCGGCGACAAAGGGTGTTTTTAACCCAATTAAACGGTTACTCGGTAAAGCAATTACACTTTGAGAATCAGATACCGCTAAGTTAGAAACATCGGATACTTCTACATCCACCCGATATTGCATCGGAAAGGATAAATTTTGATCAATTTTAATCGTTTGGGTACCCGTTCCTGCTTGGTCGAGAACTTCGCTTTTTTGCAATACATCGCTGGAAACGGTGGGTTTTTCTTCCGGCCAAAACCATTGTCTCCCAAAGTTGTATTTTTCCCAACCTTTGGGGGTAAATTCTGTTGGGGTGCGGGTGACATAATATTCCGCTTTTCCCCCTTCAACCGGGGAACCAAACAAATAGTTACTTTCGGTATTTACGGTTATACTTTCTCCTTGAATGGCGGTTTCTTTATCGATGTTTAACTCAACTTTGAAGTTGGGGGGTTTAAATTCCGCAACTCGCAAATCTCCATAAATTTCAACTTCATTTTCTGCTTTTGCACTTAAACGATAATCTCCCAGTGCTTGGTCGGAATCAAGGTTAAATTCGAGGGAAAATGTACCAAATTCGTTGGTTGGATAGATACCGAGGGTTTTTTCTGTCCCTTCTGAGGTTGTCAAGATAACGGTATAGTTGACGTTTTTATCTTGTTTTAATTCCCCATTTTGCAAATAGTAAGCCGCACCGGTTAACGCGACTTTTTCTCCGGGTTGGTAGAGTTGTCGGTCAGAAAAAATCACGCCTCTAGAAAGGGGTTTACTATTTTGCCAATCTGTAGAAATCCCATAACCATACATTCCACTATAAGAATGAGTTCGTGCAAAAGCCCAGTCGTCTTCTTCTTTAGCAATCACTAATAATTCTGGGGCTTCCGTAAAGCGATCGCCGTTCATACATTGCTGTAAATCTTCGGAATTTAACACCAATATTCCGCTTCCGTTCGTATTTCCGGTTGCACAGGGTTTCGGGTCGGGAAAGCTTGTGGCTTCGACTTGAGATTGATAGATTTCAATTTCGGCATTGTCAACCGGGGAACCGTCTTCTAAATGGTTAACTTTTACAATTCCAGACTCAGGAAACCATTGGGAAAAAACACCTAAGTTTGTCAGTTGAACGAACCCATAAAATTCAGGTTCATTCCAGCGTCGTTTTCCGTCTTCTTGATAACGATTGGTTCGCGCTTTGATTCCATAAGCCAGCATTCCTGTGTCTTTCCCGAGTTTTTTCCGCAAATTAATTGAGGTTTCTTGGGTTTGGTTTTCTGGAGTTTTGACGGAGAAGGAAGTCCAGTTTCTTTCTGCGGGTAAGAGATTTTTTTTATCTTCTCTCGGATAAGCCACATCGGTATACACTAAATCCGTCGGTTGAACGATTTTATAAGCGGCGGTATATTTCGACTGGGGTAAATTTGTGGTGGCAATATTTAACTCTAAATTCTGGGTTGAGGGGAAAATATTTAATCCCGTTGGCGCCCAAAGGTTAGCCGCAACATCTCCGGTTTGATAGGAGAGGGTAACGGGTTTTTCTAGGGTTTGACCAAATTGATCTTTTAGGTCTTTTCCAAGGGTGATGGTATAGTTGGTTTGCGGTTCTAATGCCCAAGGATTGAGGTTGATAATATTGCTATTTCCGTAGGTTTGAATCAGAGGAGGTGCATCTTCAGGCGGTGGGGGATTAATCCTAATATTATCTTGGGCTGATGCTTCTAAGATTTGATTGTTAAATTTGAGTTGAGGACTGCCATTTTCAAACCGTCCATAAACACCTCCCGCAGTGGGTTGACCATAAAGTTCTAGGGTTTCAAATTGTAGGGAATCAAAGGTTTTTATTTGAGAGGAAATGATAAATTGACTGTCTAAATTTCCCCGCTTGGGATGTAGTCCTGGCGTGATTTCTAGGGTGTATTTTGTACTTTTTTGTAGATTTTGAGTGGGAGTTATGGTATACTGCCAGATATGGTTTGATGGGTCGAACTGTGTCCGAGGCGGTAAAGAGTCCGAATTGAACTGATTTTTCGTGAGTTCAACCTTGACGGGAACGGCTTGATTCGATGCTTGTGAAACGAGTTTGACGTGTTGGGCTAACGAGTCGAGATCTAATTCTACGTTGGAGTTAAACGTTAGTTCTGGAGTCAAACCAACGGGATTGTTTTCCGAACCCGGGTTTTCTTCGGTTCCCGGTAAGTTGGTTAGCTCAATTGAGTCGGTGTTGAACGTCCAGGCTAAATCTTGGTCTAGGTTGTGATTTTCGAGATCAGACAAGCCTTGTTTAAGTTTAACTTGAATTCGAGTTGCTAACGGTAATGCTCGGTCAGATTGAAACCCCACCATTCGCGGTGTCAGAAACCGAAATTGTCCGGGAAGTTGGGGGGTAATTTCAAATTGATCGAGGAGTTGACGCTGTTGGGGAGAATCCAAACGCTCAACCGGAATTAACGGATCTTTGAAAATAACTTGAATTTGACTTTGAGAAGTGACTTCTCCCGTCGGACCAATTTGTTCTATCCAGTCAGGAAGTTGGGGAACCGGGAGGGCAGAAACAGTCGGTAATGGTGCTTCTGTTGTAGGGGTCAGACTCAAAAATCGACAACCCGCTAGTGTCGCGATAAACAAAAATATTAATATTAACCGCTTCCAAATTTTGCGGTATTGGCGTTGGGTTCCCATAGCGTTTTTCATAAAAGCTCACCCCTTTGATAACAGATCAAACTCTCTCAATTCCGGAAAAGCCTACATTTTTTAATGAATAGCTTGCTGAGTTTGTTCACTCTTTTGTGCCGCTTCAGCGGGGGTCATCTTTTCATAGCGTTCAAACGGTTGATGAATCCAGGGAGAATGAGGTAAATATTCGACAGAAAAATCGGGAACAATCACCGAACAAGCTTTGTACCATAAAACAGCAGTTTTGATTTCCTGAATTTCCGAGGTGTAGTTATTTTTCAACCACAAGAGAGATTCTTTTAAACTAATCCCCGAATCAACTAAATCATCGACTAACAACACTCGACTACCGAGGGTTTCTGTTGTCATGGTGAGATGATTCGCGATTGTAATTTGACCTCGAACTCGACCTTCAGAACCCCGATAGGAAGACGCAGAAAGAATTGTTAGCGGGGTGTCATAAATCCGCGAGAGCAAATCTCCAATTCTCAGTCCTCCTCTGGCTAAACAAACAATTTGATTAAATTGCCAGCCCGAGTGGTAGATTTTCGCCGCTAAGGACTCTATGGCTTGGTGATAATCTGACCAAGAAACGTATAAATCGCTCATCCTGATTTGCTAGTCGTTGTCAACAATTACAACAAAATTTTGTTACTATTCTAGTTTACCGCTTCTCGTTCAAAATAGTGTTAAAAAATGTAGAAAGGGTTGACACAGTTAGGGAAAAATTGTACCCTCAGTTAAAGTAGAGTGGGAATATATTGTGTCTTGTAAAGTCGCTTCCATTAAATCAGCCAATTTGAGATTCGCTTGACTCAGATTTGTATGACTCAGATTTGCTCCGGTTAAATTCGCCCCTTCCAAGGTTGCACCAATTAATTGAGCATGACTTAAATCACTATCTCGTAAATCAGCATTCGTCAGATTTGCAAAATTTAATTGGGCGTGAGAAAGGTTCGCCCCAACACACTTTGCTTGCTGTAAATTGGCACGATTTATCACAGTTTGAGAGAGGTTAGCAACCACTAACTTTGCACTCTCAAGATTTGCATCAGTCAGGTTAGCTTTAGCTAAATTCGCGCCCATCAAGTTCGCCTCTCGCAAACAAATACCCGTTAAATCAACTTCGACTAAATGAATCCCTCTAAAATTCCGGTTTCCCCGATGATAACAGCGTAACATTTCCCCTACATTTGTTAAACCTATTTCTCGGACTCGGGGTTGTCGTTGGGTAAAGCTAAACCTATCGCCAGATTGAATCACTTTCGCCATTTCATTATACATCGGATAAGCCCCTGTTCCTGTTAATCTCACCCAACCTCTTGACCGCGTTAAAGCAACAAATAATTGATGACGAAAACTAAGATTTGCTTCGTCTTTAGCAATTTGATCAAACCCAACTAAATAAACCATATCTGCTTCTTGTCCTTTCGCCCGATGAATACGAGAAATAGTAATTCCCCCTTCGCACCAAAATTGATTAGGTTTCTCTTTCTCAGAAGTGACAATATTACAATCAACTGCACCGGGAATATAAATATCTAATCCTTGCGTCATCAAAAAATTAGCGACATAAGTTTCCAACGCCATTGCTTCAAAACTATTGCCTAAAATAATAATTAAAATTTCCCGACTAGGACGCAACCCATCTTTCCTTAAATTGTGATAAAGATGTTGAGAAAGAGCAGTTAATTCATTTTGACGAGAATGATAAGCTTCAAATTCAATTAGATCATTTTCCCAAAACTGTGAAACCGGATGAGGAAAGTTTTCCGAAGTAAAAGATAAGGTCACTTTTGGACTAGAAGAATAAACAGAATGTTCAAGATTGACTTGATAACCCATCACTTCCCAATCTTCAATTCTGGTCATCGCTGTTAATAATCCAGCGGGACGGAGTAACCCCAAGCTAATCCCATAAGCCACATTTAAAATTTGATAAGGAACCCGATAAGAACGAGATAAAATCTCTGTTTTGTTGATTTTATTAGGATACTGACCGGATAACAGATGTCCCCATTCATCCCCAAATAATTCACTAGCTGTCGAACTTTTTTGCAGTTCTAAATTTTGCATTTCATCTTCAGCCCAAATTAAACGACGTTGGGAGATTTTAGCGGTTTGATTTGCTTCTAAAGCAACCAGACGCAAAGCTTGATACGCCATCCAATAAAACGGCTGTTTCCCTTCAAACTTCAACTCATCTTTAACGATTAAATCTTGACCTTCATCAATTAAAATTGCATCAAAACAGGCAGGAATAACTGTTTTTTGAAGTAAATCACAACAAGCTTCTGCTAATGCTTCATGGGGTTTAGAAGAATGAGTTTGACGGACACTCAAACTCCAAATACCTGCGGCTTGACAAATTGTATTATAAAGTCCAGGTTGTTGTTTTGAACCCCAAGCATGAAGTACCCGCAATTTTTTATTGTGAACATCATACCCAACTTGATGACAACTAAAGTGTCGCAACCACCGATCTAAATGTTGAATAATGGGTTGATATAAACTGCGACTAAAAAAGACGAAGGCAATATCCCATTCAGGATATTTAAGGTGCATCTGGGCAGCTTTTTGACAGAGTAATACTGTTTTTCCAGACCCTGCTATTCCGCGAATTCGTTGTAAACCTGGGGGAATTTGTTTAGCAATCCGTTCTTGGTTTAAATCCAGTTTATAAATATGTTCTCGAACTTTAGCTAAGATTTCCGCCCGCATTTTTTGATGTTCTCGGAAAAAGAATTTTCGGGTAGGGGGACGAAATAAAGGGGTTCCAGAGATCATGGCTTGTAATAACTCCCATTGGGATGAGGTGAGTATTTTTCCCGGAACTAAAGATGGGATTTGAGTGATTAATTCAATCAGAGAAGATGGACTTAAAAGGTCATTTTGAAAGAGAATAGGAGGAGAACTCGGTAATTTATCAAAGCCTCTTTTTTGCCAATCTTGAGCAAGAATAAAAGGTAAAGCAACTATCGCCCGTCCAAAAACTTGATGTTTGAGAATTGGTTCAGAATCCCAATAGTTCAGCAAAGCAAAGAGTTGATTTTCCGCTTGTTGATAGGGCGTGATGCGAGTTGTGTAAAAATTTTGTAACGCCCAGATATGACCTGTAATGGTAACAATTTGATCAAGGGTGATAGACTTGACTTCTATGACAATTAACCCGAGTTGAGCATCTACAATTAAAATATCCGGTTCTTTACGAAAAGCTCCTGTTTTTGAGAAAATCGGATAACGCCAATATGCGATACAATGACGGTGAGCAAAAGTCTGGCGAATCGTTTCCCAAACTTGCTGTTCACCGAGTTCACCCCTTTGTCTGAAGACTTCAGTGGTGATGAACTTTTGAGTCGGTTTGTGGGTGCGCTCTCCTGTCATTCGGAAATTTAATGGGTTTACTCTGTTGAAAAACGAGAATCTGGGTGTCAGAGAAGTTAGGATGGAGCTAGCTCAAGGTTACACCCGACTTGTGAACATTTTCAATAGCATTTCATGGCTTCTTACCACATTCCTCTACTCCTACTGACCTACTTGACTTTCTCGGGTTTTCTCGACCATCCGAGTCAAAGTACGATCTCTCAAAATTTGACTAACCTACAGCCTCCTGTTCTCTCCGATGAATCGACCCGTTCGTTAATATTGGCTCAAGAAAATTCTACTTCTGAAAAGCCAAAATTTCAGCTTCCGACTAAACTTCCGACCGGATTAATTTTACTCGGTGTGGGGTCAATAATTGTGACCGGAGGAGCTATTTTTATTATTGTTAAATTAATTGGTCATCAGCCTGAACCGGAAGCCGAAGACCAACTCTCACCCGAGGAAACGGTTGAACATTCTTCACCCTATCTTGTTCAGTCTGAAAATACATTCATTCCACCCAATCCTGCTTCTCCGTTTCAACTCGAAGATGCCAATATAGACCCCGAAACTTCATCTCCACCCACTCATAAATCTGTAGATGAACTCGGAGAAAAGAATGGCTATGTAGATATACCTTCCCCTCAAAAAGAACCTCCAGAAAAAGCATCTATTCCCCCCCAAGTTCATTCGGGTGAGACTTTTTTAATCGCCGATAAACCCCGTTTACCTCAACTTGATCGAGTGGAACAATTGATTTTAGAATTACAAAATACGAATCCAACTAAACGCAGTCAAACGATTTGGGAATTGGGTCAACAAGGCGATTCTCGGGCGATTCAAC
>CAZNCM010000034.1:13257-13875 GCA_964571155.1 uncultured Lyngbya sp. | reverse complement strand
ATTCTGATTCTAAACAGCGAAGTTTGATTTTAGCCGCCCTTTCAGAAATTGGAACTCGCACATTAAAACCCATGAGTCGGGCGTTAACGCTATCATTACAAGATGAAAATGCAGAAGTTAGAAAAAATGCTATTCGAGATTTAACCCGTATTTATGACTTGGCTTGTCAGATGAATCAGTTATTACAACGGGCGGCGGATGACCCTGATAGCGAAGTGAGAGAAACGGCTAGATGGGCGGCAGATAAGTTAAGTCGAATGCGTCCATTACCCACAATAAGTGATGAACCTCCTCGATAAAAAGTTCAAAATAAAAAAGGGTTTTCTAACAACATGAGTTCTAATTTACTGAAACTATTATTAATCTCAACTCCTGTCGGGCCATTAGGGTCGGGAACAGGAGGTGGTGTGGAATTAACGCTCTTAAATCTGGCGAAGGTGTTGCAACAAAGAGGTCATCAAGTTACCGTTGTCGCCCCAGAAGGTTCGGTTTTGGAGTCAATTAATTTGGTGGAAATTTCGGGAAATCTGCAAATTATGGCTCAATCTCAAGATAGAGAGACTGCGATTATTTTACCACCCGATTCGGTTTTGGAGAAGATGTGGGATTATGCCCGTC
>CAZNCM010000034.1:3267-13247 GCA_964571155.1 uncultured Lyngbya sp. | reverse complement strand
GAATAATTATGATTTAATTGTTAATTTTGCCTATGATTGGTTGCCCTTATATTTAACGCCTTTTTTTCAAACTAAAATTGTCCATTGGATTAGCATGGGTTCGCTGACAACGGCAATGGATAATATTATTGAAAAAACCTTAGAGCGATTTCCAAATGCAGTTTGTTTTCATACAAAAACCCAGGCTGAAACGTTTAATATTACTCCAGAAAACTTAGCTTGTTTGCAAAGTGGAATTAATGTGGAACAGTATCAATTTTGTGCCGAACCGAAAAATCAGCTAGCTTGGTTGGGTCGAATTGCTCCGGAAAAAGCCCTAGAAGATGCAGTTTTAGCGGCAAAAATTACCGAAATTCCGCTTAAAATTATGGGGAAAATGCAGGATGAATCTTATTGGGATAAAATCAATCAAGATTACCGCGATGCTCCGATAGAATACTTGGGATTTCTATCAACAAATGAGCTACAAAAACACCTGCGAGATTGTCGGGCGTTATTGATGACTCCCCGGTGGGTTGAGGCGTTTGGAAATGTCGCCATTGAAGCTTTAGCCTGTGGGGTGCCGGTGATTGCCTACCGTCGGGGCGGGCCGGCGGAAATTGTTCGGGACGGGGAAACGGGTTGGCTGGTTGAACCCGATAGCGTCGAAGGTTTGGTGAATGCGATTCAAAAGCTTGACAAAATTGATCGTTTATGGTGTAGAAAACAAGCCGAAACCGAATATTCGTTGAAAGCATGGGGCGATCGCGTTGAAAAATGGCTCTTAGAGATAATGCAAAGTTGATAGAAATTCTTCAAAATTGAGGTTAAACTAACAACTGTGTTCCGAGAAATTCTGACCTCAGATCACTCTCCTTCCCATAATGCTATGACTTTGAAAAACTCACCGAGAGCGAATCATCCTATTTCTATCGTTTTCATTTACTGTTTATTCGGGAGTTTATGGATTCTATTTTCTGACAGGGTTTTAGACAGCTTATTTTTCAATAATAGTCAACTGATTACTCAATTTCAAACCCTGAAAGGATGGTTATTTGTATTCTTAACTAGCGGGTTGCTTTATGAGTTAATTCGTCGCAGTCAACAATCGCTTCACGATAGCTACAGTTTACTTCATGCCATTGTTGAAGGAACAACAGATGCTATTTTTGTTAAAGATCGTCAAGGGCGATATCTGATGGTCAATAGTGCCTGCGCTCAAATTTTAGGTCATCCCCCAAACCAGATTATTGGTCGAGATGACCGCGAATTTTTTCCTCCAGATAATGCCGATGCAATTCAAACAACGGATCGCGAGATTCTCAATCAAGGAACATCTGAGAGTTTAGAAGAAAAGATAATTACAGGGGGAAAAACTCGAATTTATTGGTCAAGAAGACATATTTGGCGCAGTCGTAAAGGTGAGATTCAAGGATTAATTGGAATTGCTCGAGATATTACCGAACGCAAGCAATTAATCCAGCGACAAGAGCAACTTTTTCAACAACTTCAGCAACAAACGAATGATCTCCGAGCGTTGAGTGCAATTACCGAAAATGGTATTAGTACCCTCGATCTAAACGACCTTTTACAAACATTATTGCTTCGGATTGTTTCGGTGACTGCTGCGGATGCTGCGGTGTTGTTGCTGTATCAAAATAATAGTCTTCAACCTCGTTCTAGCGTCGGTATTTCGGAATCTGATCTCGCTGAGTATAGTTGTAAAATTGATCAAGGGTTTTCAGGTTTGGTGGCGGCTAGCAGTGAACCCATTTATATTGAGAATACACAAAATGATCCCCGGTTTTTAAGTTTATATGCTCATCAAAGAAAAGTGCAAACGTTGTTGGGGGTTCCTTTCCGGCGAAACGGTCGGCTTGTGGGAGTTCTTCAGTTAGAATGGCAACAAGTTCGGACTTGCGATCAACGGGAAATTCACCTGTTAGAAGTTGTCGCCGAACGGTGCGTAATGGCCATTTTAAACGCCCAATTATATGAGCAAACCAACAACCTAAAAGAACAGCTTCAATTACAAATTGAACGAATGCCCATCGGCTTTATTTTACACAATAATCACTTTGAAATTACCGATTGGAATCCGGCGGCAGAAGCAATCTTTGGTTATACCAAATCTGAAGTATTGGGCTGTCATCCGAGTGAATTAATTATTCCTCCTTCCTTTCAACTTCAATTTCAGCAACTTTTACGCCGAATTTTGGAGGGAGATATGATGGCAAATAGTCTCCATGAAAATCTGACTAAAGATGGACGTTTTATTTTGTGTGAATGGCATAACACGCCACTGAGAGGGGAAGATGGAACATTTATCGGGTTACTTTCGATGGTACAAGATGTCACCGAACGAGAGCGTTCTCGGGAACAATTGTGGCGTGCAGCTTATTACGATAATTTAACCCATCTACCCAATCATAAACTTTTAATTGAGCGAATTCATTATCTTTTAGAAGCAAAAAAAATAGGGAATAAAAGCGAATTTGCTTTAATTTATGTTGATATTAATCGTTTTAAAATTATCAAGTATACCTTGGGACATCAAACGGCTGAACGGCTCTTAATTGAGGTCGCCCATCGGTTAGAATCTTGTGTAGAACCTCCCGCAATTTTAGCCCGTGTCGATGCCGATGAATTTGCAATTTTACTCGAAGATGTTTCCGATGTGAATCAAGCAAAACGCTTTGCTGAACGGATTCGCCGACAAATTATGAGAACACCTTTCTATCTGAATGGGGCGGAAATTTTTACCTCAGTTAGTGTCGGTTTAGTGATGAGTTCTCTGATTAATAATGAACCTGAAGAAATGTTAAGGGCGGCTGATGCGGCGATGCACCGGGCTAAAATTAATCGTTCCAATGAATGCGATGTGTTTGATATTCAAATGCAAGCAGAAGCGACTCGACGCTTGAAAATAGACACAGATTTGCTTCACATTGTCAATCGTCAGGAATTGCAAGTTTATTATCAACCCATTGTTTCTCTTACGAATAACAAACTGATCGGTTTTGAGGCTTTAATTCGTTGGCAACATTCAGAATTGGGGATGATTTCTCCCGTTGAATTTATCCCTATCGCCGAAGAAAATGGGGCAATTCATGGGATTGGATTATGGATTTTGCGTCAGGCTTGTTTGCAGGTGAAAACTTGGCAAGAAAAATTTTATAATGATGAAAGTTTGATGATTAGTGTGAATCTATCACCCATCCAACTCAAACATCCTCAATTACTCGATAAAATCGAACAAATTTTAGAGGAAACCCACTTCCCTCCCCACTGTTTAAAACTCGAAATTACCGAGAATATTTTGCTTGAACAAGAACCGGCAATTGCCCATCTTCTTAATAACCTAAAAGCCCTGAAAATTAATTTATGTATCGATGATTTTGGCATCGGATATTCTTCTTTAAGTTATCTCCATACCTATCCCATTGATCTCTTAAAAATCGACCGTTCTTTTGTCACAAATTTAATTACTCAACCGAAAAGTCAAGAAATTGTTCGCTCGGTAATTGTCTTAGCCCAAACCTTAAAAATGAATATTATTGCCGAAGGAATTGAAACCGTTGAACAGTTAGAATACCTAAAAAAATTAGGATGCAAACATGGACAAGGCTATCTATTTGCCAAACCTCTTGATAGCCATGCAGCCGAAGAATTTATTGTCAATAATCTCTAATTTACTGCTTTGTTTTTACCCATTCTACAATTCCATCCGCCAACGCCACCGCCAATTTTCTTTGTTCTTGGGGGTTAACAATCCATTCAAACTCAACCGGATTAATCATAAACCCCAATTCTAATAATACAGAAGGAGTCACAGCCGGACGAGTTAAAGCCAGATTATTCCAAAATACACCATAGGACGGACGGTCCAATGTTTCTACCAAATAATTATGCAAAAATACCGCCAAACTGTGGGCTTGGGGATGATACCAAAAGGTTCCAATTCCCTTAGTATTTATCGCATCTCCGTTATCCGGTAAAGCGTTATAATGAACGGAAATCGCCAAATCCGGTTCTTCGTCATTAATCATTTTAACCCGATCTTGGGGAAATAAATCTTCCTCAGATTTGCGAGTCATATACACCCTCGCCCCCCGTTTAATCAGTTCATTTTGTAACAGATAAGAAACGATTAAATTCACATCTTTCTCTGGATATCCTGTTGGCCCCTTTGCCCCTAAATCATTCTCACTTCCATGTCCGGGGTCAATCAAAATATACATTCCCGCCAACGGTTTCGGGCCTAAAATATCCCCAAAAAAACTAGACTGAGAGACTTCTTCAATTTTCGGGGGATGCTTTAATGATAACACTAAAGTTGTGCCTTCATACCGCAATTTATACCCCCATTGTTGCTTGGTTTTAAAGTGAAAGGTATATTGAACCGCCTGCTGTTGTTCTCCCATCGGTGAAAGAACGGGTTCCCAGTCCATTCGTTCAATTAACGGACTATCATCAAAGCGAATTGTGTCCGTTTGGGCGGTGGTATTATAAAGCGTTAAGGTTAAACTTTGATTGTCCTGTTTAACCGTTACCGGAACCGGAATTTGTAGGGGAAAATAAACCTCCGTCCACTCTCCAACTTGACGGGAACTTGCACTTCTAATAAACGACTGGGGCGGCATTTTGTCTTTAAAAATTCTGGTTTCATCTGCTTTTATCCAACCGCCATAATCTAAGCGTAAATAATCCCCTTCTCGACCCGTAATTCTCGCCCGAGTTCCTTTGGGTAAAGGTGTTAAACGGGAATAGGTTGTACTAGGGCCAGTTCGCGCTACACCTTCATCAACGGTGACTTCTGCAATTTCAAATTCAGCAGGAGAAATAATCGTAATATTTCCCGGTGCATTTCGGGTCACAGTTTCCCCTTTTAACGTGAGTTTATATTGCGGTTGACCTAAATTTACCGGATTTCTCCGATTAGAAACCGGAAAAGTTTTACCAATTTCTGCACAACCTTGATATTTACTAATTTCTAAGGCTATCGGTTCATTATTTCCCGTTAAAACTGCAAAATTACTGGGCAAATCAAAGGCTTCATTTTGACGAGATAACGGTATAGTTTGACCTGCAAACTCAACTGAAACTCGACCATTAGGCGGTGCAATTGCACTAAAACAAACTAACTCCCCCGGAAGTCTAGCTAGATTAACTTTCGGTTCGAGAGAATCTTCTACAAATGCCACCCCTTCGGGAATTTCCGGTAAGTTAGAAATGCGATTAATTTTTAATGTTATTTCTTCGTCTTTGTGTTCGAGTTTGAAAATATTCTCGCCCATTTCTAAGGGGAAAGACGGTGCAAAATGACCCGCAGGAGAACGTTCTATTACTGTTCCGTTAACGGTTACTTCTGCATCGGGAGAAGCGCTTCCAATGAAAAAAATGCGGTTTGAGGTGGTTTCGTGTTCGGCCGGCGGATAAGCAATATAGAGGGGTTGTTCCGCCCAAGCTGGTGATACTATCATACATCCAAACGCCGCCAGTCCTAAAATTCGCTTCATTTTTGCTTCCGTTCACTCACACTTTATAATTGTATCGGATAGAAGTTAATTATAGTTCAAGTTTTCCCATGAGTGAAGAAAATTTTCGCCGCTTAGACTGCGATGATGATATTATTATGCTTGAAAAGGATACGTTTACTGTCGCTAGACTCAAAGAGTTATTGAGTCAAAATCTCAAAGAATTTATCGAGAAAACAGGACAACAAATAGATCGAAATGGAAGAAAAAGGAATTTAGCTATAGCTCATGATAATCATGTAGCTTCTATTAGTTACTTGCTTTATGAATTGTGCTGGCTACCAATTACTGACAAGTCTGTAAAAATGGATTTATCTAATATTCTGTTAATATTTCCTCCCAAAGGAATCGAATGTAAACTATTAGAACTCGACTCTAGAAGATGGACTGAAGGAAAAATTAGAGTTGTTAGTGATTTAAAAATTAAGGGTTTACATTCGGCTGATATCAATCTTGAATTAGAATTTTCTCCTAATCCAAATAATCTTACAGAAGAATCTACAAATGAAGAAAGACTGGACGACTTAAGAGCAAAATTAAATCAACTCAACGAAATATGATAAATAGAAACCCGGTAACTTTTACAAAACCGAGTTTCTAGGGAAATTTAACTTACAGATAACATCGGTTGATTAACCTTTAAATAAGATAAGATTTGAGAAGCCGCCTGTTGAGGATTATAAACCGTTGTATCAATCACCAACGTTCGTTCAGGAGCCATTTCTTTTAACGTTAACCGAGTCGATACAGCATCATAATTTTGTTGTTCTTGAACCACAATTTTTAGCTTTTGTTGTAACTCTTTCAACGTCACACTTCCCTCACGAACCCAACTTAATATTTCCTGTTCTTCTGTTGAATTAAATACAGAATTGGCTTCCGACATTCCCAACGCTGCAAAACTGGTTAAATTGTCTAAGTCTATAGCTTTATTTTGATTTTTAGAATCAACAACATTAACAGAATCAAAAGCATCATTTCGCTTTAAAATTCGCTGTAAACGAACTTTATTCGGTGCATCTAAAACAATAAACTTAGCATCAGGAAATGCTTTAACTGCATAATCTACTTCATCCTTTCCCCGCAAACCATCAAACATTAATTGAGTCTGAAGCTGTTGAGGATTAATCCAAAGTTGACTTAAAACATGAGCCATTCCACCCGAAAAATTTTGACGATACTGACGAGTATAATTAAACCGTTGAACTCGACAAAAATAAGGTAAATTCTGTTCATTTTCTGCCATTTGAGGAATAATAATTTCATCCGTTAATGTGCGTCGGTTTGGAAGCAATGATAAGTCTAAACATTCCTCCATTAAATTAGAAATAACGGTACTTTTTCCCACGCCAGTTAAACCGACAATAATTAATAAAGGTTTTTTGGCTAAAGAAACCCAACCTTTGGGAACAGATGAACCAAAGCCTACTCCCAAACTTAACGGTTTAAAAGCGGAGTGTTTTTGTTTTAATTCAGTTGTCATTTATCGTTAAAAAGTTGTTAATCGTTTAAGTTTTGATTGTTTTAAGAAGACTTGGAGTGTTCACCCCATCAAAAAATCTTTCCTAATGACTCTAGTATACATAAACTTACACACAGTCTCATCTATTTTTAGAGTGAGAAGTTTACCGATCCGATCCAGTTGAGAAAGTTTCCTACCAGAAAACAGATTAAATATTGACTGATATAGCGTACAATCGATTTATGCCAATTTGTTATATAATTGATCAAAATGAATAATATTGCAGAATACCTTGATCAAACGGCTAAAATAATTGATTTACCCATTGATCCAGAATACCGTGAAGGTGTAATTTCTAATTTAGAACGAATTGCCGAACTCGCTAAACTGATCACCGAATTTCCCTTGAATGAAAAGACAGAAATAGCACCTGTATTTGATCCCAGTTTTAACCCCCTAAAAAGTACAAACTCCTAATTACCTTTGCGTTAAATCCATCAAAATGTCTTTTAATCTCAAACAAGCCGATGCAGTACAAATCTCTCTGGCTATCCGCTCAGGTGAACTTTCTGCTCAAGAGGTTTGTCAACAAAAACTCAGTGAAATTAATCAACATAATTCGAGTTTAAACTGTTTTACAACAATTTTATCAGAACAAGCGATCGCCCAAGCAAAAACCCTCGAACAAGCGATCGCGAAAGGACAAGATCCTGGCCCATTAACGGGTGTTCCTTTTGCCGTCAAAAACTTATTTGATATCGCGGGTATCACTACATTAGCCGGATCAAAAATAAACCAAGAAAACCCTCCCGCAAGCCAAGATTCTACCGCAATAAAACGCCTAAAACAAGCGGGTGCGATTCTTATTGGGGCGTTGAATATGGATGAATACGCTTATGGTTTTGTCACCGAAAATTCTCATTATGGGGCAACACCAAACCCGCATGATTTGAGTCGAATTTCTGGCGGTTCTTCTGGGGGGTCAGCCGCTTCTGTCGCCGCAAGTTTAGTACCCTTTTCACTCGGAACAGACACTAATGGATCAATTCGAGTTCCCGCCTCTTTGTGCGGAGTATTCGGCTTTAAACCCACCTATGGGCGCTTATCGAGGGCAGGAGTTGCTCTATTTTCAAGTAGTTTAGATCATATCGGCCCGTTTGGGAAATCGGTGCGAGATATTGCCACAATTTATGATATATTACAAGGGGCAGACGAACGCGATCCGGTTTGTACAAAACGAGCGCCGGAACTCAGTTTACCGGAGTTAGAAAAAGGAATAGAAGGGGTTAAAATTGGGGTTTTAGAGGGATATTTTACCGAAGCTTGGGAACCCGAAGTTTTAGAAGTTGTCACCCAAATTGCAAACGCTTTAAACGCGACTCAACGCTTAACAATACCCGAAGCTTCTCGAGCTAAAGCAGCGGCTTATTTAATCACAGCTTGCGAAGGGAGTAACTTACATTTAGCCAATTTGCGCTCACGTCCCCAAGATTTTGATCCCGCAACTCGGGATCGGTTTTTAGCAGGTGCATTAATTCCAGCAACGTGGTACAATCAAGCCCAACGATTTCGCCGTTGGTATCAACAGCAGGTGCGAGAAATTTTTCGTCAGGTCGATATCCTATTGGCTCCGACGACGCCCTGTGTTGCGCCAAAAATTGGTCAAGAAAAAATGAACATTGAAGGCGTTGAATTATTGGTTCGTCCGAATTTGGGGGTGTATACTCAACCGCTTTCGTTTGTGGGTTTACCTGTTTTGTCGGTTCCGGTCAAGCGTTCGGGTCAACTGCCTTTAGGGGTACAAATTATCGCCGCACCGTACAACGAAGCTTTAATCTTACGAGTCGCAAAGTGTTTAGAAGCCCAAGGGATCATCGGAGTGGGAGAGTTCCCCTAAAATAATTAAAGAGAATTGAATCTAAGATCAATTAAAATAAAGGGATATTTTTACAGTTTTTTCAAGCTGACTCAGTTCTCAAGCGGTTAAAACCGATCAAACTGCACCGGGTAGGAAGGGTTCAATGAGACATCGCATTCATCAGGTTGAGGAGGAGTAAAGCGCAAGTCCGTAGAAAACGTGAACACAAAACTTTTTTACCCGAAATTCAGTTTAAATCAGTTTGACAACACTTGAGATCCTAAAGTCATTGAAGTTCAGGAAGTACACTACAGTTGGTGGGAAGAGTTCAAGTGGATATTCAAATTGGCCGAGGCAAAACAGCCCGCAGAGCCTACGGTATTGATGAAATTGCCTTAGTTCCCGGAACACGCACGCTTGACCCGGGTTTAGCGGATACCCGTTGGACAATTGGGGGCATTGAGCGAGAAATTCCCATTATTGCTAGTGCAATGGATGGTGTCGTTGATGTGCAGATGGCCGTTCTCCTCAGTGAATTAGGAGCAATGGGAGTGTTGAATTTAGAGGGCGTTCAAACCCGCTATGAAGACCCCAAACCGATATTAAAGCAAATTGCCTCGGTTGACAAAACCCAGTTTGTGCCGTTGATGCAGCAACTCTATGCTCAACCCATTCAGCCGGATTTGATTAAAACTCGGATTGAGCAAATTAAATCACAAGGCGGTATTGCTGCGGTGAGTGCGACTCCGGCTGGCGCTATTAAGTTTGGTCAAACCGTTGCCGAAGCGGGGGCTGATTTATTCTTCATCCAAGCCACAGTCGTCTCAACGGCGTTTTTGTCGGCTGACTCTGTAACTCCTCTCGACTTACATCAGTTTTGTCAAGAAATGCCCATGCCTGTTGTTTTGGGAAATTGCGTCACTTACGAAGTCACGTTAAATTTAATGAAAGCAGGTGCGGCGGGTGTGTTGGTTGGTATTGGGCCAGGAGCCGCTTGTACCTCTCGCGGGGTCTTAGGGGTGGGTGTACCGCAAGCAACCGCAGTCGCCGACTGTGCCGCCGCTCGGGAAGATTATTATCAAGAAACTGGGCGTTATGTTCCGGTGATTGCCGATGGCGGTTTAATTACAGGGGGAGATATCTG
>CAZNCM010000034.1:1560-3179 GCA_964571155.1 uncultured Lyngbya sp. | reverse complement strand
TAAAGAAGCACCCGGACAAGGGTTTCATTGGGGAATGGCAACGCCAAGTCCAGTCTTACCTCGGGGAACTCGGATTAGCGTTGGCACCACAGGCACATTAGAACACATCTTACGAGGGCCTGCTCAATTAGACGACGGAACTCATAATCTCTTAGGTGCCTTAAAAACCAGTATGGGAACCTTGGGGGCTAAGAGCATTAAAGAAATGCAGCAAGTGGAAGTGGTGATTGCACCGTCGTTGTTGACTGAAGGAAAAGTTTATCAAAAAGCCCAACAACTCGGCATGGGTAAATAGACTCAGCACCTTTTCATTGTCAGTAAAAAATTGTCGGGGTTGCTGGGGAGAACTGCGGTGAGATTGGCCGATGAACTAGCGGGACTTAATAGGTACTGCTATTACTCCCTATCTCCCCACCTGCCCATCTCCCCATCTCCCCATCTCCCCCCTATCCCCGCGAACCCTTGACAAAACTTGTTAATTTGTCGTAAAAATTAGGGTTCACCGACTGGAATTATTTGGAAGAAAATGTCACAATAGAGAAAGCGGAGACGTATGTTTCCGTTCACTCCTCACACCACACTCCGCCTGGACTATTGTTCGGGCGGTTTCTTATTCCCCTGTTATGCCCGGCTCAGGCCAGATCAAGAATCTCAAAACCCCACCCCAAACGAATCAGTCTGCTATCAAGATAAGCACACCCTGTTCGTTGATGCAAGTTTTTCGTCAAGAAATCTATAATTTTCTGGAGGGGACAAAAAGAGATTTTTTGTAATCCTTCGCTGAAATCCAAGTTAATCTTCTTTTTTAGCCTTCTCTAACTGATATACAGATATTAATGGTACCAATCTGGAGTAAAATAAATATGACTCAAGATCTTACAAGTCGCCAACCTCTATCTCCAAAATAATTGATTTTGATTTGGAGAGCCATCAGACCGAACACACTTGTTGTGCTTTTCTGCTGAGGTTAGAGGTGAATTTGGAAGGATCAACTCAAGGCTAATGTTACAATCCGTGCATCCTTGATCAATCCTCCCCAAGCGATGATTTAGAGAGAACACCGATCAACTGTGCAGCGAGAATGTTAATCTCAAACCAGTAGATCTTTACTGTTCGACTCCGCCTTGTGTTCGCGCAAGGAAAGTCTCAAGAGTAATACGACGTGTATAAGGATAGCAAGGCATGTCAGCAGCCCCACAAGTTACAGATGCTAGTTTCAAGCAGGACGTTCTAGAAAGCGACGTCCCCGTTTTAGTAGATTTTTGGGCACCTTGGTGCGGCCCTTGCCGCATGGTTGCACCCGTCGTTGAGGAAATTGCCGAACAATATGCGGGCAAAGTCAAGGTGGTGAAACTGAATACCGACGAGAATCCCCAGGTTGCCAATCAGTACGGAATTCGCAGTATTCCAACCTTAATGATTTTCAAAGAAGGTCAGAGGGTGGATATGGTAGTCGGAGCTGTTCCTAAAAGTACATTGGCAAACACTATAGAAAAATACCTTTAACGTTAATAACTCTGGGCGTGTAGCCGTCAGGTCAAGCAAGCCTGAGTCTTAAGAGTGACAAGGGATCGCGCCTTGGAATTATAGGTCCGAGGCGCGTTATCAAAGTTTGTTTG
>CAZNCM010000034.1:1117-1471 GCA_964571155.1 uncultured Lyngbya sp. | reverse complement strand
CGATTCTTTGCAAGCCGAAATGCGGTCGTTGATTGACCAGCTTCCGAGCTTGAAGCATGAAAAATGGATTTCGCGATCACTCTCTAGCCTTGTTCGCATGGCCGGAGAAGAAATTGATACCCTTGATTGGAAAATCCTCTCTGCTTCCCTACTGGATATGGAGCGAGGATTCCAAATCTTTTATCCCTATCGCCACGTTCGCAAAATTTGTATCTTTGGTTCAGCCCGAACCTCACCTGCCGCCGCAGAATATCAAATGGCGACAGATTTTGCTCGTTTTGTCGCTCAACAAGGCTTTATGGTTCTCACCGGAGCCGGGGGCGGGATTATGCAAGCTGGAAATGAAGGGGCAGG
>CAZNCM010000034.1:0-1107 GCA_964571155.1 uncultured Lyngbya sp. | reverse complement strand
TTCAGCTTCCGTTTGAGCAATCTTCTAATCCCTTCATCGAAGGCGATGACAAACTGATTAACTTCAAATACTTTTTTACTCGCAAACTCTTTTTTCTGCGAGAAAGCGATGCCTTAGCAATGTTTCCAGGGGGATTTGGTACTCTTGATGAAACCTTCGAGTGCTTAACTTTAGCCCAAACTGGAAAATTTGGGCCTGCACCGCTGGTTTTAATTGATCATCCAGGAGGTGATTATTGGCATGATT
This sequence comes from uncultured Lyngbya sp., assembly GCA_964571155.1. GTDB lineage: Bacteria > Cyanobacteriota > Cyanobacteriia > Cyanobacteriales > Microcoleaceae > Capilliphycus. Next base: position 861 of record CAZNCM010000034.1, on the reverse strand, counting down.
GGCACGCTTTTATTGAAAAACAGTTATTGCGACGCCGACTCATTTCAGCCGATGATCCGAGTATTTACACAATTACCGATAATATTGAAACCGCTTGTCAAGCCATCTCGGATTTTTATCGAGTTTATCACTCCAGTCGCTACGTCAAAGAGTTGCTGGTGATTCGCCTTAAATCAGAACTTTCCGATGAGAATGTCGAAAAACTCAACGATGAGTTTCATGATATTCTCGTTCAAGGCAAAATCGAGAAATCTCTCGCCCTCGCTCAAGAAGCCGGAGATGAAAGCGAACATTTACCCCGCTTAGTCCTGCATTTTAATCAACTCGATATCGGTCGATTGTATCAACTCATTTCTACAATCAATATTTTAGGGGCAAGCACACCGGAAACTTCTCACCCGGAACAAAAATAGCTCACTCTATAATTTCAACAGACTAAACAATTGTATTCCTGATTTCCATACTAAATATCCTCTATCGTTGAGATGAAGACCGTCGGTACTGAGTTCAGGTTGGAGTTTTCCCTGCTCATCGGTAAATAAAGGATGTAAATTCAGATAAACCGCACCTTCGGCTAGAGCGATTGCTTCTAGTTCTCGGTTGAGTTGACGAATCCGAGAATTCGGAATGGCTAACAAGCGATCGCGACCTTCCCAGGTTGCCTTTTCTGCACTGTGAGGCAAGATAGACTGCACAACAATCTGAGTATTGGGATGAACCCAACGTAAATCCCGCACAATCTCCCGATAGTTGTTTAACAGAGTTTGGTCGTCAATGCCCCGAATCAAGTCATTAATGCCAATCATAATAAAAACAGTCTCGGGTTGAGTCATATCCAAAGCTTTAAGTCGCTTCAGTAAA
>CAZNCM010000033.1:26025-27402 GCA_964571155.1 uncultured Lyngbya sp. | reverse complement strand
CTAACAAATAAACTTCTACAGTTGGCTGTTGACCTTCCACCGTTGGACGACAACCAATATTCATCACCGCAGGATAAGCCGTTAAATTCAACGGTTCACCTCGACTAAAAACCTGTACCGCATAAACCCCATAGCTTGGGAGAAACTTTTCTGGGGGTACTTGTAAATTTGCAGTGGGAAATCCGATCGTTCGACCTAACTGTTGACCTTGAACAACTTGACCCACTAAAGTATAGTGACGACCGAGTAACTGATGAGCGCGTTGCAGATTACCTTGTTCTAGAGCTTGACGAATCATCGAACTACTAATTCGTTCCCCTTGTTCACAAGGATAGCGATCAACAATAGTCACATCTACCCCATAAGGAGTAGCGATCGTTTGTAAGTCTGTAGCCGTCCCCGTGCGACCTTTTCCGAAGCGAAAATCAAAGCCAATCGTCACATGAGTTGCTTGTAGATGCTTGATCAAAATTTCTTCAACAAATTCAGGAGGACTCAAACTCGCAAGCTGTTGATCAAAAGCCAGCAAAACCATTTGCTCGACACCCATCATCTGTAGACATTCTATCTTCTCATCAATAGGAGTCAGAAGCTTCTTAGATTGACCTGTGAAAAATTCTTGAGGATGAGGGTGAAAAGTGACAACCGTAGCGTAACGTTGATGACTCTCACCTGCATCACAATTGAGACGACTTTCCTCTGGAGTCAGGGAAACACCCGAACGAGAGTTATGAGCCGGAGGTGGGGGTTGTAAAGGCGAATCTACCTGAGTTAAGAGGATTTCTGGCTGTTGCGACGACAGCAAAGATGAACTGATCGACTGAGATTGCCTGAAGATAGGCTGAATTACCTGTCGATGCCCTCGATGTATTCCATCAAAGTTTCCTAAGGCAACGGCAGTCGGAGTTAAAACAGTGTCTAGCGAAGAAGTAATCCACACGCTTTACATTTTGACACAAACTGAGGAATTGTGATCAAAAATCATCCAATAAATTTTTAGATCAGTTGAGGTTTTGTAGTCTCTTCGGGAGAGATTAATTGAATTGAAAGACCTTCTCGGGCCATGAGACTATTTGGAAAGCGTTGAGCGACTTGTTCTCCGACTTGATCGAGAAAATCATCATTATGGAGAGGATCATGATGAAAAATCACCAACCGTTTCACATTGGCTGCTTTTGCCACTTTAACTGCTTCTTGCCAAGTTGAATGACCCCACCCCACTTTACTGGTTTTTTCCGAGTAATACTCCTCATCGGTGTAGGTGGCATCATAAATTAAGACATCAGCATTCCGAGCAAGAAACAATACATTGTCATCTAAACCATCGGGAAAATGTTCTGTATCACTGACATAAGCAGCAGCGTAACCATTCCAATT
>CAZNCM010000033.1:25525-25982 GCA_964571155.1 uncultured Lyngbya sp. | reverse complement strand
ATATCAAAAAACTTCATCACAGCCCCCATTGTTTGTAAGGGAACCGGAAAATTGGGGTGAAGCATTTGATCGTTGAGTCGTTGCTGCACCGTAGAGCCATTCGGAGCAACCGCTCCATAGATATAAAATGTATTTTTAGGGACAAAAGCCGGGGTAAAGAACGGAAAACCTTGAATATGATCCCAATGAGCGTGGGTAAAAAACAGATGGGCTGTGACTGGGATCTGAGACATCAAAGATTGTCCTAGAACCCGCAAACCTGTTCCTCCATCAAAAATCAAGCGTTCGGTTCCGACTCGCATTTCTATACAGGAGGTATTGCCCCCGTAGCGCACCGTCTCCGCACCAGGACAGGCAATACTTCCTCTGACGCCCCAAAAGTGAATCGTAAATTGCTGATTTGGCGAACTAGACATAGGCTCGAATGCAAGATGAATGATGCGCGATCACACTCAGG
>CAZNCM010000033.1:22917-25515 GCA_964571155.1 uncultured Lyngbya sp. | reverse complement strand
AACGGGTTCAGTTTTCAGTCTATGACCTCTAAAGAACCCCTCTGAGTCAAGTCGGAGTTTTGAGCAACTCGGGCAAATCTGTTTTGATAACCCAGTTGTGCAGCGACAAACTAAAAATAGAATTGAATACCAGTCTATCTTAAACTATAAAACTAATTGTTTTACCGAAAATTTAACAAACTCAAGTTTTCTGCTGTCTTTTGAGCGGTGATCGCCCAATATAAATAACCCCCTATTTGTAGCGATTTTTAGTGGAGGTGTAGTGACGGGTGGGATCTTAAGGTTTGGAGTTGTCGATGGGTTCATTGCCAGTAGTTTGAGATCGATAAGTCTTAAGCCAGACCAATTCCCGATCAATCCCCCTCGAAAACGAGCAACTTTTTATCTAAGATTAAAATTCGACTTTTAACTGATCGACAATCAATTGACCATCAAAGGTGTAAAAGGTAACTTTGTAAATATCAGGGGCTTGTACACTGAGTTGGTCACTGGGTAAAACTCGGGGTGTAGAGCTACGGTTAAAGGGTTTTGCCATCTCTGTGCGGTTGATTTCGTGACCTTCTTGATTGTAGGCTGATAAAATTGTTCGGCGAGAACTGGTGACGACTGCTTCGACTCGACGAACAGGGTGCTGAAAGTGAACTTCTAACCACCCACTTTTTGGAGCGCCCATCAAGACAGTTTGATTGGGTTGAATTCCAAAAGCCGGGTTAGAGGGTTGTAGAGCAATCGCATTGACAAAAGTAATCCCGCAGGCTTGAAACTGATGCTCGACCACTTCAAAACATTGTAGCTGTTCTAAAGCCAGACAAATACGTTGGGGAGATTGAATCAACACTTTCTCTGAAGATTCTTTTTGCTTTTGAGGAGAGACAATCAATTCTTCGGGACTATTCCATTCCATCGCCCCATTTAGTCGATCATAGACATGGGTGCAATTAGAAAAGGGGCGGCACTCTTGTTCCATAACAGTTTTCATTGGGAGATGTCCTTTCTTAGCGTTTCAGGGGGTTTGACGGTGTTTTCCGCACTCAGTTTTGATCGAGATGGAAATTCCTGGATTTATAGGAATTCAGGTACTTGCTTGGCTCCTCAGTAAATAATTAGGATTTGGATTGGGGAGGTTATGCACCAACAGGGGGTCTTACCCCTCATCATATTATAGTTAAAGTATACCGATCTCTGAGGAAATGGGAAGACCGTTGACAGGAACAGGGTTACTGTAATTAACTACCTTCAGCAGAGGAAAACCGATAGAGTATCTTTTATGCTTGATGAGGTGCAGTTGTTTGCACAACAGCCTTTTACCGAGCTGCCTTTTGCATCGCTCAATTGTGAATCAAAATTGAAAGAGGTTTTTTATGTTTCTGCCCCGTGGCTTTGAGCAACGTTCCATCGTGACCTCACTCGGAAGGATGGTTTATTACACAGCCAAGAAATTACCTGGGTTGTCCTTAGAAACCCCTGCGATTGAAGATTTACCCAAGTTGGTCTTTTTGCATGGTTTTGGGGGAGGATCTTCGGCTTATGAATGGTCGCAAGTTTATCCCGCTTTTGCCGGAGAATACCAGATCTTTGCCCCAGATTTAATCGGTTGGGGACGTTCAGAACATCCTGCCCGAGAATACAATATTCACGATTACATCACGACGATTATTGAATTTCTCGAACAAACTTGTCAGAGTCCAATCCCGGTGATTGCTTCGTCGTTGACGGCTGCTTTCACCATTCGAGCCGCTATTGAACGGCCAGATCTGTTTAAATCTCTAATCTTGACTACCCCTTCGGGTTTGTCTGATTTTGGAGAAAATTATCGCAATAGCTTTTTTGCCCAACTGGTCAAAACTCCCTTCTTGGACCGAGTGATCTATAGTGCAGGTGTTGCTAATAGTGCTGGAATTCGTAGCTTTTTAGAAGACCGTCAGTTTGCTCGTCCTAACCGAGTTTATCCAGAGATTGTTGAAGCTTATCTCGAATCTTCTGTACAGCCTAATGCAGAATACGCTGCCCTTTCTTTTGTACGGGGTGATTTGTGCTTTGATTTATCGCTCTATATGAGTCAGCTTACCACTCCAACTGCTATAATTTGGGGAGAAAAATCAGAGTTTACCAGTCCAGAAATTGGACAACGTTTGGCAAACCTCAATCCACAAGCTGTTAGAGTTTTTCAACGCTTAGATGATGTGGGGTTAACTCCCCATCTCGAAGAACCTGCAATGATGATTGCTCTCATTCGGCACTTGCTTAATGTTTTAGGAGCAGAGAAACGAAGTCCTGAATGACTCGATAAGCGACCTTAAACTTTCGTCCTTTTCACCGCAAGTTAATGATGTCCAACGATGACTTTTTAGATGATCGACCGTGGACGCCTGAAGCCAAGGCCAAACTTCAGAAGATCCCCTACTTTGTGCGATCGCAAGCCCGCAAACGTATTGAACAACTTGCCCGTGAAGCGGACTTTGAAGAAATAACAGTTGAGCTGGTCGAAAAAGCCAGGGTAGAGTTTGGTCAGTAGGTGATGAGGTCGGGAGAAGGGGAGTCAGTGATCCTCTATCGCCCGAGGTGACTGCAAAAATGTCCCCTAACGCTTTAAACTGG
>CAZNCM010000033.1:22569-22849 GCA_964571155.1 uncultured Lyngbya sp. | reverse complement strand
TGTTCTGAAGTTGATTGATTAAGCAGTGAGAAAAAAGATTATTGCCGGGAACTGGAAAATGTTCAAAACTCAGGCAGAAGCTCAAGAGTTTTTGCAGGGGTTTGTTACCGCGTTAGATGAAACGCCTGATGAGCAAGAAACCGTGCTGTGTGTGCCGTTTACAGACTTGTGGATTATGTCCAAAAGTTTGCATGGTAGTCGAATTCGACTCGGCTCTCAAAATATTCACTGGGAAGACTCCGGTGCTTATACGGGAGAAATTTCTGGCCCAATGTTACTA
>CAZNCM010000033.1:12031-22553 GCA_964571155.1 uncultured Lyngbya sp. | reverse complement strand
GACGAGAATATTTTGGAGAAACAGATGAAACGGTTAACCGCAGGCTTAAAGCAGCTCAACGTCATGGTTTAACGCCGATTTTATGCGTGGGAGAAAGCAAACAACAGCGTGATGCTGGAGAAACAGAAGCCCATATTTTCTCTCAGTTACAAGAGGGTTTAGTTGATGTTGATCCAAACAATTTAGTGGTTGCTTATGAACCGATTTGGGCAATTGGAACGGGCGAAACTTGTGAGGCTGAAGAAGCCAATCGAGTCATTGGTTTGATTCGCAGCAAGTTGAAAAATCCTGATGTTTCTATTCAGTATGGTGGCTCTGTTAAACCCAACAATATTGATGAAATTATGGCTCAACCTGAGATTGATGGTGCTTTGGTTGGGGGAGCTAGTTTGAAACCAGAAAGTTTTGCTCGCATTGTAAATTATCAATAAAATACAACTTAAAAATGGGGAATTGAGAATCGAAAACGTGAGCAACTGTTCCCCATTTTAATTTTTGATCATTTGAGTCAATTTTATAATCATTCAATGACACAAAAAATCATCCTCCAAAATCAGGTGTTTGAGTGGGGAAAACAAACTTATATTATGGGTGTTTTGAACGTGACACCCGATAGTTTTAGCGATGGCGGAGAGTTTAATACTTTAGATGCGGCTTTGACTCAAGCTCAAAAAATGCTTGCTGCGGGAGTTGATATTATTGATATTGGCGGTCAATCTACCCGTCCGGGTTCAGAACAAATCTCTTTAGATGAGGAGTTAAATCGGGTAATTCCGGTGGTGGAATTATTACGCAGTCAACCCAATGAGTTAGCCAATATTCCCCTTTCTATTGATACCACAAGAGCGGATGTTGCCCAAGCGGCTATCGAGGCGGGGGCGGATTTAATTAATGATATTTCTGGGGCGACTTTTGAACCCGAAATCTTATCGGTTGTGGCTAAATTGGGTGTTCCTATTGTGTTAATGCACATTCGCGGAACTCCGAAAACCATGCAGCAATTAACCGACTATCAAGATTTGATTGGGGAGATTTCCCAGTTTTTTCAAGAGCGAATACAAGCCGCAAAAACAGCCGGAATTAAACCCAATAATATTATACTCGATCCGGGGATTGGTTTTGCAAAAACTTACGAACAAAATTTAGAAATTCTCCGCCACCTTCCGAAATTAAAATCATTGGGTTTTCCCCTGTTAGTTGGGCCATCTCGTAAAAGTTTTATTGGTCATATTCTCAACGAAAAAGACCCCCAAAAACGAGTTTGGGGAACGGCTGCGGCTTGTGTTGCGGCTATTGTGGGTTCTGGGGATATTTTACGGGTTCATGATGTCAAAGAAATGGTTGATGTTTGTCGGGTAGCGGATGCTATTTATCGCGTTTAGTTGCTATTCTAACGCTTCGGGTTCAATTCCCATTTCTCGCAAACGTTCGGCTAACTGTGCAGCTTTTTGTTCGGCGAGTTCAGCCCGTTGTTGTTCTATTATTGCAGGCGATTGTATCTAGCATCAATCTCATTTTGAGCAGCTTTAGCAGCCCATCGCTGGCGAGTTTTACTTAAATAGTTAATAGCAGCTTCAGCCTCTTCTAAGTTAGATTGGGCAATCAGGATAATGTGTTTATCTAGCCCAAACAGAGGTAAATATTGCAATTCATCCCAAAAAGCAGAATGATAGCGCAGCGCACTTTTCGGATGATTAGAATTGCGAACATCAAATTGATAAAGCAGGTTATTCCAGAGAGAAAAGAGAGGATAGAGGAGAACCGAAAGCCACCAATTAAAAGTTAGTCCCAAGATTGGCATCAGCAATAATAAAGAGAGAAATACTTTGTAAGTGTCATCAGGTTTTAGTTCAGAAGCCATACTCAATGCCCCCAATCCTACAAGTCCCAATACCATTGTCAAACCACCAGCCCAAGCTCCAGCAAAGCGTTCTGAACGAATATAAAAGATACAAATAAAGAACCCTCCTAGAACATTTGAAAAGAAATTTAAAAATATATATCCTCCTATCCATGCAATCAGAACTAAGCAGAAAATAGATAGGGCTGTATATTCCCAATCTCGGCGAACTCTGCCAAGTACAATTGATCCAATTAAACCGAATATTGCTCCAATCACCGGAACAGAAATAGGATATCTAAGTGTTAAAAAACCAACAATTGCAATCGTTGAGGGTACGAGATAAGAGAGTCTTAGAATCTCATCTTTGTCGATCAATAAACCTGTTTCCCGACGCCATTGAAATACATATTTGTAGAGAAAGCCCATCATCATACAAAAAAACACAAAACACACTAATAATAATATCATTCCTTCTGACGTATGAAACTGATTTTCTAAATTGTTAAAAAAGAAGTTTGTTGCATCTATCGTTTCGGTTAGATTCCCTTGAATCGCCCCAATAATAGTATTGGTGACGTAAAAAATCAGCATACCTATCCCGTAAGTAATCACCAGAAATAAAAGAATAACAAGGGGAGTCATTAGTGTTGTTCGTATTAGTTTAACGATCTTAAATTTTTGAGTTTCCAATGGATGTTGTAACGTTGTCCGAATAGCGATGGACCCCATAGCGCCTATAGCAAAAAGTCCTGCGATATACACCGAAAATCCTACGGGTATCGTGAATCCTATCCCGACAATGAGACATATCAATAACATAATTGACAAGATTACCATGTAAGCAGTGACAAATACTATTCCTGCACTGACGCTCAGAAAAAAGCTAATAGAAAAGATTGTTGTGCCGTAGGAAAATACTGACCTAATGAATTGTACGGTGAATTCACGCGGTCCTAAAGGAAAACCTTGAAATAAGGTATTTAACGGTATCTTAATTAATGATACTAGAATTATTAAGATGATTGGAAGCAAAATATAAATCTGCACGCAAAACTTCTTGAAAATTGGATTTTTTAAGTCTTTCTTGGTTAACTCAGCCAAATAGAAATCGGAGCGCAGATTGGGGTTAATCGTTGATATAAAGTGACTCCAAGCAGAAGGATGAAAGAATAACCAAAATACAATCTGAATAGTACCAATAACTAGATTTGAATGAGGTTGAACAGGATTGGTGTAAATCTTGGTAAACGGATTCGATAAAGTCATAGGTCTTTGAAAAAAGATTGATGAGGTTTAATTGGCTGAAAATTTAACGATGCTTCTATCAGGGACAGCTTGATGTCTGAAGACCGCATCTACTTTCTCTATTAGACACATCCCTGCATTTTTACGTCTTTTTACAAAAATTAACGTATTGAATTGCAGAGTGCATAATTTTCTGTGTGCGAAGCGTTTGGTACAGGGTAGTCCTGAACAAGTGCATTATCCTTCGCCTCGACCCAGAATAAGAATTGTTGGAAGATTATTTTTGCGGAAATACAACTTTTCTCACCCAACTGGTTTCGTAGGGTTTCTCAACTTTAACGTTATAGATTTTTTCCATTCCCTCAATTAATCTTTGGGTTGGACGGTACAACAAAACATCGCTAAACGGTTCTATTTTTGGCAAGACAGGAACTTGATATTCTGGCATCAATTGAACTTTTACATTCGGCTTGAGTTCGTGCAGCAAAGACATAATTCTTCCCGGTTCTTCGTCGCTGATAACAAGGGGAGATGCGGATTGATTAATAATGTTAGCGGAGGCGGGAATATCTCGACTTTTGGCATAACTTTTGTGCCACCAAACGGGATGAAATAAACTCACCGTACAGGATAAAACCCCGGTAAAAATTAGGGTGTAAAAAATCCATTGCCAACGTTTTTTCTGTGAACTTGGAATTTTCGGAGTTGTTAGTTTTTCCGTCAAAAGATAAGCCACTGCAATTTGAATCCCCAAATAACAAGGCATAGCATATCGGGCAATGGTTGAACCCCGTCCGCCTAAGAGAATATCCGGTAAAATCAAAATCATTCCCGGAACTCCAATTAGAGTTAGAATGAATAACCAAACGTTTTTCGGCGTGTTTTTGATTAAAAAATAAAAGGCGTATATCGTTAAAGCTAGAGTTAAATACAAAGTTACATTTAACGGACTAATTCCCTGGTTGACATCAAAGAAAATTCGGTTTAAATTCAACAACCAAAATAAGATCAAACCCTCGCGAGGAACCAGCCGAGATTCTGTATTTTTCAAGAAAAAGTCTAGGTTTTGAACAAAAATAAACATCCAAGGACTAAACAGCAAAACTCCAATTAAACTCGAAAATAGATAGGGAAAAATAAATTTTCGCTTTTGCCAAACCGGAGTTAAAAAGACATAAGCAGCCTGTGCCGCAAAAACAAAAATAGAAAATAAATGACTATATAATCCCAAGCCAACCGTCAGCGAATAAATTCCCCAACGTACAATTTTAGCCTTGAGAGATTTTTCAGTTTGAGCGATTCTCAACGCTTGCAATAAAGCCGCACTGGAGAGTAAAATACTAACAGCCCAAAGACTATAAGCACGGGCTTCTTGAGCGTAGAGAAGATGAAACGGTGAAATTGCAATAATCCCCATCGCCACCCAACTGACAGACGCCGACTTAAACAACTCCCAACACAGCCAATAAATTGCCGGAAAAATGAGTAAACTAATGAAAGCTGATAAACTTCTAATTGTCGCGATAGAATGACCAAAAATTTGCATCCAAAAACGAGCCGTGAGAAAATAAAGGGGAGTATGTTCGGGATGTTTGGTTAAAGCGGTAAAAGAATCCTGTAAATTGCGTTCTGGGGTTGGATATTGATAAGTATTGAGTAAATCTTCGACCGTATTCGGCCAACCGATGTAAACTTGTTGAAAAAACTCCTCTTGGGTATAGCCGGAAATTCTAAAAGACGTTTGAACTTCATCGTACCAATAAACTTTGTGACCCAGATTGACAAACCGAAAACCAATGCCAACCAACAGACAAATTAAGATTATTGTTCTTGACCAATGTTTCAATAAAATATTATTTTTCATAAGGTTGAGTTTCTAAGAGAAGAATTATTGATAAAAGTAAATAAGACCGAAGGCGAGAAAACCGTACATAGCACTAAGCTAGAATCATATAGGACTAATCGGGGTTTTGGGAAGCAAAGATGAAAAAAAATAAGTTATTCATTCGCCACAGTAACAATTCACTCCAAGTTGCTTGGCAATATGGACAAACAGTGCTAGAGTTTTCACCGTTAATCCCTTTTGATTATCCATTTGAACCAGAAACCTTAGAAAAGTTACGTTGGTATCTAGAAGATTATCTCAGATATCCCTACGGAATTTATCCAGAGGAAGCAGTAAAAATTGAGCAACAGTTTCAGGTTTGGGGTCAAAAACTCTTTGAATTAACATTTTGTAGTTCTAATGATGCCTGGGAACTTTTTCAGAATGCTGTTAGCCAAGGTCTAGAACAGTGCGAAATAGTTATTGTCTCAGACAACCCCACTTTTCTCAATCTACCTTGGGAATTGCTATATTCTCCAGAACATCAATTTCTTGTACCCCGTCTAGCAGGAATATATCGTCAGGTTAAATCAGCACAAACAATAACCGCTAATCCTGTAAAACAGTCTCAAAAACAATTAAATATATTACTGGTTATTGCCCGACCTTGTAAAGAAGATGTGGGTTTCCGTACCGTTGCACGTCCTATTTTGGAGGCGTTGAAACCCATTGGCAACTCAGTTAACCTAAAGGTTTTGCGTCCCCCAACGTTCAAGCAACTTGAGTTAGAACTAAATGCTAACAGAGGATTCTATCATATTGTTCATTTTGACGGGCATGGAACTATCAATGATAAAGGTCAAGGAGAACTGATTTTTGAGAATGATTTCGGTACACGTCAAAACATTTCAGCACACCGAATTGCTCAAAAATTAGCTAATTACGGCGTACCTTTATTTGTATTAAATGCGTGCAAGTCTGCTCAAGAAAAAGAAGAAACATTTTCTTCAGTCGCAACACAGTTAATTTTGTCTGGAGCCAAGGGCGTGGTAGCGATGGCTTATACTGTTTATGCTGAAGCAGTTAAGTATTTTATGGGGGAACTGTATCGACAACTCGCTGGTGGAGTAAGTCTAAGTTCCGCAGTTACATCGGCTCGAAATATTCTTATTAATCAGCCCTTACGTCCCAGTCAAAAAGGAAATAAACCCTTACAAGATTGGTTAGTTCCCGTACTTTACCAACAGGAAGATTACACCCTATTCACACCTCAACTCAGGGGAGAAAGTTGTAAGCCGCAAGCCCAAATAATTAATGTACCAGAGGAAGGAACTTATGGCTTTGTTGGTCGAGACTTTGACCTTTTGCGCCTAGAACGAGCTTTTCGTAAGAATAATGTTGGTTTACTCAAGGGTTTAGGGGGAATTGGTAAGACAGAACTAGCAATTGGTTTTGCTCAATGGTTATCTGAAACTCAAGAACGTGCGGGGGGAATTTTCTTTACTTCCTTTGAATATGGTTCAGGATTAAGTTCGGTTATCAATCAAATTGGTAGGATATTATGGGGCAGTCAATTTTCTCAATTGTTAATAGAAGAACAACAGACAAAGGTACTTGAATATTTGCGAACTCACCCTTGCCTGCTCATTTGGGATAACTTTGAGCTAGTTGCAGGTTTTCCCAAAGGAAATGAACCGATTTTAACTTCAGATGAACGAGACAACCTCAAGCAATTTCTTCAGGATTTACAGGGAGGAATGTCTTGGATTTTAATTACCAGTCGGCATGAAGAGAGTTGGTTAGATTATAAATATCAGTCGTTATTATTAAGTGAACTTTCTCAACGGGATACGGAGGAGTTAGCAGAAAAGATTTTGCAAAGAGTGGAGGTTGATTTAGAGAATCTTCCCCAGGAATACTCAGAGTTACTGCAACTTTTAGGAGGACACCCGTTTTCATTGGGTGTGGTTTTACCTCACTTAAAAACTCAGCATCCGATGCAGATTATAGAAGCATTACGACTCGGGTTAGACTTGTTTGAGGGAACAGAAGAGGAGGGTCGAGATAAGAATATCACCGTTGCGTTAGATTATGCCTTTAGTCGATTAAGCGTTCGCACTCGTCAGCATTTACCCTTCTTGGCATTTTTCTCAAAACGAGTAGATATAAAGTCACTGCACGGTTTTTCGTCATATGCACCAACATATGATGCTATCTTTGGTGAAGTTTTAGGAGAAGATGAGTGGATAGATGTATTACAAGAAGCTGTTAATGTTGGGATTTTAGAAAAATTCAACGGGGAAGTTATTCAAGTCGCTCCGTCATTGTACATAACTCTAGAATACAAAGATGAGTCTATCTTTAAGTATATCTTTAAAATTCCTCCAACTTTACCTTGGTATTTACGTCGGCGACTGCTCAAGATTAGTTCATTAGAAAAAGTGAACGAATTAGAAGAAACTCTGATTAAATTCTATGATTATTTTGCTAACTATATTCTTATTGAAGAACTTGATTCTAGTTATCAATCCGCACTGAGTAATGTTTTAATCCAAGAACCTAATTTTCTGAAAGCTCTACAGATATCAATACATCAACAGAATTGGGAATTTGTCCAACAAATTGCTCAAATATTAATAACAGTTTATGGGCGAAGCGGTCGCCTTGCTGAGTCTAAAAGCTTAAAATCTAAAATTATGAATACTATTGGTCGGGAATTATCAGAAGCCAAGTTACATGGAGAAGATGCTATAGATCTTTGGATTTATATTCTTCTAGAAGATGCTGAGGATCTAGGACGAACTTCAGAGACAATGGAATTAGTAGAAAAGTTACATAATTTAAAAAAAATCTTACTTTCTGAAAATTTACATTCTTCTAAATATAAAACAGATCAAATAATAGCAAACATTAATGTAAGATTAGGAAACTATGAGCGAATCTTAGGAAATTTAGATAAAGCAAGTGACTACTATTGTCACGCGCTTTCTCTTCATTTAAGTAATGATGATCTTGATAGTGCTTCGGTTATATATCATCAGATTGGGAATATAGCCTTTTTCAAGGGTGAATATCAAAAAGCAGAAAGATATTACTATAGAGCTTGTTATCTAAAGGAAAGCAACGGTGATTTTTATAGATCTGCCAATGATTATTATCAACTAGGTTTAGTGGCTGAACAACAAGGAAATATAGAGAAAGCATTGGACAATTTAGATCAAGCGTTTCAGATTTATTCTGATTTTGGTGATTTTCAGAAAATAGCAGGAGTTCTACTGACAAAAGCAAGATTATCAGAAAAAACAAAAAACTGTAGTCAAAGCCAGATACTTTATGAACAAGCATTACAAATTTTTGAACATTTACCTGGAAATGATTATTCTATAGCTTCTACTTTATATGACTTGGGTAGATTAGCTTTTGAACAAAAGAAATACAAGGAAGCTGAAAGTTATTCTAGAAAAGCTTTTGAGATAGCTACAAATATACACAATTGGCAACTGACTAGATACTCACTACAAGGTTGGGGACGTGCTGTAGAATACCAAAATAATCTGATCGAAGCTTTGAAGCTTTACATTCGAGCCTTGGTTATTAATATAGGTGCTTCAGAAAATGAATTTGAATCCTGTCAAGATAATATAGCGAGAGTAAGTGATAAGCTCGGATCGGATAATTTTAAATCAACTTTAATGACATTAATCAATTCGCAAGAGTATCAAGGGGAAGCTTTGATGATGTTACGCTTAACCTTGCCCAACTCCAATAGGACACCAGTAAATCAAGCCAAAAAAATCAAGCCTGACTATATGATTCCAATTCTCTGCCACAATATAATCGAGTTAATTGGAAAAAGAAATCCTGAAAGATTAGATATAATATTCGACACGTTTAGTCAAGCTAAAGAATTTCATAAACATATAATCAAAACTGTATGTATTTCACTGGGCGATGACTATGACTCTCTCGCCTGGTTCTGTAGCTATATGTCAAGTGAGATTAACACTACAGCAGACAATAATAAACCCAATCCAACCTTTCACTTAGCGAAAACTTTGCTAGAGCAAGGATTTAAGTTTTTTGAAGATTTTTGCCCTGGACAACAGTTTCCCGGACAGATAGTTATTTTTAATACTGATAAATTGGGTAAACTTGACCCAAGGGTTCGAGAAAAGCTAGAGAAAGACTTCAATATTTTCAGGGCAACAGCCGAACAGCTTCGTGACCTTTTGGAATAAGAAGTGTATACTATTAAGATGTTTTGCTGGAAGTATGTTAAACTTAACTCGGATCGATAGCAGGTTTTGGCAGAGTTTCCATGAATGAATCCGCAATCAAGACTCTACTGGCTCTCTGGCTAGCTCAACAGGACACAGAAGTTCACTTGAGTCAAGCGGAAAAGTCTGCAATAGAAGAACTTTGCCATCGACTCAGCGAAAATCCCGATACTTGGGACTCTGTTCAACAAGAGTTGACATCTAGAATTGAGAAAAATGAGAGTTTGAACCAAACTTTTCAAGATGTCCGAGATAGACTAAATAAACTCGACACCGAAGAATTACTTGAATTCTTCCCAACGATCCTTACCGACTCCGAACAAAAAAATCATTTCATTAGTCCTGTTTTCACGTATGATACGATAAGTACGGATCAAAATTTTGGTAGAATTGAGCGATTGTTGGCTCAACTTCGATCAGAAATTTTGGCTCAAAAGCTAGAAGAAGATGAAGACGAAAAGTTTGCCTTCGCTTGCGAATTAGTTGACGAACTCGAACTCGGTTGGGAGGATGAATGGCAGGAAGCGGCGATTACAGATTGGGAAGCATCTGGCTTGTAACCTTCGATCCTTCTGTGGGAACTGAAATTCAAAAAACTCGTCCGGCACTAATCGTTTCTGATAGTAAAGTTAATGCAAAACGGAGTAAAGTAACAGTTCTACCTTTTACCTCAAAGCAACCCAATGACCCTCGAATTTCACCCACTATTGTTGTTGTCTCTTCTTCAACCGAAAATGGATTATCAAAAGATAGCTTGTTAGTCTGTGTAGAACCGATGACTTTTGATAAAAAACGCCTCATCCGATATTTAGCTCAACTCGAAGAAGAATTACTTCAACAAACCCAGAATATCCTGCGCCGATATCTGAGTTTAGGTAAATAGTGGGTATTGCTATGTTTGCCTTTTCCTTCCTATACTGAATACTGACCCATCCAGTTTAAGGCAAACGCACGAATTCTGGAAGATGAAAACAATAAACCCATGACAACGCTTAATTCAGTTTGGCAACAATTAACACTTACCTATTTATCTCCCTATCAGTGGCGCAATGGTAGCCTCATTTACCGCCTGAGTGGTTGTCTGCGAAACTGGCGACAAGGGAGTTGGCTGATGCAGTGGGGGGAACCTCTCGGCGCCGTTTTAATCAGTTTGGTGTTTGGTTTTGCGCCCTTTGTCGGTACCGCTTTAATAGGGGTTTTACTCATTGCTTGTGCGGGGTTTTGGGTGCTATTAACCTTGTGTGATGACCCCTCAGAAACCGCATTTACCCCGATTCATCTATTAGTTTTGCTGTACTGGGGAATTGCTGTGGCGGCAACGGCTTTATCTCC
>CAZNCM010000033.1:10699-12021 GCA_964571155.1 uncultured Lyngbya sp. | reverse complement strand
AATCAAGCTAACACTGTATTTAATCCTATTTTTTCTAATGGCGAGAATTTTGCGATCGCCTCGTATTCGTTCAATTTTTATCACCTTTTATCTACATATTGTTCTGATTGTCAGTATTTACGGTTTGCGACAATGGTTTTTTGGGGTAGAAGCCTCAGCCACTTGGGTTGATCCCACTTCTGCACAAGCGGATTTAATTCGAGTGTTTAGTTTCTTAGGAAATCCGAACTTATTGGCGGGATATTTATTACCAGCTTGTGCGTTTAGTGTGGCGGCAATGTTTGTGTGGCAAGGTTGGCTACCCAAAGCTTTAGGATTAACCATGACAGTTGTTAATTCTGCCTGTTTAGTGCTGACATTTAGTCGGGGCGGTTGGATCGGTTTTGTGGCTTTAATGTTTACGTTGGCGGTATTATTATTGTATTGGTTGAGTATTAATTTTTCACCGTTTTGGCGTCAATGGGCGGTACCGATTGGAATTGGCAGTTTAGCCGCATTTTTAATCTTAGCAGTGATAACAGTTCCGGCTTTACGCTTGCGAGTGGCGAGTATTTTTGTGGGACGAGAAGATAGTAGTAACAACTTCCGGATGAACGTTTGGGCGGCAGTTTTAGAAATGATTCAGGATCGCCCAATTTTGGGCATAGGGCCGGGTAATAACGCTTTTAATAAAATTTATCCCCTTTACATGAGACCTCGCTACAGCGCTTTGAGTGCCTATTCTGTGATCTTAGAAATCGCCGTCGAAACGGGAATTATGGGTTTAACTTGTTTTCTGTGGTTATTAGTTGTCACGTTGCATCAAGGCTGGTTACAATTGCAACGGTTGCGAGAATTGAGAAATACTCAAGGATTTTGGTTAATCGCTGCGATCGCTACTATTATCGGTATGTTGGCGCATGGTTCGGTTGATACCGTTTGGTATCGTCCACAAGTCAATACGCTGTGGTGGTTAATGATGGCTATCGTTGCCAGTTTTTATCACCGATATCCCAAATCTGAGGTGATCCAAAGCCAATTGTAATCACAACCATGCAGATAAACCCCCAATTTTAGAGTTTGGGGGTAATATTATTTACAACTCATTTCTGATTGCGATCGATGCGTCAAACCCGTTGAATTTGATCAAAAAACATTAACGATTGAACGCACTTTACCCCTCAATTTTGACAAGCTTCAATACGATTCATTACCGAAAAAAACCACTTATGAGCAAACGGAAGATGGCCTTGAGGGGCTTGTAAGTTGTAGGTGAGTTTAAAGAAAGAAATCCAACTTCCTCCGGTTCGCCAGCCCAAAACTTCCCCCAAACGAGAATAACT
>CAZNCM010000033.1:8813-10689 GCA_964571155.1 uncultured Lyngbya sp. | reverse complement strand
TTTCCCAGACTCTCCCAAATTTGGTACTGTACCGAAAAGCCAAAATGTCCATCAGAAGACGCAACCCAAAGTTGATCGATAGTCTGCAAATCCACACAAGGCAGTTTTTCCACATCCGATGCAGTGAGTTCACTGTTAGAAGTATGACGCGCCGCCATCAATATCACCCGAGTGGTTTCTCGACTGGCGGCTTTCCATTGATGATGGGCGAGAAGATCTTGCAGGGTTGTGTAGTCAACTCCGCGATCTGAACACAATTTGACGTCAGACACGACCATGTTAGATTAGATTAGAATCAATTGTCAGGTTTAGCTATATTGTGTAAACCAACACCCAATCTAGTCAAGGATAAACAGTTGACAAAAAATCCGACTGCATAAGAACACCGTCATTGCAGAAGACTGAATGATTGGGATCAGAAGTACAAACTCTGGGTGTATTGCGAGAATAGTCTGTTTAACCAGGATTTACCGTCAGATTGAAAGATGTTTTATGATCATTCTTCATTGCTATCTTAGTTATTTTCGGCAATTACCCCCCTAAAAATATTGAGAGATCAGGGACGCTAAACCATAAGTTTTGAGACAATTTTTAAGGATTTCTGTTCAGGTTGCAGTGATCTGCAAGTGAACCGAATTTAGTGTCATGGGTGAAAAATCTACTGCTTGTCTACTCACCATTATCTCAATGTAATACTCTTGAGTGAATTGAGATGAAAACTGTGACGAATAAAAAATTGGGTTAGACTGGATAAAATTTATGAAATCATTGACTTAGAGTTGAGTCATTTCGATCAACTCAATTGAACCGATCTCTCTTGCAATGCTAATCAACCAGGTATTACTTTAGTATGGAAATTGTTCTGACCCTTAGTGTACTGATTTTAGCCTTAATCAGTTTTGTTGTTGAATGGTTACCTGTCGATTTAACGGCATTGAGTGTTACGGTTCTCCTGATGGTATTAGGGTTAGTAACGCCCAATGAAGGAATTTCTGGCTTTGGAAACTCCGCCACAATTACAGTCATGGCGATGTTTATTTTGAGTTCAGGAATTACTCGTACAGGGGTAATTCAAATTGTTCGAGATTTGTTAATTAAATGGGGTGGAAAACATCCTTCCCAACAAATTTTTATCATGGGGGCAATTGTTGGCCCGATTAGTGCTTTTATTAATAATACAGCGGTGGTGGCGATTTTTCTGCCGATTATCGAGGATTGGTGTAAACAGCGAAAAATTCCGTTATCCAAAGTTTTGATTCCGCTTTCTTATTCTTCTATTTTAGGGGGGATGATTACTTTAATCGGGACTTCTACTAATATTCTCGCTAGTGGTTTATCCGAAAAGTTGGGTTATGGGGCGTTTAGCTTATTTCAGTTTACTAAAGTCGGAATAATTGCTTTTTTGATTGGCTTGGTTTATATTTCTTTTATTGCGCCCTATCTTCTCCCTAAACGTAAATCTAATGGAAGTGATTTTTTGGGTCAGAGTTATGAGATCAATGACTATCTGAGTGAAGTGATTATTACTCCTCAATCGAGTTTAGTCGGACAAACGTTACAACAAAGTGAAATTCAACGTAAATTTGACTTAGACGTTTTAGAGTTGGTTCGGGATAAAGTTCATCTTCCTCAACCTTTTGCTGATAAAAAGTTACGTGAAGGTGATATTTTAATTATTCGTTGTAGTCGAGATGATTTACTGAAAATCCGAGAAGAACGAGGACTAAATATATTACCCGATGTACAGTTTAAAGAAGACTCTATTGAATCGATGTTGAGTTCAGGAGAGGAAAAAATTGGAGAAGTATTGATTCTTTCAAACTCTCGACTGATTGGAACAACGTTAAAAGATTTACGCTTCCGACAACGATATAAT
>CAZNCM010000033.1:7521-8803 GCA_964571155.1 uncultured Lyngbya sp. | reverse complement strand
TTAGCGATTCGTAGAGGTGCAGAATTAGTTCGTGGACGTTTAGGTAAAACGCCGTTACGATTTGGAGATTTATTATTAGTTCAAGGCCCAAAACAAAGCTTTATTGGTTTACAAACCACCCGAGAATTATTGGTACTCGAACAACGGGATGTCGAAACTTTACGACAAGATAAAGCTAAAATTGCCGTAGGAATTGTAGTCGGTGTTGTACTGGTTTCTGCTTTTAATGTACTTCCTATTTTGGTGAGTGCTTTAGCCGGGGTAATTTTAATGGTGATGACCGGATGTCTCAAACCGGGAGAAATTTATGGGGCGGTTCGTTGGGATGTTATTTTTCTGTTAGCGGGATTAATTCCTTTAGGAATTGCGATGGAAAAGTCAGGAACAACCGAATGGTTAGCCCGAGGTTTAGTTGCAGTTGGGGGAAATCTTTCGGGTTATTGGATTGTGATGTTCTTCTATGTTGTGACTGTTTTACTAACTGAAATTCTCTCGAATAATGCTTCTGTTTTGTTGATGATTCCGATTTCTGTTGAAGTTGCAAAAACTCTAGGTTTCAACCCATTTGCGTTAATGTTTGCGGTGACTTTAGCCGCTTCTTGTAGCTTTATGACACCGATTGGCTATCAAACGAATACGATGGTTTATAGTACAGGAGGATATAAGTTTTTTGACTTTACCCGAGTTGGTGCCCCTCTCTCGATCTTATTAAGCATCTTGACACCCTTACTGATTATTTGGGTATATGGTTTGTAAAGGTAGAATATAGCTTTATTTCTCTCATCACCCTCAGTTGAAATTTAAACTCAACTTCACGGTAATTAACTGAGGGTTAACAATATTTTACTCAGTTATTTGCTTTTGAGTAATTCGTTTAGCAATTTTTAAACAGCCAATAAAAGCGGCAATAAATACTCCCTCAGCCAAAATCTTAAATGAGTCTTCAATCGTTGATAACCAATCTAACATCATTTTTTGATCTTCTGGATTATTAAACCAAGCTGATAAAATCGTTTCATCGTTTGTATAAATATCAAATGCCACCATAATTCCCTTTAAGACAAAAGCAAAAATAAACAAACTAAAAACCTGAAAGTAGCGTTTAAATTCATCCCAAAAATCATACAAAATATAACCTCCAACAATACTATAAAAAATCACAATCATATCATCAAAACTATCTGTTAATCGAGTTTCTTCTATTTTAAATAGCCAATGAATTAGCCAATCTGTTCCTTCATGAATCTGAACAATTTCATCGATAGCGAGAGAAATAAATCCA
>CAZNCM010000033.1:4524-7511 GCA_964571155.1 uncultured Lyngbya sp. | reverse complement strand
AACTTCCATAGAGTTTGAGGGGCTTTCTTTCCTTGGATTTTGGCTTGCTTTCTCACCGAACTAATTCGCCATGCTAATCCTGATAAAACCAATAATTGTACACAAGATAACCAGCTAATAATCCCTGTTTCGCCAAAGTAAACCATCGGACTTTTTCCCAACAAAACCGCCCGACGAATTGTTAAACCCAGGAAAACTAGATCAAAAAGAAGAATCATCCACAAATAGGATTTTACTTTCTGATCCGTTTGGGAAGTAATTTCAGTAGAATTCATAAGCTAAAAATGAAATGAGACTAGACTTTCACAAAGAATCAAGTCTTTTATCTTATCATAAAATATTCTTGATGAAGTAGTAAATCATTACAAATTGCGATTTCATCTCCACCCCAAAACAAATAGAGACGTTCAAATCAAACGCCTCCAAGGTATAATACAGATGAGATTTACTGCAATTGAAATGCCAGAGGACTCAATCAAAGATTAAAATTTATTCGTTAGCCAAATCGCTTGATAAGGATGCAGATTTAAGCAAGAATAGATATTATCGACTGTCTCACCACTAATCAAATCACACCAGGGATCGGTACAAACTAAATTCAAATCTGATAATCGCAAAACTTGTGGCTGATCCGTTAAATTGAAAATACAAAAGATACTTTGATCACGAATAATACTCTGTCGCCAAAACCCAAATAAAACTCGCTTCAATTGTAGTGTATACTGAGTTGCGTTGGGATGAAAAGCACTTTGACGGCGACGAATTTGAATCCGACGACAGAGTTCTCGAAAGATAATAGATTGGGGTGAATGAGGATGACTGAGTTTATTTTCGAGTTCGTTTAAATCCAATTCAGAACGTGAATATAAAAAGCCGGAATTCCTTCTAACGACATCATAATCGTTTGTGAACAAAGAAACCGTTGAACTTGCCATTTATCTTCCCCCCGAACTGTTCCTTTCATTGCATCAAACAGAGAAATATTCAATTCATAAGGGCTTTCACTCCCATCCGGTTTTGTTCTCATACTCACTTTTCCCCCAAATTTTTTCATGGTTTCTAACATCGTCCAATACTCTTGTTCTGATAATAATCCTTCAGTTGGACGTAAACCAATGCCATCATGGGAAGCCGTAAAATTGAAGTAAGCACAGCCTAAAGGTGCCGGTGGCATACTCATCATCCAAGTTCTTAAATAGTCAGATTTTCCTTGAATAAGGGCGTGTAAAACTAGAGGCGGCAGACTAAAATTATAGATCATATGTGCCTCATTCCGGTTGCCAAAATAGCTGAGATTTTCTCGGTTAGGAACGTTTGTTTCTGTAATTAAAACAACTGAAGGATTCACCAGTTGTAAAAGTTCTCGCAACAGTTTGACAACCGCATGAGTTTGGGGAAGATGAATACAAGAAGTGCCGATTTCTTTCCAGAGAAATCCTACTGCATCTAAGCGAATATATTTAGCGCCTTTTTGGACATAAATGAGAATAATTTTGATAAATTCTAACAAGACATTTGGATTAGCAAAATTGAGATCAATTTGATCTTCACTAAAGGTAGCCCAAACGTGTTTTTCGCCTTCTGGTGTGTCAACGGGTGTGAGTACAGGTGTGCTGCGAGGACGAACAACTGCCGATAAATCCGTACTCGGATCAACCGTGATAAAATAATCAGAACCGGGTTTTTCGCCCTGTTGAAACTGCTGAAACCAATCGCTTTGACTGGAGATATGATTAATGACTAAATCAGCCATCAAGTCAAATTGATTGGCAATATTTTCGATATCTTCCCAATCTCCAAGTTGGGGATTAACTTTTAAATAGTCAATCACCGAAAATCCATCGTCGGAACTGTAAGGAAAAAAGGGTAAAATGTGAACCCCTGTAATGGTATCTTTGAGATATTTATTTAAAAAGTTTTTGAGGCTGAGTAACGGTTGTTCTCCGAATTTTTCAATACTGTTACCATAAGTAATCAGTAGAACATTGTCTTGACTCCATTTATTGAGATTTTCTTCGTGAAACTCCGAGGAATAGTCTTGAAGAATCTCAAAAATTTGCTTTAATAAGGTTTGGACGGTCGGTTGATCATAAATGACTTCTAATAAGGGTTGAATTCGCAGTTGAAAGTATTGATATTTTTCGAGGGATTGAGTAATATCCATATATTTATCCTACTTTTTTTGACTCGGTTTTTGCAACTAAACAGCAAGCCAGACTCTTAAAAATCTGACTATCAAGAATTCCAGATCAAATAAAATCTGGATATAAAACTGAATAAAACCTTTAAAATAGATAGACCCGCTTATGGGTATAGATGTCACTAATTACTGAGTTTAATTGGAGCGTATGGCAGAGGCTTTCTTGTCTGATCTATCTCCACAAAATGCACGGATAGCAACAATCCCTGATGATTGTAACAAATGAAGATATTAAAATGTGGAAAAAGGAATTGTAGAACTTTCTAGGAAGCGTTAATCTGTAATAACAGACGTGAACGTTATCTCCTAGAAGTAAACTCCTTAAACACTTTATTATACACCAAATTTGATTAAAAACAGTTTTTTTAGAAGTCAATTTTTAGGGAATTAATTCTTACCAACGATCTGTGTCGTTTCTGTGATTGAAAGAACGGGTAATATTGAACTTAAATGGTGAAAGTAGACCAAAAAAGAACAAGGTTTGATATTTTCCCAGAACAAACGAGGGGTAAAGCACCGGAGAAGAATTAATCCTCAAGTATTTCTCCCCTCAATTCATTTACAAATCGGGATCGAGTAAATCCGGACGACGTGCAAGAGTGCGTTGAAGTTGCTGTTGTTGTCGCCACTTTTCAATTTCAGCATGATTTCCCGACCGTAAAACATCGGGAACTTTCCAACCGCGAAATTCTGCGGGTCGAGTGTAGTGAGGATAATCAAGAAGCTGTTGTTCAAAACTTTCAGCTTTGAGAGATTCTTCCTTACCCACCGTTCCCGGAAGTAAACG
>CAZNCM010000033.1:888-4514 GCA_964571155.1 uncultured Lyngbya sp. | reverse complement strand
AATTTCCCCCCCAGTCAGGACAAAATCGCCCAAAGAGACTTCCCGAGTCACAATATGAGTAATTCGTTCGTCAAAGCCTTCATAATGACCGCAAATGACAACCAGTTGATCGAAAGCTGTCGCCCACTCCCGAAATAAACTTTGATTCATTCGTTCTCCCTGGGGAGTCAACAAAATGATGTCTCGTCGGGGTAAGATAGGTACAGACTCAACGGCGGCAAAAATCGGTTCCGGCTTAAGTACCATTCCAACTCCACCGCCATAGGGTTCATCATCAACTCGTCGATGCTTATCTGTCGTAAAATCTCGCGGGTTGACCAAATGAATCTGGGCAATTTCCTTGGCTAAAGCCTTACCTAACAATCCGGATTGCAGTGGAGAACTGAAAAAATCTGGGAACAGGGTGATAATGTCAAATCGCACAGGGATAAAACTCAGAGGAATTAATTGTTAAGAAACGTTGAAAACTGGAAACCACAAATCTGTACAATGCTATATGATAAGCGATAAAATCTCAAAAATCGTTTATTCGGTATCAAAATATACTATAGTTGGGTGTAAAGCTAACTTTACCGACAAAAATGGAATTAGGTTGTCTGTCGTGGGAATCACCGAAAAAAATCTGAAGCTAGGCTCACTAGCATGAGATGATAGAATTTTCACGCCTATAACCTAAATTCGAGGGGCAAATTCAACTTGACTGGGTGTAAAGTTAATCTTACCAAAGACCCACCTAAGCGTTGAGGTCAACCGGGTTAAACACCGCACAAGAATCTTCCGGCTCAAGTCATCGATGACTCCGCCCTCAAATAACAGAGGTGACTGTAACCCTTGGTCAAGATGGAAGCTGATGACTTTCAGATCTCAGGAAATTGGGAAGTAAGACCCAATCAAAACAGTCAGGGTGAGGGAAACTTCAACAGCCAGGTCAACCCGTCAACACCGGCTCCGGTTATCATCAGTCGTTTACTCGTCGGGGTCGATTATCTCCGGCTTTACCTCTCAAATGCCCAATATAAAAAGTCAAGAATTGACCAGAACCCCCCCAAAAAAGCCTGTAAATATTTTAAGTAGGGATTATATCCCACTGATTAAACTTATCCTGATCAGAGGAGATTAAATATGCAGCAGTTGACGTCTCAAGCCCTTGAACACATGATACCCCCACCCACTCAAACCTCAATTTTAATTATTGGGGGAGCGGAAGATAAAGTTCATGGACGTGAGATTCTGCAAACCTTCTTTAACCGTGCAGGCGGAGCAAAAGCACAGCTTGCCATTGTTCCTTCGGCATCCCGAGAACCGGGGCTTCAAGGGGAACGTTATCAAAGAATCTTTGAGGAGATGGGAGCTAAAGAGATCAAAATCTTTGATATTCGCGAACGTCATCACTGTGAAAACACAGACTGGCACTCTTACCTCGACACCTCCTGTACAGGAGTATTTCTCACTGGAGGAGATCAACTTCGCCTTTATAGTTTGCTGGCAGACACCCCATTAATGAGTAAAATTCGGGTAGCCGCTCGCGAAGGGAGAATGGCGTTGGCGGGAACCAGTGCAGGTGCAGCAGTCATGAGCCATCATATGATCGCAGGCGGAGGCAGTGGAGAATCCCCAAATCGTTCCCTGGTGGACATGGCAACCGGTTTAGATATCATGCCTGAAGTCATTGTCGATCAACACTTCCACAACCGTAACCGCTTAAGCCGCTTGATCAGTGCGATCACCTCTCATCCTGAACGTTTAGGCTTGGGAATTGATGAAGACACTTGTGCGATGTTTGAAGCTCAAGAAAAACTTAAGGTGATTGGTAAAGGCACCGTAACTATTGTGGATGCGACTGAAATGTCTTATACTAATGCGTCTAAAGTCGGCGCAGCCGATCCACTGAGTCTGTTTAATTTGCGAGTTCATATCCTCTCCCATGGCGATGAATACAACATCCGCACCCGGATTCCGATCGCATCACAGAGTCTCTAAGGAACTGTTCCTAAACGTCAATTTTCTCTCAAGTTTGCACAGAAAATGGTGTTGAAATGTTAAGGCAAGAGGAGCTGCTGGAAATAGATCGGGAAATCACAACCAATAATCTGCGTGGATCTTTCCCACTCAATTGTCTAACTCCTGTAGCTCCTAAAGCCAATTCAAAAGTTTAACTCAATTCTCCCGCCCCCTAAATTGCTCAACTGTTCATCGAGAACAGTTAGGATGTATTTTAAAGTTAGAAATTGATAACAGTAGAATTATTACTCTAGACCACTCCGGCATCACCCACTCATAGACAGATATGAAAATTCTCAAGGTTCTGACATTACGCGGCCCCAACTACTGGAGCATCAGACGGCATAAACTGATCGTCATGCGCCTAGACCTCGAAGATCTCGTGGAACGCTATTCTTGCGATATTCCCGGCTTCTATGAAGGTCTAACCTCCGCTTTGCCGAGTTTAGTCGAACATCACTGTTCACCGGGAGTTAGAGGAGGATTTCTCAGTCGGGTGCAACGGGGAACGTTGATGGGACACATTATCGAACACGTCGCCCTCGAACTCCAGAACTTAGCCGGAATGTCAGTTGGGTTTGGTCGAACCCGAGAAACAGCGACACCCGGAATTTTTCAAGTGGTCTATGAGTATCAAAGTGAACAAGTGGGTCGGTATGCAGGTCGGGCTGCAGTACGCCTGTGTCAGAGTATTGTCGAAAATGGCATCTATAGCGAAGAAGAACTCAACCAAGATCTCGAAGATCTCAAAGAACTCAAAGCTCAAGCAGCTCTAGGCCCGAGTACCGATGCGATCGTCAGTGAAGCCGAAGCCAGAAACATTCCTTGGCTTGAATTGAAAACCCGCTTTATGATTCAGCTGGGCTATGGAGTCAATCAAAAACGGATTCAAGCCACCCTGAGCGGTCATACCAGCATTTTAGGCGTAGAACTGGCCTGTGATAAAGAAGGCACCAAACAAATCCTGCGAAATGCCGGGGTTCCCGTTCCCAGAGGGACTGTCATTCGCTACTTTGATGAGTTGGAAGATGCGGTTGACTTTGTAGGCGGTTATCCCATCGCCATGAAACCTCTAGACGGAAATCACGGTCGCGGCATTACCCTCGATATTACTCGCTGGGAAACAGCAGAACAAGCCTACGATTCAGCCAGCACCGCTTCTAAAACCCGCAGCGTGATTGTAGAACGCTTCTATCAAGGTCGCGACTTTCGGGTATTAGTCGTCAACGGAAAAGTCGTCGCCGTCTCTGAACGGGTACCCGGACACGTGGTTGGGGATGGTCGTTCCACTATCGAACAATTAATTGAGGAAACCAACCGGGACTCCCGACGAGGCGATGGACATGATAATGTTCTGACTCGGATCGAAATTGATAAAACCGCCCTCTCGATGCTGGCTGAACAAGGCTACGGTTTAGAGTCGGTATTACCCGCAGGAGAACGCTGCTTCCTCCGAGCCACCGCTAACCTTAGTACCGGGGGAAGTGCCATTGACCGCACCGATGAAGTTCACCCGGAAAATATTTGGCTGTTTTCCCGAGTTGCCAAAATTATCGGTCTTGATATCGCCGGAATTGATGTCGTTAGCCCCGACATTAGCCGCCCCTTGCGAGAAGTTGATGGGG